>NZ_JABAED010000004.1:0-283972 GCF_023701875.1 Rahnella sp. CG8
ATCGGGCTGCCGTGGGCATCAGCGGGAGCCATCCCGGGTCATCTGAAGCATTTTTACAGCAACGCAGCGATGCTAAAACTGCCCTCGAGACGTGAGCGTGAATATGCGAGGGAAGTGAGAGAAAAAAGGTCGAAATATCCCTTAAAAAACAATGCCGGTCACCTTAAGTGACCGGCATTAGCCTTCAGGGCGGTTTTTCTTTGCATCAAATCAGGCTGATGTTTATTTAGCAGCGTCTTTTACAGCGTCAGGTTTAACACGGCGTTTGCCGACGTTTTTGCTGTCACGATGGCGAACTTTAACTTTCACCTTCGATTTTTCCTGCGCCGCTTTCTGCTTCTCTTTACGTTTCGCCAGCACTTTTTTCGACGGCTTACCGGTGACTTTCTCGCTCGGTGCTTTCGTTTTTGGACGGAACTCGTCCAGTACGCGTGCTTTCAACGGCTCGTTAAGGTAACGGCCGATCTTGCCGAGCAGCAGATGGTCATGCGCTTCCACGAAAGAAATCGCGGTCCCTTTACGACCAGCACGACCGGTACGGCCGATACGGTGCAGATAAATATCAGCGGTCAGCGGCAGGTCAAAGTTGAAGACATGGCTGATGTCGTTGATATCCAGGCCACGGGCAGCAATGTCGGTCGCAACGAGGA
This sequence comes from Rahnella sp. CG8, assembly GCF_023701875.1. Taxonomy (NCBI): domain Bacteria; kingdom Pseudomonadati; phylum Pseudomonadota; class Gammaproteobacteria; order Enterobacterales; family Yersiniaceae; genus Rahnella; species Rahnella sp. CG8. Next base: position 651 of record NZ_JABAED010000004.1, read on the forward strand.
CGTTAACGCGGTCTTCAACCATACGTTTGACGGCTTCGGTACGTTTCACCTGCACCATTTCGCCTTCAAGATAACAGGAGTTAATCCCTGCTTCGCGCAACCACGCAACCAGCTCATGCACACGCTCGCGTTTACGCACAAAGATCACGGATTTAGTGACATCTTCCTGTTTCAGCAAATGGATGAGCATCCGGGTTTTATGCGCCAGATCGTCGGCACGATAATACCATTGCAGGATTTTTTTGCGTTCGCGGCGTGACGGGTCAGCTTCGATTTCCACCGGCTCAGTCAGGATGCGTTCTGCGAATTCACGGATGGCTTCCCCTTCCAGCGTTGCGGAGAACAGCAACGTCTGTTTGCGCCAGCGTGCTTCGGCGGAAATCGTTTCGATGTCCTGAGCAAAACCCATGTCCAGCATGCGGTCGGCTTCGTCGAGGATCAGCGTTTCGATTGCGCGGCAGTCAAAGTTTTCTTCTTTAATGTATTGCAGCAAACGACCGGTGGTCGCAACAACGATGTCCTGGTTTTCGCTGAACACTTCGGCGTGGTTCATATAAGCCACACCGCCGGTGATGGTGGCGATATCCAGTTCGGTATGTTTGGCTAACTCACGCGCCTGCTCAGCAACCTGCATAGCAAGTTCACGGGTTGGCGTGAGGATCAGAATTCGTGGCGGACCAGATTTCTTACGCGGGAAATCCAGCAAATGCTGCAATGCAGGCAGCAGGAATGCCGCTGTTTTGCCGGTGCCGGTAGGAGCCGAACCCAACACATCGCGTCCGTCCATTGCTGGCGGAATGGCCTCTGCCTGAATGACAGTAGGACGGCTATAGCCTTTGTCGCCAAGGGCTTCAATCAGGCGTTCATCGAGTTCGAGTTCGGAAAAAGTGGTTACAGTCATGGTCTACCTCTACTTGGGGCGCCGATTATAGACGTGTTAGACGCGATCTTCACCTATTTAAGCGGTTTGCGTGGCTTTTACTCTGCTTCTCTTTGCCCTATGCTACGACAGTTTTCGTTTACAGGCCTGTTGGCTGGCGTAATTACGGTGAAATTAGTGACAAAAGTAGTCAGTTCTGCAAACCCTTTACGGCGTAATGGATTTACCTTTAAGCAGTTTTTCGTTGCACATGACCGATGCGCGATGAAAGTCGGTACCGATGGTGTCCTGCTCGGTGCCACGGCGCCGGTTAGCCATGCACGACGTGTTCTTGATATTGGCTGCGGCAGCGGCCTGATTGCCATGATGCTGGCGCAACGCAGTAATGCTCAAACTGTTATTGATGCCGTCGAACTCGAACCTTCCGCAGCGGCGCAGGCTGAGGAGAATTTCCGCAACTCAGTTTGGGCGCAAAGGCTGGCGGTGTATGCGCAGGACATTAATGTTTATGCCGGCGAACATCAGGCTGAATACGATCTGATTGTGAGTAATCCGCCTTACTTTGAATCGGCTGTTGCCTGTCGCGATGAAGCCCGAAATGCCGCCCGTTACACCGAAACTCTGACGCACGATGCATTGCTTGAATGCGCAAATAAGCTGCTTACGCCAGAGGGATTGTTTAGTGTTGTTTTGCCGTACGACATCGGGCTGGCGTTTGAAACTCTGGCTCATCGAAAAGGCTGGTTCAGTGCACGGCGGATGGCCGTACGCGACCGACCGGGAAAACCGCTTAACCGGCTAGTGCTGACCTTATCAAGGCAATCAGTTGAAAGGGTTGACGAGGAACTGGCACTGCGGAAATCGGAAGGCGTTTACAGCGAAGCATTCTGTGCGCTGATTACTGATTTTTATCTGAATTATTAGCGGATGGCTGGGCTTTCAAAAAGTGCGTTCCTTCGCACTTTCCCGATACCATTGCTGCAAATATTACGGCTGCAAAATGGTCGGCTGCGGATTTTCCTGTAGATCAGGATAGTCCAGCGTGAAATGCAGTCCTCGACTCTCTTTGCGTTCCAGGGCACTGCGGACGATCAACTCGGCAACCAGCACCAGATTTCTCAATTCCAGCAAATTATTGGAAATACGGAAGTTGGCATAATACTCGTCAATTTCCTGTTGCAGCGTCATGATGCGGCGCAACGCACGCTCAAGACGTTTTGTCGTGCGTACAATCCCTACGTAATCCCACATAAACAGCCGCAATTCATGCCAGTTATGCTGAATGACCACCTGCTCATCGGAATTATCCACCCGGCTTTCATCCCATTGCGGAATATTTGTCGCCAGTTTTGCATGCGGCAGACGTTTAATTATATCTTCTGCTGCCGACCAGCCATAAACCACGCATTCCAGCAGTGAGTTAGAGGCCAGACGGTTAGCGCCATGCAGGCCGGTATAACTGACTTCGCCAATCGCATACAAACCATCGAGATCGGTGCGCCCGTGCTGATCAACCATTACGCCACCGCAGGTGTAATGCGCAGCCGGAACAATCGGGATCGCCTCTTTGGTCAGATCAATACCCAGTGATTGCAGCTTTTCATCAATCATCGGGAAATGATGCTTAATGAATTCCGGCGGGCGATGGCTGATATCGAGATACATGCAGTCGGCGCCAAGACGCTTCATTTCATGGTCGATGGCCCGTGCCACCACATCGCGCGGTGCCAGTTCTCCTCGTTCATCGAAATCCGGCATAAAACGGGTGCCATCCGGGCGTTTGAGCAAGGCACCTTCGCCGCGCAGTGCTTCCGTCAGCAGAAAGTTACGTGCCTGAGGGTGATAGAGGCACGTCGGGTGAAACTGGTTGAATTCAAGATTGGCAACACGGCAGCCTGCACGCCACGCCATGGCGACGCCATCGCCGGAAGAGATATCCGGATTGGTCGTGTACTGATAGACCTTGGCTGCGCCCCCCGTGGCCAGTACAACGGCCTTGGCACGGAGCGTTTCAACGTGCTCTTTATCGCGGTTCCAGACATACGCGCCAACGACGCGTTGTGTCCCCGGCAATCCAAGCTTGCTTGAGGTAATTAAATCAACGGCATTATAGCGTTCTTTCACGCAAATATTGGCGTGTGCCCTTGCTTTCCCAACCAGCGTAGTCTCTACTTCTTTACCTGTAGCATCAGCAGCATGCAGGATCCTACGGTGGCTGTGGCCGCCTTCACGTGTCAGATGATAACGTTCTTCTGAGCTTGTGTTGGTTTCGGTATCAAACAGTACGCCCTGGTCGATCAACCACTGGACACAATGACGTGCGTTGCTCGCGATAAATTCAACAGCTTCTTTATCGCATAAGCCCGCACCGGCAATTAATGTGTCATCAACATGTGAGGCAATGCTGTCTGCTTCGTCGAAAACGGCGGCAATCCCGCCCTGGGCGTAAAATGTTGAGCCTTCGTTGAGCGGGCCTTTACTGAGAACAGTGACATGACAGTGGTCTGCAAGTCGCAAAGCCAAAGAAAGGCCTGCAGCGCCACTTCCGATTATCAATACATCGCTAACAAATTCAGATGAAGGTTGCATAACGTATGATGTTTGCAGAAGAAGAGGGAAATTCATGTTAGCCTAAACTCCCGTGCAAAAGCCACGGGCTTGAGACTTCAATAGAAAAAACAACGGCGATGTGGAACTTAATGTTTCATGTGAACTCCAAGCAGTACTTGCTCAGGAATATAATGATGAAAGCTGGCAGTACGACTTTAAGCGCGGAGAAGATTTTGGGGAGATTTTACCTCGGATGAGCGAGCAGTTAGCCGATCAGGTTCTGGTTGAGCGGGTCCAGAAGGGTGATCAAAAATCGTTCAATTTACTGGTTATTCGTTACCAGCATAAGGTAGCGAGCCTTGTATCCCGCTATGTGCCACAAGGTGATGTGCCTGATGTGGTTCAGGAATCTTTTATCAAAGCATATCGTGCGCTGGAATCTTTCCGCGGCGACAGTGCTTTTTATACCTGGCTGTATCGTATTGCAGTCAACACAGCGAAAAACTATTTAGTTGCTCAGGGGCGACGCCCGCCATCCAGTGATGTCGACGCGAATGAAGCCGAAAATTTCGAAAGTGGCGGTGCACTGAAAGAAATTTCGAACCCTGAGAACTTGATGTTGTCTGAAGAGTTACGGAAGATTGTTTTCCGTACTATTGAAGCACTTCCTGAAGATCTTCGTATGGCGATTACCTTGAGGGAGTTGGATGGATTGAGCTACGAAGAAATAGCCGCCATCATGGATTGTCCGGTGGGTACGGTGAGATCCCGTATATTCCGTGCCCGGGAAGCAATTGATAACAAAGTTCAACCGCTCATCCAGCGTTAGAGATGACGGACACAGGAAGGATACTTAGGCATGCAGAAAGAAAAGCTTTCCGCTCTGATGGATGGTGAAGCCATTGATACCGAACTGTTAAGTTCGTTATCAATAGATACCAGGCTTCAGCAAGACTGGCAGAGTTATCATTTGATCCGCGATACCTTACGTGGTGATATTGGGAACGTTGTGCATCTGGATATCGCAGACCGTGTGGCCGCAGCGCTGGCTAATGAGCCGGTAAAACTGGTGCCGGGTTCAGCAACCGAATCACAACCTCAGCCTCATACCTGGCAAAAAATGCCATTCTGGCAGAAGGTGCGCCCTTGGGCGAGTCAGTTGACTCAGGTCGGCGTGGCTGCTTGTGTATCACTTGCTGTGATTGTTGGCGTTCAGCATTATAACCAGCCTGACGCATCGGGTGCTTCTCCGGAAACCCCAGCGTTCAATACGTTGCCTATGATGGGTAAAGCCTCCCCGGTGAGCTTCGGCGTGCCAAATGAAGGCAATACCACCAGCGGGCAACAGAATGTTCAGGAGCAACGTAAGCGCATTAATGCGATGTTGCAGGATTACGAATTGCAGCGTCGCTTGCATTCAGAGCAGCTTCAACTCGAACCAGTTACTCCTCAGCAAGCCGCTGTTCAGGTCCCAGGAACTCAGTCTTTAGGAACGCAAACGCAGTAATGAAGCAAATTTGGTTTGCCGTTTGTTTAGCTGCGGGCAGCCTGCTTACTCCAAGTATCGCCTCGGCAGATTCTTCTTCCGAGGCGTTACTGCAAGAGATGGGCAAAGCTTCCCAGACGCTGAATTATGAAATGGGTTTTATCAACATTACGAAGCAAGGGATTGATTCCTTTCGCTATCGTCATGCTGTCTCTCATCAAACTTCCCTCGCTCAACTGGTTCTGATGGATGGTCCGCGCCGTGAAATTGTCCAGCGTGGAAAAGACGTCAGCTACTTTGAGACCGGTTTACAGCCCTTTACGTTGGATGGCGATCATATCGTTGATTCCCTGCCTTCCATCGTGTTCAGCGATTTTTCTCTTCTGACCAAATACTACGATTTTATCGCCGTAGGCCGCGCACGCACAGCGGATCGCCTGAGTCAGGTGATCAGAGTTGTATCCCGCGATGGTACCCGATTCAGTTATGTCATATGGATCGATGAGCAGACGAAATTGCCGATGCGTGTCGATTTACTGGATCGTGACGGTGAAACGCTTGAGCAGTTCCGTGTGATCAGTTTTGATGAGGGAGAACAAGTTGTTGGAACGCTTTCTGATCTCGAAAAAGCCAGTTTACCGCCTGTGCTGTCTTTACCTGCGTCTGAGCAGGTGAAGTTTGACTGGCAAATAAAATGGCTGCCGGCTGGCGTGACAGAGGTGGCAAGTAGCCGCCGAAACTTGCCCAATATGCCCGTATCGATAGAATCGCGGCTGTACACTGACGGATTGTTCAGTTTCTCTGTCAATGTCAGTGCAACAACTAATGGCCCTTCTGAGCAGTTGATCAGGCAAGGGCGCAGAACTGTGCAGACTGAAATACGCAATGGCAATGAAATTACGGTCGTCGGTGAGCTTCCTCCTTCGACTGCCAAACGTGTTGCCGATAGCATCGTTTTCTCAGAAAAGTAGCTTTTAATCAGAAAAACTGCCTTCGCAATAGAAATACAGGGTGATTACATGATGAAAGAATGGGCCACGGTGGTGTCGTGGAAAGACGGTATTGCGACGTTGCGTTGTGAAACACAGGCGGGTTGCAGTAGTTGCCATTCACGTTCAGGGTGTGGCGCTCGCGTATTGAATGAGTTAGGGCCGCAGACTGAACATAATCTTCAGGTCAGCGTTAACGAGCCTCTTGCACCTGGTCAGAAAGTTGAACTGGGGATACCGGAAGGAAGCCTGTTGCGCTCGGCGTTGCTGGTTTATATGACGCCGCTCTTTGGTGTGATTGCGGGTGGTGGTGCGTTGCAGGCCTTGCTGAAAGCAGATGTATACGCGGTTATTGGTGCGGTGTTGGGTGGTGGATTAGGTTTCCTGATTGCTAAAGCACTGGCTGCGAAAGTCGATGGAAAAGCAGGTTACCAGCCAGTCATCTTGCAGGTGGGTTTGCCTCCTGATGCTTTCCGTTATTCGGTTGACAGCAAACTCCCTTCTTAACTTTCTGCATCCTACAGTGCTTAAAAATGCCACAGTGTTCGCTAACCCTGTGGCATTTTTTTAGTTTCTGACCGGTATACGGTTTTGGATCATATGCTCGATCAATGCGATGAAAAGATCTGCGCTAGAAAGCGATGTATACTCTACAGAGAAAAGGATGCGGCCGTGTTTATCGAGCAGACGTATTAACGGGCTGTTGCTGCCGCCACTGATAAACTGAATATCCTCAACAGGCACTATTTTCCCTTCGTCGGTGGTTAACATCAACGCGCTCAGATGTATCTTTTTTTCGTTCAGCGCCAGAAGGTTAGCGCCGATAAATCTTTTCCACCCGCAATGTGGATTCACCAGATATGTAAAAAGAATATCTCCCCCCTGAGCCAGCCTGTTTAGGGCCCATGGGCCGCGATACATCAGGTGTTCGTTTTTAATGACTTCAATTAATCTTTCAGAATTGGCAATGTTTGGCGTAATACGATGCCAGGTTTTGCTATTTCCCTCACGGAAGATCATCGTATTTAAAATACGACGGGTGTATTTTCCGGTTCTGAATCGATATATATCCATGATGCGGTCAAAAGGAATAAAACGATTTTTTTTATCCGTTTGGCTTATAACTAAAATTCCATTTTCATGAAGCTGATAGAATTGATTGGGTCGTATCAGACGTCGCAGCAGAATGAGCACCACCCCCAGGGCAATACTGAGCAGAGCGGACAAAATTACGGTATGCAGCCCCTCAGCGGTGTGGCCAAAGGCCAGCAAAAATGCAATTTGCACTGCGCCGCCGATCAACAACAACACAGACAGGACCAGAGTGATCCAAGAGTTGGCTTTGGCAAAGCCATGCTGACTGAGCAGCCGCCCTTCATTGATCATATTGATAACCTTGTGACCGGATTGAATTAAAAATAAAAAAGATATTTGTGGAAGAAGTTGAATGAGAACTTTATGAGTTAGAAATTATGTAATTTCTTTTATAACAATATATTAAGTTTCAATACGCGTTTCTGTATATGGGGATTTTCCTAAAACCAAAAGGCAGGAAGCCCATACATGGAATACCGGACTGAGACAAACCTAGGAAGCACACAGACGCTCCGGTAATGAAAACAAATGAAAATGTGGGGATTTCATCCTGAGAAAGCTCGCATAATCTGGAGTTAGGGTGTGCGGAGACTAGGTTTTCATGGTGCTGGCATGTAGAATGCTGCGACTTAGGCGAAAGACAGCCAACCTACAAACCGTCGCTGTATGTTCATGGCGAATGATTCAGAAATACCAAGGTAGAAAAACTTTTATAATGAAGCATATACGAAATTTCTCCATTATTGCCCACATTGACCACGGTAAGTCGACGCTGTCAGACCGTATTATTCAAATTTGCGGTGGCTTAGCCGACCGTGAAATGGAAGCGCAGGTCCTCGACTCAATGGATCTTGAGCGTGAACGCGGCATCACCATCAAAGCGCAAAGCGTGACGCTCGACTACAAAGCAAAAGATGGTCAGGTTTATCACCTGAACTTTATCGACACGCCGGGGCACGTTGACTTTTCCTATGAAGTATCCCGCTCTCTCGCTGCCTGCGAAGGCGCATTATTAGTGGTGGATGCTGGTCAGGGTGTTGAAGCCCAGACGCTGGCAAACTGCTATACCGCGATGGAAATGGATCTGGAGGTCGTGCCGGTTCTGAACAAAATCGACTTACCGGCCGCCGATCCTGATCGTGCAGCGCAGGAAATCGAAGACATCGTGGGTATCGATGCCACGGATGCTGTTCGTTGTTCCGCGAAAACCGGTGTCGGTGTGCCAGAAGTGCTGGAGCGTCTGGTGCGTGATGTACCACCGCCGGAAGGTGATCCTGAGGCGCCACTTCAGGCGTTGATCATCGATTCATGGTTCGATAACTATCTCGGCGTTGTTTCTCTGGTGCGTATCAAAAATGGCACCATGAGAAAGGGCGACAAAATTAAAGTGATGAGTACCGGGCAGGTTTATAACGCCGATCGCCTGGGTATTTTCACGCCTAAGCGTGTCGATAAAGACATTCTGAACTGCGGTGAGGTCGGCTGGCTGGTATGCGCGATTAAAGATATCCTCGGCGCACCAGTGGGGGACACCCTGACTCTGGCTCGTCAGCCTGCTGACAAAGCGCTGCCGGGTTTCAAGAAAGTGAAACCTCAGGTTTACGCTGGCCTGTTCCCGGTCAGCTCCGATGATTATGAAAACTTCCGTGATGCGTTAGGCAAGCTTAGCCTTAACGATGCATCCCTGTTCTACGAACCAGAAAGTTCTACCGCGCTGGGCTTCGGTTTCCGTTGTGGCTTCCTGGGGCTGCTGCACATGGAAATCATTCAGGAACGTCTGGAACGTGAATACGATCTGGATCTGATCACCACAGCGCCGACAGTAGTTTATGAAGTTCTGACGACCGGCAATGAAACTGTCTATGTAGACAGTCCGTCTAAACTGCCTGCCCTGAATAACATTCTGGAACTGCGTGAGCCTATCGCTGAGTGTCACATGCTGATGCCACAGGAATATCTGGGTAGCGTGATTACTTTGTGTATTGAGAAACGTGGTGTCCAGACCAACATGGTTTACCACGGTAATCAGGTCGCACTGACTTATGAAATCCCGATGGCGGAAGTGGTACTCGATTTCTTCGACCGTCTGAAGTCAACGTCACGCGGTTATGCGTCGCTTGATTACAATTTCAAACGTTTTCAGACTTCTGACATGGTACGTGTTGATGTTCTAATCAACGGCGACCGTGTGGATGCACTGGCGCTGATCACTCACCGTGGTAATTCCCAGTTCCGTGGACGCCAGCTGGTTGAGAAGATGCAGGAACTGATCCCGCGTCAGCAGTTCGATATTGCTATCCAGGCGGCGATTGGTGCTCACATCATTGCCCGTTCAACCGTGAAGCAATTACGTAAAAACGTTCTCGCCAAATGTTATGGCGGCGACGTCAGCCGTAAGAAGAAACTCTTGCAGAAACAGAAAGATGGTAAGAAACGCATGAAACAAGTGGGTAATGTTGAGTTACCACAAGAAGCGTTCCTGGCCATTCTTCACGTGGGCAAAGACAGCAAGTAAATCCTTTATTGAGTCGTAGGGAGTATGCATGGCTAACATGTTTGCCCTGATTCTGGCGGTTGCAACGCTGGTGTCAGGGATTATCTGGTGCCTTGATCGTTTCAAGCTGGCACCCGCACGCCGGGCTAAAGTTGCTAAAATTAAGGCTGAAACGGGTGGTGCTGTTGACGATTCAACGCTGAACAAAGTGGCGAAGCAACCGGGCTGGGTGGAAACCTGTGCTTCGGTATTCCCTGTCTTGTTAGTTGTGTTTGTGGTGCGTTCATTTATTTATGAACCTTTCCAGATCCCGTCTGGCTCGATGATGCCGACGCTGCTTATTGGTGATTTCATCGTGGTTGAGAAATATGCCTACGGCCTGAAAGATCCCATTACTCAAACCAAGCTGATCTCAACCGGTGAACCGAAACGTGGTGATGTGGTGGTATTTAAATATCCGCAAAACCCGAGCGTGGACTATATTAAACGCCTGGTAGGCTTGCCCGGTGACCGGGTGACTTACGATCCGTTCAGCAAGCAGGTGACCGTGCAGCCTGCTTGCGAAACGGGCAAAAATTGCAGCACCGCGCTGGCTGTGACATATGATTCCGGTGTTGCCAGTGATTTCGTGCAGACTTTTGGTCAGTCTTCGGGCGGCGAAGCGAGCAGTGGTTTCTTTGAAACGCCGCCGTCCGCTAACGTGCCGCAAGACGGTATCCGTCTTGTACAGCGCAATGAAACGCTGGGCAATGTGACGCATCGTATTCTGACCGTGCCAGGTGCACGTGACCAACTGGGGGCTTATTATCAGCAACCGGGTCAGCCACTGGGGACATGGGTGGTGCCGGCTGGCCATTATTTCATGATGGGTGATAACCGTGATAATAGCGCTGACAGCCGTTATTGGGGTTTTGTGCCGGAACAGAATTTAGTGGGTAGAGCTTCTGCAATTTGGATGAGCTTTAAAAAACAGGAAGGTGAATGGCCTACCGGTGTTCGTTTAAGCCGTATTGGTGGAATTCATTAATTTAATGATGCCTATTAGCGCAGCATTATATTTCCACTCGTTGTAGAATATCCTTTCGGGCGATAAAAGTTGGCTCCCCTGATTTTAAATTTTAATTTAAGACGAACAGAGGGAGCCACTGCAAACGAAACAGCTTTGGATTGGCTTAGGGCGAAGCAGGCCTGTTCCGTATGCTGAAGTTTTTGACGCATTCTTAGTCTATTGGTAACTCATGAATCCCATCGTAATAAACAGGCTTCAGCGGAAGCTGGGCTACACTTTTCAACAGCAGGAGCTTTTATTGCAGGCACTGACTCACCGCAGCGCAAGCAGTAAACACAATGAGCGTTTAGAGTTCCTGGGTGACTCAATTCTTAGTTATGTCATTGCTAACGCGCTGTATCATCGTTTTCCTCGCGTAGACGAGGGCGATATGAGTCGCATGCGTGCCACGTTAGTACGTGGAAATACGCTGGCGGAAATGGCGCGTGAATTCGATCTCGGCGAATGCTTACGCTTAGGGCCGGGCGAATTGAAAAGTGGTGGTTTCCGCCGCGAGTCGATTCTTGCGGATACGGTGGAGGCACTCATTGGCGGCGTGTTTCTGGACAGTGATATCCAGACCGTCGAAAAGCTGATTCTCGATTGGTACCGTAGTCGTTTAGACGAAATCAGTCCCGGTGATAAGCAGAAAGACCCAAAAACCCGTTTACAGGAGTTTTTGCAAGGTCGCCATCTGCCGTTGCCTTCTTATCTGGTTGTGCAGGTTCGCGGTGAAGCGCACGATCAGGAGTTTACCATCCACTGCCAGGTCAGTGGCTTGAGCCAGCCGGTTGTAGGAACCGGTTCAAGTCGCCGTAAAGCCGAGCAGGCGGCAGCGGAACAAGCGCTGATACAGCTGGAGCTTGAATGAGCGAAGAAAAGAATTACTGTGGTTTTGTTGCAATCGTAGGCCGTCCTAACGTCGGCAAATCTACCTTGCTGAATGAATTATTGGGGCAAAAAATCTCCATTACTTCCCGCAAACCGCAAACCACGCGTCACCGTATCATGGGTATCCATACCGAAGGACCCTATCAGGCCATTTACGTGGATACCCCGGGGCTGCATATTGAAGAAAAACGGGCCATCAACCGTCTGATGAACCGTGCTGCAAGCAGCTCAATCGGTGATGTTGAACTGGTGATCTTCGTTGTTGAAGGCACTCACTGGACTCCGGATGACGAAATGGTGGTTAACAAACTGCGTGATTTGAAATCACCGGTTCTGCTGGCGATCAACAAGATTGATAACGTCACCGACAAATCTAAGTTGTTGCCACATTTGCAATTCCTTAGTGAGCAGATGAACTTCGTCGATATCGTGCCTATCTCTGCAGAGAAAGGAACGAATGTTGATACTATCGCGGCTCTGGTGCGTAAACGTCTGCCGGAAGCGGTTCATCACTTCCCGGAAGATTACATTACTGACCGTTCACAGCGCTTTATGGCTTCTGAAATCATCCGTGAAAAACTGATGCGTTTCCTGGGCGAAGAGCTGCCGTATTCTGTGACCGTTGAAATCGAACGCTTTGTCAGCAATGAACGGGGTGGGTACGACATCAATGGCCTGATTCTGGTAGAACGTGAAGGCCAGAAGAAAATGGTTATCGGCAATAAAGGCTCTAAAATCAAGACGATTGGCATTGAAGCCCGCCATGACATGGAAAACATGTTTGAAGCGAAAGTCCATCTTGAGTTGTGGGTTAAGGTCAAATCCGGCTGGGCAGACGACGAACGTGCGTTGCGCAGTCTGGGTTATGTAGACGACTTATAAGGTCCGCGCCTATGGAAGGCTGGCAACGCGCATTTGTTTTGCATGGGCGACCTTACAGTGAAACCAGCTTAATGCTGGATCTGTTCACTGAGGGACAAGGGCGGGTTCGCATACTGGCTAAAGGTGCGCGTGGTCGCCGGTCCAATTTAAAAGGCTGCCTGCAGCCTTTTACGCCTTTACTGGTTCGCTGGAGCGGGCGGGGCGAAGTGAAAACCTTGCGTAATGCTGAACCGGTCTCCCTGGCACTTCCCCTTTCTGGTCTGATGCTTTACAGCGGTCTGTACGTCAATGAACTCGTTTCTCGGGTGCTTGAGCAGGAAGCTAATTACTCTTCGTTGTTCTTCGATTATCTCAATTGTCTGCAAAATCTCGCCAGTGCCAGCGGTTCTCCTGAGTATGCGTTGCGTCAGTTCGAACTCTCTCTTTTACATCATCTGGGTTACGGCGTGGATTTCCTGCATTGCGCAGGCAGCGGTGAAGAAGTCAGTGACACCATGACGTACCGTTACCGTGAAGAAAAAGGTTTTATCGCCAGTCTGGTGATTGATAATTCCAGTTTCACCGGCAGAGATTTGAAAGCACTGGCCAGCCGTGAATTCCCGGATGTCTCAACGCTGCGGGCTGCCAAGCGTTTTACCCGTATGGCGCTGAAACCCTATCTTGGCGGCAAACCCCTGAAAAGCCGCGAGCTCTTCCGCCAGTTTCAGGTCAAAAAACCTGTCTCACCTTCTGACAATTCTTCCAGCTAATTCGGACTCCGGGCTACACGCCGCCACTCTCAAGGGTGTAAACTGCAGAAATTAGCTTTTTGTTCCATTCATAAATCAATTCATTCTTAAATCTGGAGCTGTTATGGCTGAGTTGCTGTTGGGCGTTAATATTGATCACATTGCGACACTGCGTAATGCACGCGGTACGGCTTACCCTGATCCGGTTCAGGCGGCATTTATCGCTGAGCAGGCTGGTGCTGATGGGATCACCGTCCACCTGCGTGAAGATCGCCGTCATATCACCGATCGCGACGTACGCCTCCTGCGTCAGACTATCCAAACCCGCATGAACCTCGAAATGGCTGTCACCGATGAAATGGTCGGTATTGCCTGTGAAGTTTTACCGCATTTCTGCTGTCTGGTGCCGGAAAAACGCGAAGAAGTGACGACCGAAGGGGGGCTGGATGTGGCTGGTCAGTTGGATAAAATGACCGTTGCAGTCAGCCGTCTCAGCGAAGCGGGCATACTGGTTTCCCTGTTTATCGACCCGGATATGCGCCAGATTGATGCTGCTGTTGCTGTGGGGGCGCCTTATATCGAAATTCATACCGGTGCTTATGCTGAAGCGAAAACTGACCTTGAACGTCAGGCCGAGCTGGAGCGCATTAAACAGGGCGCGGCATATGCAGCCGGTAAAGGTCTGAAAGTGAATGCCGGCCACGGTCTGACATACCACAACGTGCAGCCGATCGCCGCATTGCCTGAAATGCATGAGCTGAATATCGGCCATGCGATTATCGGTCAGGCTGTTATCGACGGATTATCTTGTGCAGTACGTGAAATGAAAAACCTGATGCGGGAAGCGCGCCGGTAATGAGTATTTTAGGTTTAGGTACGGATATCGTTGAAATTTCCCGTATCGAAGCGGTGATTGAACGCAGTGGCGACCGTCTGGCGAAGCGTATTTTGTGCGCGAATGAATGGGCGGTTTATGAGCAACATCAGCAACCGGTCCGATTTCTGGCGAAGCGGTTTGCTGTCAAGGAAGCCGCGGCTAAAGCGCTGGGAACCGGTATCCGCAACGGTCTGGCGTTTGAGCAATTTGAAGTCGTCAATGATGTGCTGGGGAAACCAGGTCTGGTTTTCCATGCCCGCGCGGCGGAAATGGCGGCCGAGATGGGTGTGAAATCGGTTCATGTTACCCTGGCGGATGAAAGGCGTTATGCCTGTGCCACTGTAATCATAGAAAACTAATACTACTTATTTTTGGCATTGCATCACGGCGTGATTACAGCGTGTGATGCAATGCCACAAATTTATCCCAAAGCTGTTCGTTGGTTTCGGTGTGTTGCGGATTGATGATGATGGTATTGTCGATCGGGCAGACGCTCTGACAGGTTGGTTTATCATAATGTCCGACGCATTCCGTACACCGATCGCTGTCAATTTCGTAAATCTCATTGCCCATCGAGATCGCCTGATTCGGGCACTCCGGTTCGCACATATCGCAATTAATGCATTTGTGTGTGATCAGCAGGGCCATGACGTTTTCTCTTATGTTCAATAAACAGGTCAATAATCAGGGCGCACAGTATAGCAGAATTGCGCTGGTGTAGGTTCTGCATTCATGCCTTTCCACGCCCCCAATGATCCTGATCAAATCAGCTTTTTCACCAGTTCTTCGCTGTGGCGGATCCGCTCCGGCGCGTGCGCTGTATCCTGTTGAACCAGCGCGACAAACAGCAAATCAGTCAGGGAATATTGCGCCGTGGTGGCCGAGAGCGCCGCGCCGCGGGTCGCAGGTAATTCTGCCACTGTATACAAACAATGGTCTGCCTGTTGTTGCAGGGTATTGGGTGAAAAACCGGTAATGGCCAGGACCTTTGCACCACTCTCGCGGGCGACTTTTGCCGCGAGATTGATTTCGTTCCGTTCACCGCTGAAGGAAATCGCCAGCAATAAATCTTCTTTCGACAGCGCCTGCACGGTAGCAACCAGGACATGAGTATCGGATTCGGCAATGGCCGTGACCCCGATTTTCAGCAACTTATACGCCAGATCCTTCGCCACTAATCCGGATGCGCCAATACCGCTCAGCACAATTTTTCGGGCACCGGTGAGCATCGACAACGCAATTTGCAGACGCGGTTCGCTGTTAATATCCAGTGTTGCGCGAAGCGCCGACTGTTTCTCTGCCAGTAATTTCTCCCCCACAACATGCAGGCTGTCGGTGCTTAAAATCTGATTATGCACCGTCACCGGCTCACTGTTTTCCGGTGATGCCAGGGATTCACTCATTGCGAGTTTCAGCGCGGGGAAGCCTTTATAGCCAAGTTTTTGGGCAAATTTCACCACGCCAGACTGGCTGACACCCGCTATTTCAGCCAGTTTCTGCGAACTCATATGACGCGCTTTCTCCGGCTGAGCCAGTAGAAAATCAGCCAGTTTTCGGTCATTTTGCGCCAGCGTCGGATAAAGCTGGCGGATACGGATCATACAACTCATTGAGGATTTATCCCGGCGTCTCTGAATACTTGCATCACATTTTACGGATTATGTTATCTAAAATAGCAAATATTCCTCGCATTGATGAATAATATATTCAAATATTGAGTAATAAATTTGAATTAAAAATTCAGGAGAGAAGCATGAACACAGATCTTAATTTAGGGGCACTGGTTTCAGAAAGCCGAAATCCGGATACGATGAATTTAGATGAGATGTCTACGCTGGAACTGGTGGCCTGTTTTAATCAGGAAGACCGCAAAGTGCCGGAAGCCATCAATAAGGTTCTGCCGCAGATTGCCTTGGCTATCGATAAAGCCGCTGCGTCATTTCAGGCTGGCGGGCGTCTGATTTATCTCGGTGCCGGTACCAGTGGCCGCCTCGGCGTTCTTGATGCGTCTGAATGCCCGCCGACGTTTGGCGTTCCGCACGGTATGGTTGTCGGGTTAATTGCCGGTGGGCCGGGCGCGCTGCTTAAAGCGGTGGAAGGGGCGGAAGACAGCGAAGCGCTGGGTGTTGAAGATTTAAAGAATCTGAACCTGAAGGCTCAGGACACCGTTGTCGGATTAGCTGCGAGCGGACGTACGCCTTATGTCATTGGCGCTTTGCGCTATGCCACAGAAATGGGCTGCGCCACAGTAGCGATTTCCTGTAACCCGGATTCTCCGATTGCGCGCGAAGCCAGCATCGCGATTTCTCCGGTTGTAGGGCCGGAAGCGCTGACCGGTTCAACGCGCTTGAAATCTGGCACGGCGCAGAAGCTGGTGCTGAATATGATTTCAACCGGGGCGATGGTCAAAAGTGGCAAGGTTTATCAGAACCTGATGGTCGACGTGAAAGCGACCAACGTCAAACTGGTCGATCGTGCCTGCCGGATCGTTGTCGAGGCCACGGGCGCGGCACGCCATGATGCTGAGCTGGCGCTGTCTCAGACTGATTTTGACGTTAAACCGGCTATTCTCATGCTACTGGCTGGTATTGATGCATCACAGGCGAAAGCACGACTGGTGCAACATAACGGATTCCTGCGCGCCGCACTGGCTGATTAACCTCAAGGAGTTGAGCATGGCGATGGCAATGGATAAAACGCAGCGGCTGGCTTCCCAGATTCTGCAGGGTGTCGGCGGCGAACGGAATATCAGCAAACTGGAAAACTGCATGACCCGCGTGCGTGTGGAAGTGCACGACGATAATCGGCTGGATCTGACCAGCCTGAAAACGCTTGAAGGTATCAAAGGTTACCTGAAGCAGGGTGACCAGCATCAGTTCATTGTCGGCCCTGGCGCGGCGGCAAAAGTGGTGGATGCGATGCGTCTGTTGCTTAATCCTGCCGGGACGGTGAGTTCGCCAGGTGATGAAAGCGAGATTGCCCGCAATAAAGCCAGCGCCAAAACAAAATACTCTGCGCCGATGAGTGGGGCGCTGCGCAAACTGGCTGATGTATTTATCCCGCTGATCCCGGCATTTATCGCCTCGGGGTTGATTATGGGCATTATCAATCTGCTCAAGCGGCCGGATATCGCCGGTTCCATTGCCCTTGATTATCCTAATGTGCTTGGCTTGCTGGCGATTTTTGGTGGCGCTGTGTTTGCCATCATGAATATTTTAGTTGGCGTGAATGCGGCGCGCGTTTTCGGCGGTTCTCAGGCCATGGGCGGCGTAATGGCGGGGATTCTCTCCAGCCCTGCACTGGCGCAAATTACCCTGTTTGGTGAAGCTTGACAGCCCGGTCGCGGCGGTGTGATCGCAGTATTGCTGGTCGTTGCGCTGATGTGCTGGCTGGAGAAAAGGTTGCGTCAGTGGCTGCCGGAGTCGGTCGAACTGATCCTCAATCCACTGATTACTACACTTATCACTGCGACACTGGCGATTGTCATCCTTCAGCCGATCGGTGGCTATATCTCTGACGGCATCGCACATGGCGTTAATATCGCTATTGATAAAGGCGGATTACTGGTGGGCGCGGTGCTGGCAGGGACATTTCTGCCGCTGGTGTTATCCGGTCTGCATCAGGGGCTGGTGCCGATCCACGTTGAGCTGATCCAGGCACATGGTTCTAATCCGCTGCTGCCGATTTTAGCCATGGCCGGTGTGGGGCAGGTGGGAGCGGCAATCGCAGTGTATATTAAAACCCGAAACCCGCGGCTGAAAAAAGTGATTAAAGGGGCGCTACCGGTGGGCATTCTCGGCATCGGTGAACCGCTGATATTCGGTGTTACGCTGCCGCTCGGCCGCCCTTTTATTGGTGCGTGTCTGGGCGGAGCCGTCGGTGGTGCGCTAATCTGTTACTGGAAAGTCGCGACAGTTATCACGTTTGGTATTTCCGGGCTGCCACTGGCGCTGACCATTATTTCCGGCAAAGTGATGTTGTATCTGACGGGTTTAGTCATTACGGTATTGGCTGGTTTTATTTTTACCTGGTTGATGGGGTTCAACGATCCCGAGGAGTAGCGGATTGAGTACGAAGCCTGATCGGCGGGTGGTCTTTTTTGATCTTGATGGCACCCTGCACCAGCAGGATATGTTCGGTAGCTTTCTGCGGTTTTTGCTCAGGCGGATGCCGCAGAATCTGATTTTAGTCGTGCCGGTTCTGCCGCTGGTGGGAATCGGACTGTTTATTCACGGGCGCGCCGCGCGCTGGCCCATGAGCCTGTTGCTGTGGTCGATTACTTTCGGCCACGGTGAAGCGCGTCTGAAAGCACTGGAGCTGCAATTTGTCGCTGCGTTTCGCGAGAAAGTGGTGGAGTTTCCGGTGGTGCAGCGCAGGCTGCGTGAATATCTCGACAGCGAGGATACCGAAGTCTGGCTGATCACCGGGTCGCCGGAAAATCTGGTGCAGCAGGTCTATAATACGTCCCTGTTTTTGCCGCAGGTTCGTCTGGTCGGCAGCCGGATCGCCCGTGGCAAAGGCGGATGGGTGCTGCCCTTGCGTTGTCTGGGTGAAGAGAAAGTCGTGCAACTCGAAAGCCGCATTGGCTCACCGCTTAAACTTTACAGCGGATACAGCGACAGCAAACAGGACAATCCGTTGTTGTTCTTTTGTGAGCATCGTTTTCGCGTCAGTAAACAGGGCGAGTTACAGCAACTGGAATAACCGCCAGCGCAAAATTCAGATAAAATGTCTGCCGGTAAAAAATGATTGAGGTTGAAGTGGCAGACGCAGAGTTGGCAGTAATAAATGATGATGAACACTGGATGCGACATGCTATGAATCTGGCGCTGAAAGCGCAGGATGAGGGTGAAGTGCCTGTGGGGGCGGTACTGGTTTTAGACAATCAGGTGATTGGTGAAGGCTGGAACCGGTCTATCGGCCATCATGATCCGACAGCGCATGCCGAAATCATGGCATTACGTCAGGGCGGCAACGCCGTGCAAAATTATCGTCTGCTCAATGCCACATTGTACGTTACCCTGGAACCTTGTGTTATGTGCGCGGGGGCGATGATCCACAGCCGGATCCGTCGCGTGGTGTATGGTGCCGCTGATGCCAAAACCGGCGCAGCGGGCTCTTTGCTCGATGTATTGCGCCATCCGGGCATGAATCATCAGGTGGAGATTACGGCGGGTGTGCTGGCAGAAGCGTGTTCGGAACAACTGAGTGCATTTTTTCGTTTTCGCCGCAGCCAGAAAAAAGCGCTGCGACTGGCAGAGCGTGCCGCGCAGGCCGGTGATGCGGCAGATGATCAGGCCTGAGAAACAGGCCTGCCAGTCTTACGGTGCCAGCGCTTCCTGCGCATTCACCACCGGATATCCCTGACCTAACTGAGCCTGCAAGGCCGCTTTCTGTGCCTGCTGTTTTTCCTTTTCCATCAGATATCCCACCAGACTCAGTTGATAACGACGGATATTCTCCACATAGTTATATGCCTGTGTACCGCGCGCATACCCGTACGTCGTGCGGCTGAAGAAGCGTTTCTGGTTCAGCATCGGCAGGCGCTGTTTCACATCGGCCCAGCTGTCCGGATTGGCTTTTTGCTGTGCCGTCAGTTTACGGGCATCGAGCATATGTCCGTACCCCATGTTATAGGCCGCCAGCGCAAACCAGATCCGTTCATCCTGCGGAATCGTCTCCGGCATTTTCGCCATCAGATGCGACAGATATTGTGCGCCCCCGCGGATACTCTGCTCGGCATCGGTGCGGTCATCCACATCAAGCCCTCCCGCCGTTGCCCGGGTCAGCATCATGATCCCGCGCACGCCGGTCGGCGATTTGGCCTGCGGATCCCAGTGAGATTCCTGATAGGCGATGGCCGCCAGCAGACGCCAGTCGATGTCCTGCGCATACTTCTCAAACAGCGGTTGCAGGTCCGGCAGCGTACTGTCGATGGCTTTGAGGAATGTCCGCGTATCGACGTAATCAAAATCACCGACGTGACCGAGGTATTTCTCCTCGAGTTTTTCCAGCGTACCGTCTTCTGAAATCTGGCTGAAGAAGTCGAGCATGGCGGCAGACAGGCTGTCGTCATCCGGCACCTTGCGGTAATACCAGGTGACCGGCTCGTCTTCCGTCGCATCAAAAGCGACAGCCAGACGCGGATAAACGCGCTGCATCAGCGCGATGGTCACCGAGTCACCCAGTGTGTAATCCAGCTTGCCGGTTTCCACCTGTTGCAGCAGGTCACGCGGTGACATTTTGTCGGTGGTCGTCCAGGTCAGATCCGGGTATTTGCTTTTGGCCGCTTCCAGTGTCGGGATGTGTGCCGTACCCGCAGAGACCATCAGCGAGCCTTTCACATCCGCGAAACTCTTCGGACGCGGGGCACCCTGCCGGTAAACCAGTTGCTGAGAGATGGAATAATATTCAGGCCCGGCACGGTAGTTTTTCAGCCGCTCATTGTTGTAGACCAGACCCGACGCCAGTAAATCGGCTTTATTGTGATCGAGACTGTCAAACATGGCGTCAACCGTGGTGTGCTGCGTGACGACCAGCTGCACGCCCAGATAATCTGCGAAGCGTTTAGCCAGTTCGTAATCGAAGCCGAGATTGCCTTCCGGGGAGTCCATAAAAGTCAGTGGAGAATTGAGCGTGCTGACGCGCAATTCTCCACGGGATTTTATTTGATCCAGCAGGTCGCCTTCACCTCTGTGCCACGGGATGGCTGGCCATAAGGCCAGTGCCAGCAACAGGGCGGCGATCCCCATCAGAACATAATTAATTTTTAGTCGCGTCAAATAGTTATCTCGCTGCGGCGCTCTTGTTTTTTTACGCTATGCTGTGCAGTTTGTATGGTTATATCCCCAGTGCTGACGCATTTTGCTCAACAAAACGGCAGTCTGCAACTTTATTCATGATACCCGTAAGATATGTGGGCCTATAAATGAATATCAAGTTTCACTACGCAAACGGTTTCGTCGGACGCCGGCTTTCTTTATAATAGCCCGCGTTTTCCCCCTGTTGCGCCCAATGAAGCACTGTGGTCAGTGTCTTCGAAGACGAGAGATCTGTGATTATGGAAATACTGCGTGGTTCGCCCGCTTTGTCGGCTTTTCGCATTAACAAATTATTGTCACGTTGTCAGGAAGCCCGCCTTCCGGTCAGCGATATCTACGCCGAATATGTACACTTTGCCGATGTCAGCGCGCCGCTGAATTCGGACGAACAAACCAAGTTACAACGCCTCCTGAAATACGGTCCTTCTCTCGCTGAACACGCTCCTTCTGGTCGTTTACTGCTGGTCACTCCGCGCCCCGGCACCATTTCTCCCTGGTCTTCCAAAGCCACCGACATCGCGCACAACTGCGGTTTGTCGCAGGTTCTGCGTCTTGAGCGCGGTCTGGCCTTTTATGTACAGGCACCGCAACTGACGGAAGCACAGTGGAACGAACTGGGCGCGTTGCTGCATGACCGCATGATGGAAACCGTCTTCACTCAGCCTGAAGATGCCAGCGCGCTGTTCTCGCAGCATCAGCCTGCGCCGGTGCAGCATGTGGATATCCTGGGCGTTGGCCGTGGCGCACTGGAAGCCGCCAACATCAAATTAGGTCTGGCGCTGGCGCAGGACGAAATTGATTACCTGATGGAAGCCTTTACGTCGTTGGGGCGCAACCCGACTGACATCGAACTCTATATGTTCGCACAGGCCAACTCGGAACACTGCCGTCATAAAATCTTCAACGCAGACTGGATTATCGACGGCGAAACGCAGCCGAAATCCCTGTTTAAGATGATCAAGAACACGTTCGAACACACTCCCGATCACGTGCTGTCCGCGTATAAAGATAACGCCGCCGTGATGGAAGGTTCGCAGGTCGGTCGCTTCTACGCCGATGCGAAAGACGGTCTGTACGATTTCCATCAGGAGCAGGCGCATATCCTGATGAAGGTCGAAACCCATAACCACCCGACGGCGATCTCTCCGTGGCCAGGTGCGGCCACAGGTTCCGGCGGTGAAATCCGTGACGAAGGTGCAACCGGTCGCGGCGCGAAACCGAAAGCCGGTCTGGTCGGTTTCTCCGTGTCAAACCTGCGTATTCCTGGTTTTGAACAGCCGTGGGAAGAAGATTTTGGTAAGCCGGATCGTATCGTTACCGCGCTGGATATCATGACCGATGGCCCGCTGGGCGGCGCAGCATTTAACAACGAATTCGGTCGTCCGGCGTTGCTGGGCTACTTCCGTACTTACGAAGAAAACGTCAATAGTCACAACGGCCCTGAACTGCGCGGTTATCACAAACCGATCATGCTGGCGGGCGGTATCGGCAACATCCGTGCCGATCACGTGCAGAAAGGTGAAATCACGGTTGGCGCGAAACTGATTGTACTTGGCGGCCCGGCGATGAATATCGGTCTGGGTGGCGGCGCGGCGTCTTCTATGGCTTCCGGTCAGTCTGATGCCGATCTGGATTTTGCTTCCGTACAGCGCGACAACCCGGAAATGGAACGCCGTTGTCAGGAAGTGATCGACCGCTGCTGGCAACTGGGCGAAGCCAACCCGATTTTATTTATCCATGATGTCGGTGCCGGCGGTTTATCCAACGCCATGCCGGAACTGGTCAGCGATGGCAACCGTGGCGGGCGTTTCCAGCTTCGTGACATCCTGAACGACGAACCGGGCATGAGCCCGCTGGAGGTCTGGTGTAACGAATCACAGGAACGTTATGTGCTGGCGGTGTCTCCGGCGCAGCTTGAACAGTTCGATGCGATTTGCCAGCGTGAACGAGCACCTTACGCGGTCATCGGTGAAGCCACCGAAGAAATGCATCTTTCTCTGAAAGACAGCCATTTCGACAACCAGCCAATTGATATGCCGCTGGATGTCCTGCTGGGTAAAACGCCAAAAATGACCCGCGACGTCACCACATTGAAAGCGAAAGGTGACGATCTAAATGCGGAAAACATCCAGATTGCGGAAGCGGTAAATCGCGTTCTGCATTTGCCAGCTGTTGCTGAGAAAACCTTCCTGATCACCATCGGCGACCGCACCGTCACCGGCATGGTCGCGCGCGACCAGATGGTCGGCCCGTGGCAGATCCCGGTAGCCGACTGCGCAGTCACCACCGCCAGCCTCGACAGCTACCACGGCGAAGCGATGTCACTGGGCGAACGCGCTCCGGTTGCCTTGCTGGACTTCGCTGCCTCTGGTCGCATGGCCGTTGGTGAAGCGCTCACGAATATTGCTGCGGTGGAAATCGGCAGCCTGAAACGCGTTAAGCTTTCTGCTAACTGGATGTCTGCGGCCGGTCACCCGGGCGAAGATGCCGGTTTATACGCGGCTGTAAAAGCGGTGGGCGAAGAACTGTGTCCGGCGCTGGGTATTACTATTCCGGTGGGCAAAGACTCCATGTCGATGAAAACCCGCTGGCAGGAAGGTAACGAACA
The DNA here is from genome assembly GCF_023701875.1 of Rahnella sp. CG8. Lineage (NCBI taxonomy): Bacteria > Pseudomonadati > Pseudomonadota > Gammaproteobacteria > Enterobacterales > Yersiniaceae > Rahnella > Rahnella sp. CG8. The sequence goes on from NZ_JABAED010000004.1 coordinate 24,000, forward strand.
ACGCGAGATGACGTCTCCGCTGTCGCTGGTAATCACCGCGTTTGCCCGTGTCGAAGACGTCCGCCATACCGTGACGCCGCAACTGCGCACCGACCAGGGTGACACCGCATTGCTGTTGGTGGATCTGGGGGCAGGTCATAACGCACTGGGCGCGACAGCGCTGGCACAGGTTTACCGTCAGCTCGGTAACACGCCTGCTGACGTTCGCAGCGCAGAGCAACTGGGTGGTTTCTTCAACGCCATGCAGGCGCTGGTGTCTGAACAGAAATTGCTGGCCTACCATGACCGTTCCGACGGTGGTTTGGTGGTGACGCTGGCTGAAATGGCCTTTGCCGGACATTGCGGCCTGACTGCAGATATTGCTGCGCTGGGCAACGATGTGCTGGCTGCATTGTTCAACGAAGAACTGGGCGCCGTGATCCAGGTTTGTGCATCAGACCGTGAAGCGGTGGAAAAAACCCTGGCTGATTTTGGTCTGGCGGATTGCACACATTACCTCGGTACCGTGGAAACCGGCGATCGCTTCATCATCACTTCCGGCAGTAAGCCGGTGTACAGCGAAAGCCGTACCACGCTGCGCACCTGGTGGGCAGAAACCACCTGGCAGATGCAGCGCCTGCGCGATAACCCTGAATGTGCCGATCAGGAACATCAGGCGAAAACCAACGATCTCGATCCGGGTCTGAACGTCAAACTGACTTTCGCTCCGGATGAAGACGTAGCCGCGCCATACATCGCCAAAGGTGCACGTCCGAAAGTCGCCGTTCTGCGTGAGCAGGGTGTGAACTCACACGTTGAAATGGCTGCTGCTTTCCACCGTGCCGGTTTCGATGCGGTTGACGTGCACATGAGCGACCTGCTGGCCGGTCGCCGTGATTTACAGGATTTCCACACGCTGGTAGCGTGCGGTGGATTCTCTTACGGTGACGTGCTGGGTGCGGGTGAAGGCTGGGCGAAATCCGTCCTGTTCAACGACCGCGTGCGCGAAGAGTTTGAAGAATTCTTCCACCGTCCGCAGACGCTGGCCCTGGGCGTGTGTAACGGTTGTCAGATGATGTCTAACCTCAAAGAGCTGATCCCGGGCGCAGAGCATTGGCCACGCTTCGTGCGTAACCTGTCTGACCGCTTCGAAGCGCGTTTCAGCCTGGTGGAAGTGACGGCCAGCCCGTCGATGTTTATGCAGGGCATGGCCGGTTCACGTATGCCAATCGCGGTTTCCCACGGCGAAGGACACGTGGAAGTCCGTGACGCCGCGCATTTGGCGCAAATCGAGCACAGCAATCTGGTGGCGCTGCGCTTTGTGGATAATAACGGTCATGCGACCGAAAACTATCCGGCGAACCCTAACGGCTCCCCGAACGGGATAACCGCGGTCACTAACCTGTCAGGCCGCGTCACTGTAATGATGCCGCACCCGGAGCGTGTTTTCCGCACGGTCAGCAACTCCTGGCATCCGGAAGAGTGGGGCGAAGACAGCCCGTGGATGCGCATGTTCCGTAATGCGCGTAAACAGCTTGGTTGATGCTTAATAAGCCTCAGTAATAAAAATCCGCAGTGCGAAAGCCTGCGGATTTTTTGTATCCGGGTATCCGGCAAAGAAGTAAACTTCAGCCAAAGCGGCTCTGTGTAAAAGAAAATTTCAGTTTACACGCGACCATAAATTTCTAATGCATTGTTTTATAATGAAATAACTTTATTATATTCATGTGGTTTATCATTGCTTAATTAATGATTAACTATTTATATGTGTTTGTCGTTATATACTGCCCCGGTCAACTCAACAGGGCTTTAACGCCAATGAAAAATTTATATTCCGTGAATTATCGCGCAGCATTCGCTTTTGCATTTTTAACCTTTTCATTATTGCTTTCAATTAATGTTAAGGCGCAAGATAATGTTATTAATTCTCAGCAGCAGAATGTTTCCTCGCAAGAAAATGATAAAGGCTTATGGGATTCCTATAAAAATAATGTTGCTGAAACATGGATGGCACCTCAGCAGCAGGATCTCTTTCTGCCTGTATTAACGCGTCATAACCGGCATACACACAGTCAAAAACAAATTGATGGGTATAATGAACATCCGTGGGGCGGCGGTTATGGTATTTCACGTTATGATGAAAAAGGAAACTGGCACGGGATTTATGCAATGGCCTTTAAAGACTCCTTTAATAAATGGGAGCCTGTGGCCGGTTACGCTTATGAAAAAATATGGCAGCCACTGGATGATAAAGAATTTCGTCTGGGGGCAGGGTATATAACCGCTGTTTCGGCGCGGGATAATTATGATTACGTCCCCTTCCCGTTAGTCCTGCCGCTGGTGTCTGTCGGGTACTCGAGACTGACTTTCCAGGCTACCTATATTCCCGGTACAAATTCTAAGGGGAATGTACTTTTTGGCTGGCTGCGTTTGCAAATTTAATAGGAATAGTCTTTAAAGTAATGTTTGTGAGTGTAAGAAATGTTGTATTGGTTTCAGGAAAAATCTGATAATTGGAAAACCATTTTCTTAAAATTCAGATGATTAACGATTTACAGTATTTTTGTTTTATCCGTGTTTATATTCTTCATTCATGATGGAGTTATGATAGAGCTTCAACATGGAGTTAAAACAATAAATGCACATCGTTAATATTAGAAACGTTATCAGGGAAATCATTTTTTTTGGCGCCATCAGTGTGAGTGCGTCAGCATCAGCTAATAATAGTGGTACTAATCCCGTCAGCGATCCCGATACCATTCAGTACAAATCGCTGGCTGCGAACGTGTGGTCAGACTTCACCGATAAAGTATCAACGACCTGGAATGATTCTGATGCACAGGATTTGTATCTGCCGGTAATCACCTGGCATAACCGTCTGACCTACGATAAAGAGAAAACCGATAAATACAACGAACGTCCGTGGGGGGGAGGCTATGGTATTTCCAGATATGATGAAAAGGGTAACTGGAATGGCATTTATTTTATGGCGTTTAAAGATTCCCACAATAAATGGGAACCCATCGGCGGTTACGGCTGGGAAAAAATATGGACGCCAGCAGAAGATAAAAACTTTCGCTTAGGGCTGGGGTATACCGCGGCGGTGACGGCGCGTGACGATTATGAATATATTCCTATCCCGATTGTTTTACCGCTGGCTTCTGTCGGCTATAACAAACTGACCTTCCAGGCGACGTATATTCCGGGAACCTACAATAACGGCAATGTGTTCTTTGCGTGGCTGCGTTATCAGTTCTGATGCGTTTTTTGTGACTGTACAAAGCCCGGCCACAGGTTGTGAACCTGATCCCCCACTTCTGATGAATATTCCACTATGCTAAAAATTCACCGCAGGAATCAATCTGTTGGCTTCTGCGGTGTTTTTTGTTTTCAGGGAATCTACAAAACACTTCATCAAGAGGATCACTCGTGAAAAAAGCATCCCGTTATTTTGCATTGTCTGCACTTGCCTGCGTTTTACCTCTCACGTTGCCCGTCGCTCAGGCCGCCCAGTCCGATAATTTAGAACTGCAACAGGTTCTGGTGCTTAGCCGGCACGGTATCCGCGCCCCGTTGGTCAATTATGGCGATGTGCTGGCCGAATCGACAACACACACCTGGCCGGTATGGAAAACCGAAGGCGGTTTGCTGACACCGAAAGGCGGTCAGGTTTCCGAACATATGGGGCATTATTTCCGTGCCTGGCTGGCGAAAGACAAACTGCTGCCTGCCGCCGGATGCCCTGAAAATGCGCAGGTCTTTACCTACGCCAACAGTTTGCCGCGCACCATTGATACCGCGAAACACTTCACCACCGGCGCTTTTCCCGGCTGCGATGTCGCGGTGCTTAACCGCGTAGAAATCGGCAAGATGGATCCGGTGTTTAACCCGATTATTACCGCAGAAGTGAACGATACCTTCAAAACCAGCGCCCTGAATTCCATTAATCAGCACGCGGGTGAGGGCGGTCTGACGGGATTGAATCAGCGTCTCAAGCCGAACTATCAGTTGCTGGAAAGCATCCTCGATTATAAAAACAGTAAAATCTGTAAAGAGAAACAGCAGTGCGATCTGGCTTCGCAGCCGTCAGACGTGGTGCTGACACAGGGCAAAGAACCGGGCATTACCGGGCCGCTGCGTATGGCCACCGGGGCGACCGATGCGTTCATGTTGCAGTACTACGAAGGTTTCCCGATGAAAGATGTTGCCTGGGGTAAAATTGATACGCCAGACCAATGGACAAAGCTGGAAACCATCAAAAATCTGTATCACGAAACACTTTTCGGCTCGCCGGCGATTGCTGCCAACGCGGCTAAACCATTGCTGACCTTTATTGCCGGTGCGCTGGACCCGAAACTGGCGTCAACCGCCGATCAGAAAGCCGCGCAACAGGCAAAACTGGCGGTGCTGGTCGGGCACGATTCGAATATCGCTTCCTTGCTGGCCGCACTGAAAACGCAGGATTATCAGTTGCCGGGGCAGTACGAGCGGACGCCTATCAGCGGCACGGTGGTCTTCCAGCGCTGGCATGACAAGAAAGCGGATAAGGATCTGATGAAAATTGAATACGTTTATCCGACCGCCCGTCAGATCCGCAACAATGTGGCGCTGAGTCTGAAAAATCCGCCGGAACGTGTGACGCTGCACATTGAAGGATGTACCGCCGACAAACAGGGCTTCTGCCCGATGGAACAATTTACTCAGGCACTGCAAAAAGATATGAAGGGCTGAGTCTGTTAGCCGCTAGCTGGCAATAGATAGTGATTTAAGTTAGTTAGCGGCATCCATTCGTTACCCGATAATGTGTCAGGTTCCCTGACTCTGGCACATTATGGCGTCCTCTTCGTTTTACCTCAGCGCCCGTCAGCGGGCCAAAATCACCCTCCGTTCGCACCATTTCTGGTGGCGGCGGGAAATCCCCACCTGGCTACTGATTGTCTCGGTTTACAGCGGCTGGTTTGCGGCAGTGTATTTCTGGAATAATCTCGGGCCATGGCTCGCAACGCCTGTGCTTATCTGGTTCACGACCTGGTATATGTCGCTGCAACATGAACTCATCCACGGGCATCCGACCCGCAAACCCTGGCTGAATCAGCTGATTGGCACGCTGCCGCTGGCGGTCTGGTATCCCTATGGCCTGTATCGCGACACGCATCTGCAACATCACCGCAATGAACATCTGACGCTGCCCGGCGATGATCCTGAAGCCTATTATTTCAGCCGCGCCAGTTGGGAAAGTCTGTCGCCCGCCATGAAGGCCGTTGTCCGTCTGCGCAATACCTTGCCGGGAAGAATGCTCATTGGCCCGTTACTGGATATCGTCAGTACGCTGACCGGCGCGCTGATAGCCGTGTTACGCGGTGAGTGGCGCACAGTGGGGATGTGGCTGATACATGGCGCATTGCTGGTGGTTGTGTTCAGCGGGATGGCGCAACGCGGGCTGTCGCCGCTGTATTTTATTTTCGCAGTAAGTTATCCGGCACTCAGTCTGACCAAAGTTCGTTCTTTCTTTGAGCATCGCGCAGAGCATGCGCCGCAGGCCAGATCAACGCTGAATGAAGCCGGTTTTTTGTGGCGTTTACTGTTTCTGAATCTGAATTATCATCTGGTGCATCACGATTTACCCGGCGTGCCATGGTATGCGCTGCGCCAGATCTATGTCTCTGACCGCGAAGCCTATATTCAGCGCAGCGGGGGTTTTGTGGTGCACGGCTATCGCCAGTGGTTCCGTGACCACACGCAGACACCCGTTGACGTCGAAGCTCATCCTTTTGCCGCCGGGAAATCTCCGGCGCAATCCGTGCCAGGCGACTATGATTATCAGCAGGATACCCCCTGACGGAGTGGCCAGATGATGCTGATGTCTTTGCCGATGTACGCGGTTTCTCCCGCTGATGTGGAAGCGTTCGCCGGAGTGTTACGCCAAAAACTCAGGCAACTTGGCCTCGCCTCCACGCCGGACAGGCTTAACTGGCCGCAGGATTTATTCTCACACTGGCAGGCGCCGGATTTACTGCTCAGCCAGACCTGCGGTTTCCCGCTGATGGAAAGCTTGCCGCAGGTTCAGCTGGTAGGCACATTCAGTTATCACGCCCCCGGTTGCGATGGTTTCCGTTACCGTAGTTTTTTGCTGGCGCGTGAGGAGGATGCCGGATTGCATCTGGCCGGTTTCCGTCACCGGCGGCTGGCGTTTAACAGCACCGACTCCCAGTCAGGTTATAACAGCCTGCGTGCACTGGTCGCACCGCTGGCCAAAGACGGGACATTCTTCTCGCGGGCGACGGCGACCGGCAGCCACCGCGAATCGCTTCATTACGTTCAGCAGAATCTCGCCGACCTCGCGGCAATTGACTGCGTGACGCTGGAACTCCTGCGCCGTAGCGAACCCCGCTCCCTCAGCGGGCTGGCGGTGATCGGACAAACGGCTGCTGTACCGGGTTTACCGTTGATTACTTCTCCGGAGACCTCTGCGGAGGATCTGGCAATTTTGCGGCAGGCGTTACATGACATCGTGGATGAACCGATCAGTCATCCCTTACTTATTGAAGGATTTACCGAAGTGCCGCGGCAGGCTTACCGCGTCATCAGCCAGATGAAAGCATTAGCTCAGGCGTTTGGCGTCAGTGAGCTGATGCCTGCATTGCAAAAAACGACATAAAAAAACCGGGCACGGTGCCCGGTTGTCGTTTTTCTGCATCATGGGATCAGTGCGTTTCGATCGGAAAATCTTCGTTAATATCGCCCCATTCAGCCCACGAACCGTCATACAGCAGCACGTCTTTAACACCCAGAGAATCCAGCCCAAATGCCAGTGCGGCGGCCGTCACGCCGGATCCGCAACTGGTGATCACCGGTTTATTCAGATCCACACCCAGACGCTCAAACGTTGCCTTCAGATCCTGCGGCGATTTCAGGTGCCCGTCCTGCGTCAATTCGGTAAAGGGAACACTCAGGCTGCCGGGAATATGACCGCCGTGCAGCCCGGGACGTGGTTCCGGTGCCTCGGCTTTGAAACGCGCCAGTGAACGGGCGTCGATAATCTGCACGTTACCGATGGCGTCTTTGACCTGTTCTGCGCTCACGACCACCGGACGCACCAGTCTGGCGTTGAACGTCGTGGGCACGCGGGTGTGCTCGCCACTTTGCGTCGGCTTACCTTCGGCAATCCATGCGTTCAGACCGCCATCCAGCACGCGTACGCTTTTGGCTCCGAAACTGGTCAGCATCCACCACACGCGTGGCGCGGAGAATAAATCGCCTTCGTCATAAAGGACGATGGTTTGCGTATCGGCCACGCCTAAACGGCTCATCGACGCAGCGAATTCTTCCGCTGTCGGCATCATGTGTGGCAGGCCGGTCGTGCAATCAGAGATGCTGTCGACTTCCACATAAATCGCATTGGGAATATGCGTTTCGAGATATTTTGCGTGGAAATCTATGGGCGGTGTAATGCCCGGTTTGGATTTACGACAATCGATAATGACCACGTCCGGTGAGTTCAGATTCTTCGCCAGCCAGTCGGTAGATACGGTATGGGTAGAAAAAGTCATGTTCTGTTGCCTTATCTTTTTTGTGAAACCAGTCTCAGAGATCGCCCGGGATCAGGGAATACATCCAGGCGTCACGCGGCTGGCCGTGATAATAAAGCCGGTTGCGGTGCAGACCTTCTGATATCGCACCCGTTTTTTCCGCCACCCGTCGGCTGTGGTCATTGCCCTCCATTACCACGATTTCCAGACGGGTCAGCTCCAGCTCGGTAAACGCAAAGCGCGCCGCCGTTCTGGCTGCCAGCGTCGCCAGTCCGCGGCCGGTATAACCGGTGCGGATCCAGTAACCGAGATTGGCGAATTTATACTCCGGCGTGATGCGGTTGATGCCCACACTGCCAATCAGATTACCGCCTGAACGCTCAAATACACAGAAATTGAATTCTGCGCCGCGATGGCGTTTCTGCTCGCTGTCGGCCAGATATTTCCGGCTGTCTTCAAGCGAATATTTATCCGTACACCAGGATTCCCATGCGCCAATTTCCTTCACGGAGGCTTTAACCGCCGCTAAATGCGTGACGGCCTCAAGTTCGGTCGCTACACGAATTTCGAATTCTTCATCCTGATAGATCTGGCGAGTCATCATGGGCATTATCCTGTCATGGAGGAAACCAATTATTTTAGGAAACCAAAAAAATCAGCCTCACATATCCGGCATCTGTATGTCAATTGGTGAAAACGCCAGTTAAACGAGAAAAAACAGCAAGCTGGCCACCCTCGTTTTTTACGCTTCCGGCACCAGAATCACCAGCTTACATTCTGCATATCCGGCAGGGAAAAATGTCTGTTGCCGGTAACAGATTTCGCCCTGAAGCGGATGATGAAAACGGCGTTCACCGCCTTCACGCGCCAGCACTTCCTGCTGCGACCACCACTGATTGAACTCGTGACTGCGATCGCGCAGGCTGATTACCGACTGACGGACTGTTTCAGAATGGGCGTAATGGCTGGTCTCGGCACGAAACTCCGCCACTACACGTTTGGCGCGTTCCGGCCAGTTTGTGACCAACTGGCGTGCCAGCGGATGCAGGAACATAAAATCCAGCAAATTAGGGTGTTCATCAACCCCCAGCCAGCCACTGAACAACGCCTCCGCTTGCGGATTCCACGCCAGTACATTCCAGCTACTGTCGAGCAGATAACCGGGGCAGGCGAACTGACTGACACACTCTTTCAGGCTGGCGTCCGGTGCGCCGGAAGAGGGTAATACCTGCGGATCTTTCACCGACGCCAGACTGAATAAATACTCTCGTGCCGCAGGTTCCATGCGCAGCGCTTTGGCCAGGCTGTCAAGGGTCGCAGCGGAAATGGACACATCGCGCCCCTGTTCAATCCACGTATACCACGTTGCGCTGATCCCGCTGATTTGTGCCAGTTCTTCGCGGCGCAAACCGCTGGTTCTGCGGCGCGGTGAACCGGGAAGCCCGACCATTTCCGGCGTCACGCGTTCGCGGTGAGTCCGTAAAAACATGCCCAGCGCTTTCGGTCCGCTGAGCGACTCTGCGTTATCAATCATAATATTCACTTAAACAGGGTGTAATTGATACCAGTATAAACGCTCATATTGTACCCGTATAGAACAATGCCTATAGTGATTTTGAGGTCATTTGAAACCCGCATTCTTATTACAAAAACAAGACAGACAGGAGCAATGATGAACACAAAAAATACTCACAGTCAGGCCGTAGATAAGCAGTTTGGTTCACAGGCTCAGGATTATCTGACCAGTGCGGTTCACTCGCAGGGCGCTGATTTACACCGTCTGGCGGGGTTGCTGGCACCCTATAACGAGGCGCGGGTCATTGATCTGGGTTGTGGGGCAGGGCACGCCAGCTTTGTCGCAGCAGGTGTGGTTAAAAATGTGATTGCTTACGATTTGTCATCACAGATGCTGGACGTGGTTGCGCAGGCTGCGCGGGATAAGCAACTGACGAATATCACCGTGCAACAGGGCGTGGCGGAATCGCTGCCGTTCGACGACCGCAGCGCGGATGTGATTATCAGCCGCTATTCTGCGCACCACTGGCATGATGTCGGGCAGGCGCTGCGTGAAGTGGCGCGTGTGCTGAAGCCGGGCGGGAAATTTATCATGATGGATGTGGTGTCGCCGGGGCATCCGTTGCTGAATATTTATCTGCAAACCGTGGAAGTGCTGCGCGACACCTCGCATGTTTGCAACTATTCACCAGGCGAATGGCTGAACATGGTGGCTGAAGCCGGGCTGGTTGCGCGTGAAGTGACGACAGATCGTTTGCCGCTGGAGTTCACCAGTTGGATCGCCCGCATGCGCACGCCTGAACATTTCGCCGTCGCTATCCGCGAGCTGCAAAAAAAGATGTCTGACGACGTGGTAAAACATTTTGAGATCCAGCCTGACGGCACATTCACCAGCGATATCATGATGCTGGTGGCGTCGAAGAACTGAAGGGAATAGCGGTGAATTGCGCCCTCCGGCATAAGGAAGGGCGCAATGTTTCTGCATTATGATTTTTTACCGAACACCTTCTGTCCAGTCATCACCAGCGCCAGCACGGCGGCACCGACAATCAGACCCACCACTAAATCAGTGGCACCGGTAATCAGTGTATTCACCCAGCTTTCGTGCCCGTGCGTCAGAGGCTCAATCAGGCTGTGCATAAATGGCAGACCGTGGCTGATGATACTGCCGCCGACCAGGAACATGGCGATGGTGCCGACGACAGAAAGCATTTTCATCAGCCAGGGTGCGAGATTCACGATGCCGCGGCCAAAGGCGCGTACACCTTTCATGATGCTGCTTTCACCGGCAAGCTTGCTCAGGTACAAACCTGCGTCGTCAATTTTGACTATCGCACCGACCAGCCCGTAAACCCCGATAGTCATTGCCACCGCAATCAGCACCATCACGGTAACCTGATTAAGGAACGGCGCCGATGAAACAATACCCAGCGAGATTACGATGATTTCAGCCGAAAGAATAAAGTCGGTGCGCACCGCGCCTTTGACCTTATCTTTTTCGTGCGTTTTAGCCTCTGTTTCATTTTTTATTTCGGCGGCTGCCGGTTTTTCTTCTTCATGATGCCCGCCCGGCATCAGTTTATGGGCGATTTTTTCGAAACCCTCGTAGCACAGATAGGCACCGCCAATCATCAGCAACGGGGTGATGGCCCAGGGAATAAACGCACTGATCAGTAAGGCCAGCGGAACCAGAATGGCTTTGTTGATCATCGAGCCTTTGGCAACGGCCCAGACGATCGGCAATTCGCGATCGGCTTTCACTCCCGTGACCTGTTGTGCATTCAGCGCCAGATCATCACCCAGCACGCTGGCTGTTTTTTTTGCAGCGACTTTACTCATTGCCGCCACATCATCAAGAATCGATGCGATATCATCGATTAAGGCCAGAAGACTACCACCCGCCATAAATACTCCCTTTCATCATTATGATTATGCAAAGGTTCTCCGCGCGCGCGGGAAACCGAACTCTGTAGCCCTGACAGTGCAGGCGATCACAGCAACAGAAAATTCATACAAAATAATCATAACAGTGATTGCATGCCGGCGTCGATTTGTGCAAAAGTTGTGCGGGTTATAAATAACTTTGAAAACTCTCCATACTTTCTCCATTAAATATCTCTATTTCTCCGGCAGTTAGAGTGACTGAAAAGATTACTTTCGTTGTCTCCTTATTTTTACCACAATGGTTGAATTTCTTTACATTCGATTACGTCCGCTTTCATTGATTCGCCGATAATTAATTCAACGGATTGCTTCCGCCCCATTAATTAACGAAACTAACGAAAGAAAGGTGCGTAATATGAAACTGTTACCTGCAATTACAGCTGTTGCTATTACTGTTGCTTCATTCTCAGCCCTGGCTGCAACGCCTATTACAGAAATGCAGGCGCAAAGTGGTAATTACCAGTCATTGGGCACTGTGTCTGTGAGCGCGCCGAATACGGTTCCGGGCAGCTTGCATGACCAGCTGAACCAGATTGCTTCAGATAAAGGTGCAAATCACTACCGTGTGATCGGTGCAGACACACCGGGGGATTCAAGTCTGACCCGGGCAAGCGTTGAATTGTATAAATAAAAATCTGGTGTTTTAAACGAGTCGTTTAATTCGTCTGATTCTTATTAGTTTCAATGACGTTATATGAAGTAGAGAAGGCCAATGTCACCTGACATTGGCCTTTTCTATTCCCTGTATCACGCTTCTTATCACATTTATTTTGAGAATCATCCCATGTAATTTATTTTATATGAACCTTTCAGGCGATTTATTCCCTTATTAATCATTTCTTAAGAATTTAAAGGTGATATAAGGGTCTATATCCCCAGGAGGACGTTTGAATGTTAAATGCCGCAAGAATGACGATTAAGAACACCGGGATTTCGATTCAGAATCAGTTTTTTTATTTGCAGAATTTTATTAGTTCACCACGCACGATGGGGACGCTGATGCCCTCGTCACCGTGGTTGTGCCATGCGATGCTCAGCCAGATTGACTGGACAACATCGCTGGCTATCGCCGAGCTGGGCGCGGCCGACGGTGTTCTGACCCGCCGCATCCTGAGCCGTATGCGGGCAGATGCCAGGCTTGAGGCTTTTGAAATACAGCCCGCGTTTGTGCGTAAGCTTAATCAGATGAAAGATAGTCGTTTGCAGGTGATGGCGCATTCTGCCGAGCATATGAGCACGCAGTATGACGCCGTGTTTTCCTGTCTGCCGCTGCTGTCGATGCCTTTGCGTACCAGCATCAGGATTCTGCAGACCACACGGCAACAGCTGAAAGATAAAGACGGCGTGCTGGTTTTATTCCAGTACAGCCAGCTGTCAGAGAAATTGTTATCACGTTACTTCACCTGGAAAAAAATCCGGGTAGTGAAGAATTTTCCGCCCGCACTCGTGTACATCTGTAAACCTCGCTGATACAGCCACTTAGGGGATAGAGCTCGCAAAGCTTATTGCAGGCCATTGCGTAGCAAGGATTTTTCAGTATGATGCCCTGAACGGCGTAAATAAAACGCTACAGAAGCTTCACCGGCAGGTGACAAAAATCTGCCAGTGAGGCTTTTTTGTTGTACTATCTGGCGAGTACATCGGCAGGGCAGTGCAATGACCCACTTCTGACACTCACACTTCATATTGATGATGGATTTTCATCAGGCGGGCTAACGGCTCCCGGGGAATAAAGGATAGCGGTAATGACACAAACCATTTTCATGGTCGGCGCACGCGGTGCAGGTAAAACGACGGTTGGCAGCGCTCTGGCGAAAGCTCTGGGCTACAAATTTGTCGATACCGATCTGGCGTTACTGTGCGCTTCTGGTCTCAGCGTGGCAGATATTGTTGAGCGCGAAGGCTGGGAAGGTTTCCGCCGTCGTGAAACTGAGACACTAAAAGCCATTTCCTCGCCACTGACCGTGGTTGCCACAGGGGGAGGCGTGGTGCTGTCCCAGGAAAATCGCGATTTTATGGGTGAAAATGGTACGGTCATTTATCTGCGTTCCCCTGCATCTACCCTGGCAAACCGTCTGGAAGATGCACCACTGGAAGATCAGCGCCCGACGCTGACGGGCAAGCCGATCGCTGAAGAAATGACAGAAGTCCTGAATGAGCGCGAAGCGCTTTATCAGGAGTCCGCCCATCATGTGGTCGACGGAACTCAGGAGCCGCAGACTGTCGTGAATCTGATTTTGGATGCACTGGCGTTGCCGATGGCGCGCTGAATTCCGCTCATCTCCTGACAAAACGAGCCCGGGTGGCTCGTTTTTTTATGTCAGCACGTTGTGACTCAAGCTTGAATCAGGAACCGGTGTAAACAAAACGGGCCATGTCATGTGAGGGGGATCACGTATGCTTAAGTATTGTACTGATGTATATGTGGGCGTAACATAATAACTCAGGTGATTACTTTAACCTCTAACAATGGAACCCATGATGAAGTCCCTGATGTCGTTTTTTAATCAGCATGCCAAGGTGATGCCTGCCCTCCTGTCGATCACCATCATCCTCATTGAAGCCTCCATCGCCCTTTATATTTTGCGCAATATTTAATCACGATAATCTGCTGAGTTTTACGTCCGTCACCTCATTAATACTCGGCATTTAACTTGCCTGACTCTTAATTTCATCTATTTAAGAATTCCTTTAAGCATATTCATTTGCCTGACGTGTTGTGCGTGAAAAATAAACGACTTGACGCTGACACGTATCAGCTTTAGTTTTTATTTAACTTAACAGGAACCTTGTTCCATATACCGGAACTCACTCCTTTATGACCACATTAGAAAATGCGGCTGCGGTACTGAAATTATTTTCAAAACAGGGGATTAGTCAGGGGCATCCCGGTTTGTCATTCAGTGATGTGGTCGAAAATTTAAAATTACCGAAAAGTACGGTGTCCCGTCTGCTGATGACGATGGAAACGCAAGGGCTGCTGGAACGTGATCCGGACAGCCGTCTGTACCGCATCGGAAAATTATTACTGGCCGTCTCCAGCCATTATTTGTCGGCCCCGCTGGTGGATTTAGCGTCGCCGTATATGACGCAACTCAGTCAGCTGACGCAATGCACGGGTTATATCTCGATGCTGGAAGGGCGCGACATTATGGTGATGCGCATGTTTCCCGGCAGAACGTATCTGCAAGTGGTTACTCCGGCCGGAAGCCTTTTGCCCGCGCACGAAACGGCTATCGGGCGCGCGATCCTTTCGCGCTATACCGATGATCAGGTTCTGGCGCGGTTTAGCGGAAAATATCAGGCGAATTCTGCTAATTCGCCTGAGAGCAAGGAGGTTTTGTTAGCCAGGCTGGCCGATGTCCGCCTGACGGGGGTGTCATTTGCCAACAACGAAACGTTGCTGGGAATAAGTACCTTAGCCACCAGTATTTTTAATAAGCACCGTAATGAAACCGTTGGATTATGTTTATCTTTCCCTTCGCCGGCGCAGGGGAAAGAAATTCCGGAAGGAATAAAAGAAGGGCTGATTGTCGTAACCCGGCAAATTGCCGAAAAATTGGGTGATGAGTATTGGCATTTATCTAAAACGGCCATGTAGCAGCCGTCAGGATAATGACGAATAACGGACCCGGATTATTTGCTATGTGAAATACTTGCTCAACACCAGGGGCCTTATGTCAGATCAACCTGCAAAGAATAATAAGGAGAATCCGCTAAAGGATATTGGCACTCTCATCGTGATGATTCTGTTGTCTGTTTTAGGCGCAATCATCGGTGTCCAGCTGATTACTACTTTAGGCGTTACGCCGAATACCTCGATTATAGGCGCGCTGTTTGCCATGTTACTGGCACGCATTCCGATGCAGGCTTTTTACCGCTACCGTTCTGTTCATACGCAGAATCTGGCGCAAACCGTCATTTCATCTGCGACCTTTGGTGCGGCAAACAGTTTGCTGATGCCGATCGCTATTCCTTATGTCATGGGCCAGCCGCAACTGATCATGCCGATGTTTACCGGTGTGGCCGCAGCGATGTTGCTCGATGCCTACCTGCTTTATCGCCTGTTCGACACCAAAGTGTTCCCGGCCAGTAATGCGTGGCCACCCGGTGTTGCGGCGGCTGAAGCGATTAAAGCCGGTGATAACGGCGGGCGTCAGGCCTGGCTGCTGGTCGCGGGCGTGGTTGTTGGTGTGGCTGGAGCGATGCTGAAAATCCCGATGGCGGCTTTCGGCACGGCGTTTATCGGCAATATCTGGGCGCTCAGCATGTTTGGTATTGGCTTGCTGATCCGCGCTTATGCGCAGCCGGTCGCCGGGCTGGACCTCAACGCGCTGTATATTCCTCACGGCATGATGGTCGGCGCGGGGCTGGTGTCGCTGCTGCAGGTGATTCAGGTGGTGCGTGCTAAACATGCCGACGCCAAAACGACCTTTACCCAACCGGCGAAAGAGGTGCGTAAAGCACTCGGGCTGGGCGCATTCGGTTATATCGCCATCGCGGCACTGTTGGCGCTGGCGGGCGGCCTGTACAGTGAAATGTCAGTCAGCATGCTGATTGCGTTCGTGATTTACGCCGCCTTTGCCGCCTTCTTTCACGAGCTGATTGTCGGGATTGCCGCGATGCACTCCGGCTGGTTCCCTGCCTTTGCCGTGGCGCTGATTACCTTAATTATCGGTATTCTGATTGGTTTCCCACCGCTGGCGTTATGCGTCCTGACGGGCTTTACCGCCGCTACCGGTCCGGCATTTGCTGATATGGGTTTTGATCTGAAAGCCGGATTTATTTTGCGCGGTTATGGCAAAGATTTGCAGGCTGAACTTTACGGCCGGCGCATCCAGTTATTCGCCGCATTGCTGGCATTTGTCATCGCCATTCCGGTGGTGTGGTACGCCCATTACGGTTACTTCGCCCAGGATTTAGTGCCGCCGGTGGCGCGGGTTTATGCCAAAACCATTCAGGCCGGTGCTCAGCCGGGCATTGCACACAGCCTGCTGATCTGGGCGATTCCGGGCGCATTGATTCAGCTGATTGGCGGACCGAAACGCCAGCTTGGCGTACTGCTGGCGACCGGTTTGCTGATCAACAGCGTGATGGCCGGATGGGCCGTGGTCTGCGGCATCGTGCTGCGCATTATCATTATCCGGATCTGGGGTGAAAAAGGGCGTACGCCAATGGAAGTGCTGGCGGCAGGTTTTATTGCCGGTGACGCGCTTTACAGTTTCTTCACGTCGATCTTCAGTGCCAAAAAGTAGTGAGTACCGCACCAACACCAGGGCTGATGTTCAGCCAGCATTAAACACCTGACTGTTCCACGATGAACAGCACCCGCGACCGTTTTGGCTACTGCGTGAAATACGCCGGTCGCGATGTTTTAAGAGGACTGAGTGATGAGTTTGCAACAGACATTAACGGTATTCGAACTGATTGACAGCGCCCACGTCAGCGGTCAGGACATTGTGGACTTGTTCGCCCGTTATCCGGGTATTACCGCCAGCACACACCGCGCTGACGGCCCGAAAGGTGGCACCGATTTTGTGCGTATCACTGTGCCGGGCAGTCAGGGCAAAAGCAGTGGCGGCACGGCACCCACGCTTGGGATTATCGGTCGTCTGGGCGGGATTGGCGCGCGTCCGACGCGTATCGGTCTGGTCTCTGATGGCGATGGTGCGATTGCCGCTGTCACCAGCGCACTTAAACTGGCTGATATGCAGCGCAAGGGCGATGTGCTCGACGGTGATGTGATTATCACTACCCACATTTGCCCGAACGCACCGACCCGTCCGCATGATCCGGTCGATTTTATGGATTCGCCGATTGATGACGTGACCATGAACGACAACGAAGTGGTGGACGGCGTGGACGCGATCCTGTCTATCGACACCACCAAAGGCAACCGCATCATCAATCACAAGGGTTACGCCATTTCACCGACGGTGAAAGAGGGTTACATCCTGCGTGTTTCTGAAGATTTGCTGCGCATCATGGAAATGACCAGCGGCAAACCGGCGGTCACTTTTCCGATTACCACGCAGGACATCACGCCTTACGGCAACGGTGTGCATCATCTGAACAGTATTCTGCAACCGTCAACGGCGACGACCGTGCCGGTGGTCGGTGTGGCTATTACGGCGGAATCTGTTGTGCCGGGCTGTGGCACCGGGGCAAGTCATGAAGTGGATATCGCACTGGCGGCAAAATTTGCTGTTGAAGTGGCGAAAGAGTTTGGCCGCGGCACTTGTCAGTTCTTTGATGCCGATGAATATCAACTCCTGTTGTCGCTGTACGGAAGCTTGCGTCACCTGCAAAACCGGAAGTAACACGATGATGACATCCCTTGCGACGTTAACAATCGGACAGGCACCACGCAGCGACATTATGCCGCTGCTGATGGAACATCTGCCGGCCGGGTCAGTCACCCATGTGGGCTTACTCGACGGGTTAAGCAGGGAGCAAATAGAGCAGCGTTATGCGGCGGCTGAGGGCGACGCTGTACTGGTCACCCGCCTGCTGGATGGTTCGCAGGTTACGATGGCTGCGCACCGCGTGGAAAGCGGATTACAGGAAAAAATCGACGTACTGGAAGCCCTGGGTTGCCTGACCATTCTGCTGCTTTGCACCGGCGAATTTCATCATCTGCATGCTAACAATGCGCTGCTGCTGGAGCCTGACCGCATTATTCCACCGTTGATCGCTTCAATAGTCGGTCAGCACCGTGCGGGGATTGTGGTGCCGGTTGAATCACAGGTGGTTGAGCAGGCGAACAAATGGCGAAAATTAGCCAAAGCGCCCTGTTTTGCTGTTGCCAGCCCTTATCTTTCTGACGATCAGGCGCTGACGGACGCGGCGATGCATCTGGCTGAACAGGGTGCGGAAGTCGTGGTGCTTGATTGCATCGGCTTTAACCGCCATCACCTCGATGTGCTGAAAAAATATCTGAATATTCCGGTGCTGTTACCGAATGTACTGATGGCAAAACTGGCGGCGGAACTGGTGGTTTGAGGTATGACTGAGGGGCGAACAGCTACCCACAATGGCACTGTGCGGCCGTAAAATCAAATCAGCGCTACCGCTTTGCGGGCGGTGTCGTCTCGTGCGGATAAAGCGGTAATAATCAGTGACAGAAGGCGCTTTCTGCCCCTAATATGAAGGCTCTGAAATTTATCGCAAAGGGCCAATCTATGTTGAAAAATAATGAGTATTTTGACGGGAAAGTAAAGTCGATTGGTTTTGACAGCGAAAGCACGGGTTCAGCCAGTGTTGGCGTGATGGCCGTCGGTGAATATACTTTCGGCACCGCAAAGCCGGAAGAAATGACGGTGATCAGCGGTTCACTGAAAGTGTTGATCCCGGGATCGCCGGACTGGCAGGTATTTAAGCCAGGCGAGACGTTCTACATTCCGGGTAAAAGTGAATTCAACTTACAGGTCGGCGAAACCACCTCATACCTCTGTAAGTATCTGACTAAATAAGTTCTTCAGGCACAGAAAAGGCGCTCATGAGCGCCTTTTTTACGTTTTGCATCCGGTCTTAGCGTTGCGCTTCGCCGCCTAATGCCTCGATCAGGTTCTGGATCAGCGCTGCCAGTTCACCGGTCATCAGCACGAAATCTGCATCGAAACGCCCAGCGAAGTCTTCGCGGTCGATATCTTCGTTTTGATCACGAATGACGTCGCTGAATTTCAGGCGCTTAATGCTGCCGTCGTCCGCCAGCACCACGGCGATACGTTCCTGCCAGTCAACCGCCAGCTTAGTCACCAGTTTGCCGTTCTCGATATGCGTGGCGATTTCATCGCTGACCAGCACCTGTTTCTTACAGCGGATCACGCCGCCTTCCTCCAGAATCGCTTTCAGCTCGGCTTCGTCCTGCAGCGTAAAACCGGCAGGGGTATCGCCGGAACGCACCCATTCGGTCAGCGTCAGTTCGATCGGGCTTTCCATGGTCAGTGGCACCACTGGCAGCGAACCGAGGCTTTTACGCAGCAGCGCCAGCATGTCTTCGGCTTTCTTGGCGCTGGCGGCGTCAACCATGATCAGGCCGTTAACGGTATCAATCCACATGAATGTCTGGCTGAACCGGCTGAAGGCGCGCGGCATCAGGCTGTGCAACACTTCATCTTTCAGGGAATCTTTTTCAGTCTTTTTCAGCTTGCGGTGTTGTTCACCTTCGAGCTGCTCAATTTTGGCCTGTAACTCCTGTTTAATCACCGGAGAAGGCAGGATTTTTTCTTCTTTACGGGCGCAGATCAGGATCTGACCACCGTTGACATGCGTCAGCGCGTCGCCGCCGTGGGAACCCATCGGTGAGACCCAGCCGGTTTTCGACATGTCCTGGCTGCCGCACGGGGTAAAGGTGAAAGCACTGAGCTGTTTTTCCATTTCGTCAGCAGATAACGAAACTTCACGGCTCAAACGGTAAACTAACAAATTTTTAAACCATAACATGGCGTTATCCCTGTCCCGGCGCACTCGTGGTACGCTGAATAAATGAATGCAGGGCGGCATGATAACCAATTGAGCGTCAGCCGTCGTTAAGAAATCGCCGCACCCTGTAACATTGCATAACAGCTTATTCTGGTGACAGTCGCGTCTGGCTTCTAAACTGAATAAACTCAAAAAAACTGACCCTGCAAAGTGTAAAAGGAGAGCAACACGTGCGAATTGGCATTGATTTAGGCGGCACAAAAATAGAAGTCATTGCGTTATCTGATGAAGGTAAAGAGCTGTTTCGCAAACGGGTCGATACGCCGAGAAATGACTACGAACGTACGCTCAAAGCGATTGAAGGGCTGGTGCTGGACGCCGAAAAAGCCACAGGTCAACGTGGCAGCGTGGGGCTGGGGATCCCCGGCACCTTGTCGCCATTTACCGGTAAGGTGAAAAATTCCAACTCGGTCTGGCTGAACGGACAACAGCTGGATGAGGATCTGGCGCTGCTGTTAAAACGCGAAGTACATATTGCCAACGATGCCAATTGCCTGGCGGTGTCAGAAGCCACTGACGGCGCGGGCGCGGGCCGTCACACCGTATTTGCCGTGATAATCGGTACCGGTTGCGGTTCCGGTGTGGCGCTTCACGGTGCGGCGCATGCGGGCGGCAACGGCAATGCGGGGGAATGGGGGCATAACCCGCTGCCGTGGCAGGATGAAGAAGAAATGCAGTTTGCCCGTGAAGTCCCGTGTTACTGCGGGAAATCAGGCTGCGTCGAGACCTTTGTTTCCGGCACCGGTTTTGCAGAAGACTATTTTCGTTTGTCCGGTCAGCGGCTCAAAGGCGCAGAGATTATTGCGCTGGTGGAGCAGGGCGATGAAACTGCAGAACAGGCGCTCGGGCGTTATGAGCGTCGTCTGGCCAAGGCGCTGGCGAACGTGGTGAATATCCTCGACCCGGACGTGATTGTTTTTGGGGGCGGCATGAGTAACGTGGATCGTTTGTATCAGACGGTGCCGCTGCTGATTAAACAATGGGTGTTTGGCGGGGAATGTGAAACGCCGATCCTCAAAGCCGTACACGGTGATTCGAGCGGCGTACGCGGCGCTGCCTGGCTTTGGCCGCAATCACGTTTCGCGTTGTAAGCCATTATCCGTTTATCAACTTCAAGGGCGCAGATTTTGCGCCCTTTCCGTTTGTAACCCGCTTCAGTCAGAACATCTTGCTCAGAACGTTTTCCAGCGCATTGACCAGGATCTGGCTGTGTTCTGCGGTAAAGACCAGCGGCGGGCGGATCTTCAAAATGTTGGCATGCGGGCCGGAGGCGCCAATCAGCACGCCTTCTTCGCGCAGTGCGTTGACCACCGCCAGCGCGGTAGCGGAATCCGGCCCGCCGTTTTCGTTGACGAAATCGACGCTGACGAACAGCCCTGCGCCACGTACGCTGCCAATCGCCGGGAAGCGTTGAGAGAGTGCGGTGATGCCGTCAAGAATGGCTTTACCCGCCAGCCCGACACTGGCAATCAGGTTTTCCTGCTCGATAACTTCCAGCACCGCCAGCCCGACCGCAGAAGACACGGTATTGCCACCGAAGGTATTGAAATAGCTAGATTCACTGCCGAAGCGTTCCAGGATGTGCGGCTGAATAGTGATGCCCGCCATCGGGTGTCCGTTACCCATCGGTTTGCCGAGCGTCACGATATCTGGCAACACGCCGTGGCGCTGGAAGCCCCACATATGTTCGCCGGAACGGCCATAGCCCGGCTGGACTTCGTCGGCGATATACAACGCCCCGGCTTCGTGAATAACGTCGATGGCTTCTTTCAGAAAACCGGCCGGATCGAAGAAACCGCCGTCGCTGGTGAAGAAGGTGTCGATCATCAGGGCCGCCGGTTTGATGCCATGGCGATCCATATCCGCCAGTGCGGCACGGATGTCGTTGGCAAAGCGCTTGCCAACTTCAGCCGGGTTAGCCGGATGGTGAACCGGTGCCGGAATCACCCGCGCATCACCGTTCACTTTAACGTATGGCCCCATCGAGGCCGATAGCCCGGCAATCGCTTTGGTCATGCCGTGATAACTGAATTCGGTGACGATAACGCCGGTGCCGCCGGTAAAATCTTCGGCGATACGCAACGCCAGATCGTTAGATTCGCTGCCCGTGCAGGTGAACATTACCTGGCTCAGCTCAGCGGGCATGGTGCCCACCAGTTTTTCGGCGAAGTTCAGGACATTTTCATGCAGATAACGGGTGTGCGTGTTCAGCGTGGATGCCTGACGCACCAGCGCTTCCAGCACATGAGGATGGCAATGGCCAACGGAAGGCACGTTGTTGTAGACGTCGAGATAACGGCGGCCATCAGCGTCATACACCCACACGCCTTCGCCGCGCACCAGATGCACTGGATTCTTGTAGAACAACTGGTAAGCCGGGCCCAGCAAACGACGGCGGCGTTCTATCATCGCCAGATTGTCGGCTGAAATATTGCCGCTGCTGGCGGCATCAAACGCATTGGTTTTCAACATGAGAGTCATCTCCTGACAGGCGGTTTCAACGTCACTGCCGGTGTGCAAAAAAATGCCATGACGGCGGAAGGTGATTTGATAATGCGCCGGGGAAAGCGGTAAAACTTGACCTCAGCGCGCTGACTGCTGTGCGTTGCAGTCAACTTTTCGCCGTCAGCGCGTCACGCGTGTTTTGCGGTCAACATTTGCTGTTCCTGAGTCAAGCGACGAAAACGCGCCCCTTCCATTCTGGCTATCCGCAATATCGATTTGATTTAACCGGTACGGAGTGGAACCTGATGACTGCAAAACAATCTGACATGCTCGATGACACCAGCCTGAATCTGCTGGCAACAGAAGCATTGCGCCGCTATTCCCCTGATCTGCAAGGGCATCTTTCGCTGATCTGCCGGTCGGAAAATGCCACTTTTTTACTGCGCTGCCCCGACGGCGAACGTTATGCACTGCGTGTTCACCGGGGTGGCTATCACCAGCGGGATGAAATAGAGAGTGAACTGGCGTGGCTGGATGCGCTGCGTGAAAGCGAGATTCAGGTGCCTGAGGCAGTAAAAGGGAGGGATGGTACCGCTGTGCAAACTGTCGCGGTGAGCGAAACTGAAAACCGCAATGTGGTGATTTTTCGCTGGATTGAGGGCGAAATGCCAACCACGGATGTGGATCCGCGGGCGTTTGCTCAGTTGGGGGAAGTGACTGCGCGCCTGCATCAGCACAGCCGTCAGTGGCCGCATCCGGCCGGGTTTCGCCGTATTATCTGGGACAGCGATACCATGGTCGGCCCGCACGGTCACTGGGGCCGCTGGCAGGATGCGCCGGGCATGACGGCGGCCGGGATCCCGCTGATTGAAGAGACGCTGGCGCACACCGGCAGCGTGCTGAAAAGTTACGGCAAGAGTGCACAGCGCTACGGGCTGATCCACGCCGATCTGCGCCTGACGAATTTACTGTTGCACAAAGGTGAAACCCGGGTGATCGATTTTGATGACTGCGGTATGGGCTGGTATCTGCATGATGCGGCGGCGGCGATCAGTTTTGTTGAACATCATCCGCGGGCGCAGGCGTGGGTCCGCCACTGGCTGGAAGGTTACGCACGTATTTGTCACGTGAGCGATGCCGATCTGGCGGTGATCCCGACACTGATTATTCAGCGGCGGATTCAGTTGCTGGCCTGGCGCGGATCGCATGCCACCACGGAAATGGCGCAAAGCCTTGGCAATGAATGGGAACAAGAGAGCCTGCGCCTGTGCCGTGAGTATCTGGCGAAGGCACATCATCCCTTTGTGATCGGATGAAACTGCACGAAAAGCGGGCGCCGTAGCAGGGCGCAGGCGCGGCTGGCAAAACTGCCGAAAATTTATCTCATTGTATTGCATTGGTTTATCACCCGGAGATGTGAAGCAAGGTGCTGGTACGGAACTTGCAATTCTCTTTTATCACCGACACTTTTTATTGCCGACATAAAGGGAGTAAAAGACGATGCAGACAGGCCTTTCTTCAACGGCTTCCGGAGCCGGTTTCAGCAATGCGCTGAACGCGCTGACGCGCAGCAATGACAGCCACCGGGGGGTGCTGGCCGCAGCCGCCAGCGGCCTGAGCGATTTTATTCAGGCCAAAGGGGCAGATGTTGATCGTGTGCTAGGCATCTGCCACATCAATCCTGAATTGCTGCAACAACCTACGCTGAGTCTCGGGCTGACCAACTACTGTCAGGTTCTGGAAGAAGCGGCGGCGCAGTCAGGTTGTGATAACTTCGGTTTGCATTACGGGAAACAGTTCAAACCGCAGTCATTAGGGCTGATTGGCTACATCGGTTTATGTTCTTCTTCGGCAGAAACCGCGCTGCAAAACGTAGTGAATGCCTTTCCCTTTCATCAGCACAATACGCTGACGCGGCTGGTGGATAAGGGGGATCATTACCGGTTCGATTATCAGGTGCGGCATGGCAGCATTCTGTGCAGACGGCAGGATGCGGAACTGACGCTGGGGATGATCCTCAATTTATTGCGTCACGGGCTGGGGAAAAACTGGGCGCCGCGTGAGGTGCATTTTGAGCATCCGCGTCCGCAGCAATGGCATGAACACTGCAAAGTATTTGATGCGCCGGTGTATTTCGATCAGCCGTACAATTCCCTGCTGATCGTCAAACGCGATTTACAGCGGGCGATGCCGGAACGGGATCAGACGCTGTTGCTGGTCATGCAGGATGCGATCCGCCGTCTGAATGCGGATGCGCCGTCGCAGCAGTCGGTCACCGACAACGTGCGATCGCGGGTACGTCAGGCGTTATTACGCGGCGAGCCGGTGCTTGATGAAGTGGCCGAAAAAATGGGTATGTCGCCGAGTTCGCTGCAACGCCGCCTGCGCGAACAGAACCTGACGTTTACCCAACTGGTGGATAACGTCCGTTGCGAACTGGCGACGCATTATCTGCAACAGCAACAACTGCCGATTTCCGAAATGGCGTTGCTGCTAGGGTATTCCGAAGTCAGTGCCTTTTCGCGGGCTTTCCGCCGCTGGTTTGGCGTCAGCCCGCGTCAGTGGCGGCAGACTGCCGCCAGCTAAAGCGCCATCTCCCGTTTAAAGACTTCCAGCGTGTGCGCCTTCACGCGGATAAATTCCGGGTGGCTCATGATTTCCGACCCTCGCGGGCGCGGCAGGTCGAACGGCACGATTTCCGCAATCTGCGTCGGCCGCCTCGTCAGCAGTAAAATCTCATCCGCCAGAAATACCGCATCTTCCAGGTCATGCGAAACAATCAGCATAGTGACGCCGGTCGCCAGTTGCACTTCCTGTAATTTATCGCGGATAAACAGCGTCATCTCGAAATCCAGCGCCGAGAAAGGCTCATCGAGGAACATCACTTCCGGACGCGTCGCCAGCGCCCGCATGATGCACACGGTTTGCTGTTGTCCGCCGGAAAGCTCATACGGATAGCGTTTCAGGTCGAAACGGATATCAAACATCTGCGTCAGTTCTTCGACCCGCGCATTCACATCCGCTTTGCTCATGCCGTGGCGTATCAGCGGATAGGCGATGTTGGCGCGGGCGCTCATCCATGGAAACAGCGCGTCGCGGTAGTTCTGAAACACATAGCCGATGGTGGTTTGCGCCAGCGTTTTGCCGTCGAACAGAATGTCGCCTTTATCTACCGGGATCAGACCGGCGATCATGTTCATTAAGGTCGATTTACCGCAGCCGTTCGGCCCGAAGATCGACACGATTTTTCCACGCGGTAAGTCGAGATTCAGGTCGGTATACAGCGGCTGTCCGGCAAACGCCTTGCTCAGTCCGCGGATCGTCACATGGGTGTCCGGGCGCGTGGCATATTGCGGCAACTGCGGGCCTTTATAATCAGGGTTCAGCGAGAGAGGGTGCGTCATGCTTTGCTACTCCAGTGGACGGTTTTTTTCTCGATCAGCAAAAAAGCCAGATTGAGCAGATAACCCAGCGCGCCGGTGATCAGGATCGAGGCGTACATATCTTTGATGTTAAACACCTGCTGGGCATCGATGATCCGGTGGCCGAGTCCGGTTTCTGATCCGATAAACATTTCGGCGACGATCACGATCACCAGCGCGATCGACACGCCGGTGCGCAGGCCGACAAAGGTTTGTGCCAGGCTTTCCATCAGCATGATGTCTTTGAAAATATGCCAGCGGGAAATTCCCATTACTTTGGCGGCCATCAGGCGCGTTTTTTTGGCATTCATCACGCCGTATGCGCTGTTGAACAGGATGACCAGCACGGCGGCAAAGGCAGCAATGGCGATTTTGTTGGCGTCAGTAATCCCGAAAATCAGCATAAACAGCGGGATCAGCGCTGACGACGGCGTGGAGCGGAAGAAGTCGATCAGAAATTCCAGGCTGCGGTAAACCTTTTCATTGCTGCCCAAAATTACGCCCAGCGGCACGCCAATTACGGCGGCAAAGGCAAAAGACACCAGCGTGCGGTAAAGGGTTGCGCCGATGTCGGTGCGCATGGACGCGTCGGAAAATGACTGGAACATGTAGCCGATTGTCTCGACCGGCGAGGGCAGAAGCACGGGATTCAGCCATTTTGCGCTGACGGCCAGTTGCCAGAATAAAAACAGCAGTACCGGGCCGACCAGCGGCAGTAACCTTGAAGACCAGCGTGAAGTCATCCTGTTTCTCCTTATCCCTGATAGATCAGCGAAGCGACATCCACCGGCTTGCTGAAGATTTTTCTTTCCGTAAAGACGTCATAAAACTTCTGGAACCATTGCAGGTTGTCGCCTTTCAAATCGGGATACATCACGAAGCCGGGCAGCGGCACTTCTTTGACCAGCGCCGGTTCAATGCTGGTGTAACCGGCGACGTTTTCGCGCGCTTTATCAGGGTGAGCCGCAATGAATTCCACCGCTTTCTGATAAGCGGCAATAAACTTTTTGGTTTCTTCCGGCTTGCTGGCGATAAAACTGGCGTTCAGTGCCGCTGCGCCGCCGAACCACGGGGCGTCGGCGTTGCCGAGCACGTATTTAGAAATAACGCCGGTTTCGAGTGTGCGCGAAAGGTTTTTCATGCGTCCGACAGTGCCGGTCGGTTCGAGCGTATATACGCCGTCAATTTGCCCGGCGGCCAGAGCAGGCGCGTGTTGTCCGACCGGCAGTTCAATGACTGACGGATTAGTGAAGCCATTTTTCTCCAGAATAATTTTTGCCATCGTGACGTTCTGGATCCCCGGACCGCAGGCGATTTTCTTGCCTTTCAGGTCACTGATAGCTTTTGCCGGGCTGTTGAGCGGCACCAGAAATTCATCTAACACCAGCGTATGGTTTGACGGGTTAGAACAGATAATTTTGAACAGACCCGGTGAGGTGATCGCCCCGAGTCCCAGCGCGCCGGTTGCCGTGCCGTTGGCGCAGCCGTGGATCCTGCCGGTGATCATCCCTTCGACAATTTGCTGGGCACTGGCGAATTTAACGCCTTTCACATTCAGCCCGGCTTGTTTAAAAAAGCCCTGTTCCAGTGCCACATACAGCGGCAAACCACCGACAATCGGCCAGTAACCAATACGAATTTCATCGTCGTCGGCTGCAAAAACTGACGTCGGGATCATTCCGCCAAGGGTGGACACTCCGCCGGTAATGGCGAGCCATTTCATCAGCTGGCGACGTTTTTTATCAACTTCAGGTTTGATGTTTTTCATTGGCGGTTCCCTTAGCGGTTATGAGGACGTTGCAACTTGTACTGCAACTTGTATACATAACGTTAAGCACAGGGCGTGCCAGTTCGTTCCGGCAGCGGGAATAAACGTAAATTCAGCAGGTTGAGGAAAAAGCGCGCACTGAACTGGTGCGATTTTTGTGCACGCTTTCACAAAAAGGATCCACCGCAGGGCATGTGGCTAGCAATTTATCTAGCAACCTGCCCGGCGGTGGCGAGGGATCAGACTTTAAATTCACTGCTCAGGCGGCTGACGCCCAGACCGTTCACTTTGGTGACTTTGATTTGTACCGGAATGCGGTCTTTCATTGCTTCGACATGGCTGATCACGCCGATGGTTTTACCCGAGGCATTCAGGCTGTCGAGCGCATCCAGCGCGGTATCCAGCGTGTCGGCATCGAGCGTACCGAAACCTTCGTCGAGGAACAGCGAGTCGATACGGGTTTTATCGCTGACCAGATCGGACAGCGCCAGGGCCAGTGCCAGGCTGACCAGGAAGCTTTCGCCGCCGGATAGCGTGCGGGTATCGCGCACGGCATCGGCCTGCCAGGTATCGACCACTTGCAGTTCCAGCGCATCGCTGGTTTTGCGCTGCAACAGATAACGTCCGTGCAATTTTTCCAGCTGGCGGTTGGCCAGATACACCAGATGATCGAGCGTCAGACCCTGCGCGAATTTACGGAATTTCGCGCCGTCGCTGGAACCAATCATCTGGTTGAGATAACCCCAGTCATCACAGGTTCGCTGCGCCTGCGCAATCTGTGCAATCAGCGTCTGCTGACCATGGTGGCGTTGCTTGTCGCTTTCCAGTTGATTCTTTACTTCGCCCAGACGTTGTTGCAGGACTTTCAGTTGTTGTGCCAGCTCCGCCTGTTGCACCGTCAGGGCGTTAAGATCACTGTCGGTTTCACTCAGATGTGCAGGACGGGCAAGCTGATGTTTTTCGAGCTGCTGACGGGCATCCGCCAGTAATGCCTGCGCCTGTGCCAGTTGTTGTTGCAGATGTTCTTTGCGTTGCTGAAGCTGCTGGCGCAACGCGTCGTCGAGCAGCGCCAGTTTCACTGCGGCTTCATCCGCAAATCCGCTGGCGCTCAATGCCTGCTGCCACGCCTGTTCCACCAGCGTCAGTTGTGCGGCGGTCTGTAACTGTTGCTGCTGCGTACTGGCCAACTGACCGGCCAACTGGTCGCGCAGTTCCTGCGCCTTATGCAGCGCGGTCTGGACATCACTCAGCGCTTGTTCTGTCGCCTGTTGTTGCTGATGTAAGTGCTCGCGAACCTGAGCAACCTGACGCTCTCCGAACAGTTCGAGGCGTCGGGCATTCAGCTCAGAAAGGGATTTTTCACCTTCCGCCAGTTGCTTTTGCAACCGCACGAGGTCTTGCTGAGATTTTGCCTGCATCTCTTCCAGCCGGGTAACGCGCTCTGTCAGCAAGGCGCTTTGCTGCTGCACTTTCTGCTGTGCATTCAGTGCGTCGTTCAGGGCATCTTTGGCCTGTTGCAGGGCCCGCGCCAGCTGTTCGTGCTGGCTCAGTCGCGCCTGCGACTGCTGCTCTTCCTCATCGCGGGCGGTCAGCCATTGCGTGATGTCGGCGGTATCATGCAGCGTAAACGTCAGATTCAGCGGCGCACTGAGTTGTTGCCAGTTCAGGGTATGTGCATTCAGTTGTTGCTGATCCTGCTCAAGCTGAGTTTGCAGCCGTGTTTGTTGCTCTTTCAGGCCTTTAATTTTCGCCGCCAGTTCGATACCGCTGGCTTTTGCTGCATCGAATTCCAGTTGCATTTTCTCGACGCGCTGCGCGGTTTCAGAAGGTTTAACCTCCTGATAATGTTCAATCGCCGGATGTGATGTTGAGCCGCACAGCGGACAGGCTTTGCCGCTTTGCAAATTCGCGCGTTCGGCTTCAAGGCTGACGATCAGCATTTCCTGTTTATGCAGCGCCTTGACGTCGTTCAGATGTTCCAGTTGTTTCTGACATTGCAGACGGATCGCGCCCAGACGCAGTTCTTCTTCGGCCAGCACCGTCTGGTACTGCGCAAAATCTTTATGCTGTTGCTGCACGCGCTGGTTCAGTTGCGGGAAGATTTGCGAGAGTGAAAACAGCTGCTGCCGCACCGGCCGGAGCTGCATGAGTTCGGTTTGACGTTTTTGTAACACTACCTGCGGGTACTGTTTTTCCAGTTCAGCCTGACGTTGTTGTGCAACGTTAAGGGCTTCAGTCAGCGCGGCCTGACGGGTGTGATGCTGGCGGCTTTCCTCATCCAGTTTCTGACGTTCCGCCGTGATTTGCTGCAGCGTCGCGCTATGTTCACCAGCCTGTTTCTGCGACTCGCTGACCGCCTGTTGTGTTTCCACCAGCGATTTGCGCCATTGCGCGATTTCGCTATCCAGTGGCAGGATTTTTTCTTCGATCAGCGTTTGCATCTGGCGCTGTTCTTCCGCCTGTTTCTGCCGCGCAGTGTGCGCCTGTTCCACCGCCAGACTCAGCGGCGTCATCTGTGCAATCTGCTGCTCCTGCTGCTGCGTCAGTTGTATCAGTAATTGCTGAAGGCGCTGCGCGTCATCCTGACAGCGCTGGCGATCATTGAGTAACGGACGCAGTTTTTCTGCCGGTTCGCTGCGCGCCAGTTGCTGTAACTGCGGCGCGGCGGCCAGATTTTCCTGCTCTGCGGCGGTCAGTTGTTGCTGAGACTGCTGCTGTTTTTGCTGCACCTGCTGCCACTGTTGCAGCCAGTTCAGATCCTGCTGGCGCTGCTGCGCCTGCTGACTGAGGCTGATTTCCTGCGCGTTCAGTTCAGCACGTTGTGCTTCGAGCGTCTGGCGCTGTTCTTCGCTGAGCAGTTCGATTCCGGCCATACGCTGATGCAGACCGTCCAGCGCAATACGCGCTTCTTTATGTTGCTCAAACACGCGTTGAGAAAGCAGACCGTAAATTTCGGTGCCGGTCAGTTCTTCCAGCAGTTCGGCGCGGTCATTGGCATCGGCATTCAGGAATGCGGCAAATTGCCCCTGAGACAGCATCATGGATTTGGTGAAACGACCGAAATCCAGCCCGGTCAGTGTGGCGATGGCATCGAGTTTATCGCGCACTTTATCCGCCAGAATTTTGCCGTCGGCCAGTAACGCCAGCTCGACTTTCGGTGCCTGCAGATTTCCGTCAGGGGAATTTTTGGCGCGGCGCTGGCTCCAGAAAGCGCGGTAACCCACACCTTTGACTTCAAACTCCACTTCGGCCAGCGATTCTGCGGTGTGGCGGGTCATCAGTTCATTCTGGCTTGGTGTAATGTTCAGCCGTGGCGTCTGATGATAAAGCGCCAGACAAATGGCATCGAGCAGGGTGGTTTTCCCCGCGCCGGTCGGGCCGGTGATGGCGAATAATCCGTTGCTGGCAAACGGCTCGGCGGTGAAATCAATTTTCCATTCGCCTTCCAGCGAGTTCAGGTTTTTTAAACGCAGGCTGAGAATTTTCATTGTGCGCTGTCCTCCGCGTTCTGACCGTTGGTAACCTGTTCAACCACCTGCGCAAACAACGTGCGCATCCGAGCCTGACGCGGCTCGTCAGGGGCCGGTTCCAGCGCCAGTCGTCGTTCAAACACGTCGCTGACGCTCAGTTCGCTGAGGGTTTCTTTTTCCTGCTGCTCAATACTGTTGATGCGCTGTTCTTTGCTGCGGCGTAACAGCACGACTTCTACCGGCAGATCTTCCGTCAGCGCCTGAATGCGTCGCTGGATGTCGCTGAGATAATCCTGGGTGGAGACTTCAATATCGAGCCACACCGGTTTGGCCGGATCACCGCCTTCGAACTGTGCCAGTTGGTGTTCAATCTCCACCAGCGAGCCTTTGATTATCTGCATCGGCTGGAAAACCGGGATTTCCAGTGTGTCGATGGCGTTGAGCGTCGCACCATCAAAATCAAGTAAGTACACACTTTTAGCTTTGCTCAGTTCGTCAAAACTCAGGGCAATCGGCGAGCCGCTGTAACGGATATGTTCGGTTTTGGCGACGCATTGTGCACGGTGAATATGACCCAGTGCCACATAATCGACCGGCGGAAAGGCCTGCGCCGGAAACGCATCGAGCGTACCTATATAGATGTCGCGCACGGAATCAGAGGTACTGACACCGACAGTCGTCAGATGGCCGGTCGCAATAATAGGCAGCGGCATGCCCAGTTCGTCACGTCTGGCCTGCGCAGCCTGCCAGAGCGCGTCATAATGCGCGGCGATGGCTTCCTGCAATGCCAGTTGCTTGTCGCTGCCGGACTGTCCCGCCTGGCTGGCGAGCAGATCACGCGGGCGTAAAAACGGGATAGCGCACAGTATCGCGCCGGGTTTCCCGTCACGCTGACTGAGCACTAAAATCTGTTCAGAAAGGTTTTCACCGACGGTGGCAATCACCCGCGTATTCAGGCAGGAAAGGAGCTCGCGCGATTCATTGAGCGTGGCGACAGAATCGTGGTTACCAGCCAGCACCACCAGCTGGCAGCCGGTTTGCTGTAATTCCACCACGAAGCGGTTATACAATTCGCGGGCATAACTGGGTGGGGAACCCGTGTCGAAAATATCGCCCGCGACAATCACGGCGTCGACCTGATGTTGTTGCACCTGACCGGTCAGCCAGCGCAAAAATGCCTGATGTTCGGCTGCACGGCTTTTAGTGAAAAAGTACTGGCCTAGGTGCCAGTCTGACGTGTGGATCAGGCGCATGAGACTCCCGTATGAACCCTGGATGACGACAATGGGGTAAAGTATAAACGTCGGCAGGGGAAGCTGTCCCCGATAAATCAGACCAATTTCAGCAAGATGGCCGAAAATTATCTGTCATAGTTGACTGTAATGAACCATTCTTTTCATTCATAAATCTGTCACAAAACTGACGCATAATGGCGCCCGCAATCAAATAAAAGATCGCTAACCTATTGGCAGGACCTACGATGGCTAGACGTATATTGGTGGTTGAAGACGAAGCTCCAATCCGTGAAATGGTGTGTTTTGTACTGGAACAAAATGGCTATCAGGCCGTAGAAGCTGAGGATTTTGATTCAGCGATTGGGCAGCTTGTTGAACCTTACCCTGAACTGATCCTGCTTGACTGGATGTTACCTGGCGGTTCCGGTATTCAGTTTATTAAGCATCTTAAACGTGAGGCACTGACCCGCGAAATTCCGGTGATGATGCTGACCGCACGCGGTGAAGAAGAAGATCGGGTGCGCGGCCTTGAAGTGGGTGCCGATGATTACATCACTAAACCGTTTTCTCCGAAAGAACTGGTTGCCCGCATTAAAGCCGTGATGCGTCGCATCTCGCCAATGGCGGTGGAAGAAGTGATCGACATGCAGGGTTTAAGCCTGGATCCGTCGTCTCACCGGGTGATGGCCAACGAGCAGGCGCTCGATATGGGGCCGACCGAATTTAAGTTATTACACTTCTTTATGACCCATTCCGAACGTGTATACAGCCGCGAACAGTTGCTCAATAACGTCTGGGGCACTAACGTTTATGTGGAAGATCGCACGGTTGACGTGCATATTCGTCGTTTACGTAAGGCGCTGGAAACCAGTGGACATGACAGAATGATCCAGACTGTTCGTGGTACCGGATACCGTTTTTCAACGCGTTATTGAGCCCTCACAGCGGAGAATCTGTGTGCTAGAACGTTTGTCATGGAAACGACTGGCGGGTGAATTGTTTCTCTTTTGCCTGCCAGCGTTAATTCTCGGTATCTTCGTCGGCCATTTCGGCTGGCTCCTCCTGGTGTCGCTGATGGCGGCACTGGGCTGGAATTATTACAACCAGCTTAAACTCTCTCACTGGCTGTGGCTCGACCGCAGCATTACGCCACCGAATGGGCGCTGGAGCTGGGAGCCGCTGTTTTACGGGCTGAACCAGATGCAGATACGCAACCGGCGTCGCCGTCGGGAATTAGGTCAGCTCATCAAACGTTTTCGCAGCGGTGCCGAATCGCTGCCGGATGCCGTGGTGCTGACGACTGAAGATGGCAATATTTTCTGGTGTAACGGACTGGCGCAGGATTTGCTCGGTTTCCGCTGGCCGGAAGATAACGGGCAACATATCTTCAACCTGCTGCGTTATCCGGAATTCCGGCTGTGGATCCAGACCCGCGATTTCAGCCGGGCGCTGAATTTACAACTCAATAATGAGCATTATGTCGAGTTTCGCGTCATGCCTTATTCCGAAGGACAACTGCTGATGGTGGCACGCGACGTGACCCAGATGCGTCAGCTTGAAGGCGCACGGCGTAACTTCTTCGCTAACGTCAGTCATGAACTGAGAACCCCATTGACGGTATTGCAGGGGTATCTGGAAATGATGGAAGACGCCAAGCTGGAAGAGCCTTTCCGCACTAAAGCGCTGGATACCATGCAGGAACAGACGCGGCGGATGGACGGGCTGGTGAAGCAGCTGCTGACGCTGTCGAAAATCGAAGCCTCAGCGAATATTGATTTGCACGAGAAAGTCGATATTCCGGTGATGCTCGGCATGCTCGAACGTGAAGTGCAAACGTTAAGCAACGGCAGGCATGAAGTGGTGTTTCGCGTAAACGACAAGCTGAAGGTCTTTGGTAATGAAGATCAACTGCGCAGCGCGGTGTCGAACCTGGTGTATAACGCGGTTAACCACACGCCAGCGGGGACACGGATTGAAGTCAGCTGGCAACAAACGCCGCATGGCGCACAGTTCCAGATCAGCGACAACGGACCGGGCATTGCGCCGCAGCACCTGCCGCGCCTGACCGAACGTTTCTACCGCGTCGATAAAGCCCGTTCACGTCAGACCGGCGGCAGCGGACTGGGACTGGCAATCGTCAAACATGCGCTCAGCCATCACCACACGAAACTTGAAGTCATGAGTGAAGTCGGCGTCGGTACCCGGTTTATGTTTATGCTGGCGCCGAAGTTGATTGTTCCTCAGGAACAGGCCAGCCAAAGCGGCGTAAAGGGATAAAAATCAAGCCACAGCAACAAGCTGTGGCTTCTTTTAGCAGATGATCTGTAAACCTTTTTCTTCAATTAGCATCAGTAAGATCAGCGCCGCTCCGGTGGGTTTGGTTTCATCCCGCTCCCATTTTTGAATGCTGTTGGCGGACATATTGATGAGTCTTGCCAGTACGCCCTGACTGATTTTTTCTTTTTCACGCAAAGCGCGAATGCGTTCAGCAGAGCTTTCTGCGAAGGCTTTCAGTCTTTCCTCCTGAACGGCTTCATCAACTATTTTGTTAATTTCACGCATCGTGGTTTGGGTTACCACGCCAGATGAATCATGGAAGCGTTGAGCCATCCGCTGCATTTTTAGCAAACGTTCATCAACCATTAGAAATCACCTCTTTAATTAATCCATTTCGAAGTTCTGTTTCGAGTTGAAGCTCTGTGAAGTTGAGCAAATCTTTAGCAATTGCTTTATATAAAGACAGAAGTTTGTCGGGAATTTCATTGCCTTTCTTGCGGACACTATTTTTCAGCCACCCGTCGATATAAAAGATCTTATCTTCAAAACGAAAAGCGATGACTGCCCGGCCAAACCCTGACTTCGATCTCCCTGACGGTGCAATTCTCTTCTTGTAAACGTTGCCGGACAAATCCGCATCAAAAAGTCCGTTTGCCAGTTCATGTGCTGACTTGAGGATATCCTTTTCCGACAGTTTGCTGGCGGTCATGAAGTCGTGAAAATCCTCTGTAACAAAAATACGTAAACAGTTCATGTCATCGTCCCTGGTAAAATAAACTATAGTATTTATTACTACAGATCGCAATGGGGCGAATATTGTCCAGCATCATGAAAAATGATGAAGCGATCATGAATTTCTTTCATGTCCCATGAAAATTCCTCTGTTGCCCGTTAACACCCTGCATGACAGTATCTTCTTAAAGACGTTTAGACATCCAGATGTCTAAATATAACGCAGCGTAATTATTTACTTTGTGAATCATTCGCATTTCGCCACCGGCGGGATGTTATTAAGGAGTTCTTCATGCAACGTACAACCCCTCCATTCCGTGCAGACGTCGTTGGCAGTTTCCTGCGTCCGGCGGCGATTAAAGAAGCCCGTAAGCAGTTTCAGGCGGGTGAGATTGATGCCGCGCAACTGCGAGCCGTGGAAGACACCGAAATTCGCCGCGTGGTGGACTTGCAGCGCGAAGCGGGTCTGCAAGTGGTCACTGATGGTGAATTCCGCCGGGCCTGGTGGCACTTCGATTTCTTCGAAGGTCTGGAAGGTGTCGAAGGTTACGATGCGGTGCAGGGGATCCAGTTCAACGGCGTACAGACTAAAGCGCGCAGCATTAAAGTGGTCAGCAAGCTCGGTTTCGGCTCGCACCCGATGCTGGAAGATTTCCGTTTCCTGAAAAGCATCAGCGGAAGTGCTGTGCCGAAAATGACCATTCCAAGCCCGAGTGTGATGCATTTCCGCGGTGGCCGTAACGCCATCAGCAAAGAAGTGTATCCGGATCTGAAAGCGTATTTTGACGATCTGGCGCAGGTTTACCGGGATGCGATTAAAGCGTTTTACGATGCCGGTTGCCGTTATCTGCAACTCGATGACACCGTCTGGGCTTATCTGTGTTCTGAAGATCAGAAGAAGCAGATCCGCGAACGTGGCGATTCTCCGGAAGAGTTAGCACGTACTTACGCTGACGTGCTGAATAAAGCGATTGCCGGTAAACCTGATGATCTGGTGATTGGTCTGCATGTTTGTCGCGGGAACTTCCGTTCCACCTGGATTTCTGAAGGCGGCTATGAACCTGTCGCGGAGATCCTGTTTGGTGGCGTGAACATCGATGCCTTCTTCCTGGAATATGACAACGAGCGCTCCGGTGGCTTCGAACCGCTGCGTTTCATTAAGAAAGGCCATCAGCAGGCGGTTCTGGGATTGATCACCACCAAGTCCGGTGAGCTTGAACTGGCAAAAACCGTGGAATCACGTCTGGCCGAGGCGGCGGAATATCTGGATATCAACCAGATTTGCCTCAGCCCGCAATGTGGTTTTGCGTCAACGGAAGAGGGCAACAGCCTGACCGAAGCGCAGCAGTGGGAAAAACTAAAACTGGTGGTCGATATTGCTGCCCGCGTCTGGTAACCCCTGAAAGAGGTCAAATGATGACCTTGTAAATATGCTGTAAACTGTGCGTGAAATAACCTGAAAGTGGTGATTTCACGCATTTTTAATCTTATCAGAGCATATCTTGTGCTTCATTAGTTCAAAAATCATACATATCATATGGTGTGTTTATCGCAGTATTTAGTGAATATACCTGCCTTGTAACATTAATTTGGTTAAACACTCTGCTTTTTGGATCCCGGCTTGCCTTTATACGCTATAAAAGATTACCTTAGCCCCCGCTGTCGCTCGATACTCCCTGCATAACAACGTAATCATCTGCATATCATCAGGCGTTTTTGCTCACTTCGCTCCTCACATGGGTGCTCTCTGGCTGTTATATGCCATTCATCTTTCTGACGACGTGGCACGACGGCAGCATCGGACACTTTATTCATTTGAACAGGCAACACGACACCCATCATGAGTACTCGTTTAACAAATAAAGATATTCTGGCGCTGGGTTTCATGACCTTCGCCTTATTCGTCGGGGCGGGGAATATTATTTTCCCGCCAATGGTTGGTTTGCAGGCAGGTCATGACGTCTGGTGGGCTGCTGCCGGCTTTATGATCACCGCAGTCGGACTTCCGGTGATGACGGTAATTGCACTCGCACGCGTTGGCGGCGGTGTGGATGCCCTGAGTACGCCAATTGGTCGTGGTGCCGGTATTCTTCTGGCCACTGTGTGTTATCTGGCTGTTGGCCCGCTGTTTGCCACGCCACGCACGGCAACCGTTTCTTTTGAGGTGGGTATCGCACCGATGACCGGTGACGGCCCGCTGCCTCTGCTGATTTATAGCGTGATCTATTTCTCCCTAGTCATCGGCATTTCCCTGTATCCGGGACGTTTGCTTGATACTGTCGGCCATTTCCTCGCGCCGCTGAAAATGGTGGCGCTGGCTGCACTGGGTATTGCTGCCGTACTTTGGCCAGCCGGTTCTCCGATGCCAGCGGTGGATGCTTACCAGACAGTGCCGTTCTCCAGCGGTTTCGTTAACGGCTATCTGACCATGGATACGCTGGGCGCGCTGGTGTTCGGTATTGTTATCGTCAATGCCGCGCGTTCCCGTGGTGTATCTGATGCCAAACTGCTGACCCGTTATACCGTGCTGGCAGGGCTGATTGCCGGTCTGGGTCTGATGCTGGTTTACCTGAGCCTGTTCAAGCTCGGCGAAAACAGCGCTTCACTGGTGCCTGATGCGACCAATGGTGCGATTATTCTGCATGCCTATGTGGCACATACCTTCGGCGGTGTGGGCAGCTTCTTCCTTGGTGCGCTGATTTTCATCGCCTGCATGGTGACGGCGGTTGGCCTGACCTGCGCCTGTGCGGAATTCTTTGCTCAGTATCTGCCGCTGTCTTACAAAACACTGGTCTTCATTCTGGGTCTGTTCTCCATGCTGGTGTCCAACCTGGGTCTGAGCCATCTGATTGCGATTTCAGTACCGGTACTGACGGCGATTTATCCGCCTTGTATCGCGCTGGTTGTGCTGAGTTTCACCCTGCGCTGGTGGAACAGCACCACGCGTATCGTGGCGCCGGTCATGCTGGTAAGCCTGGTGTTCGGCATTGTTGATGGTATCAAGGCGTCTGCTTTTGTTGACCTGATGCCAGCCTGGACCGCAAACCTGCCCCTGGCTGCACAAGGTCTTGCCTGGTTACCCCCGTCATTATTAATGCTGGTACTGGTCGGGATTTATGACAAAATCAGCGGCCCGCGCAGCGTTACCGCGCACCAATGATCATCGGGTGAATGTTCGAAGACATAAAAGCATGATCGTCTGACGAATGTTTCGCCAATCAGGCCACGGAGAACCCTTCCGTGGCTTTTTCATTGGCAGGCTAAAAGTCATTTTTTAGAATACGATTTTTGATATTTAAAAAAACAACACGGGTTAATGCACATGCAGCAAGAAGCTGAACAACCAATAGCGCAGAACGAAGCGCCGGGCACGAAGTTAAAACGTGGCCTGACAACGCGCCATATCCGCTTTATGGCACTGGGCTCAGCCATCGGAACTGGTCTGTTTTATGGCTCGGCAGATGCGATTAAAATGGCCGGACCGAGCGTATTGCTGGCGTATCTGGTCGGTGGGATTATCGCGTTTATCATCATGCGTGCTCTCGGTGAGATGTCGGTTAACAACCCGCAGAGCGGTTCATTTTCGCGTTATGCGCAAGATTACCTCGGGCCGATGGCGGGTTACATCACCGGCTGGACGTACTGTTTCGAAATCCTGATCGTCGCCATCGCTGATGTAACCGCGTTCGGCATTTATATGGGCGTCTGGTTCCCTGATGTGCCG
Organism: Rahnella sp. CG8; assembly: GCF_023701875.1. Taxonomy (NCBI): domain Bacteria; kingdom Pseudomonadati; phylum Pseudomonadota; class Gammaproteobacteria; order Enterobacterales; family Yersiniaceae; genus Rahnella; species Rahnella sp. CG8. Next base: position 62,524 of record NZ_JABAED010000004.1, read on the forward strand.
CAATGGACCTGGGTGCTCAGCGTGGTGTTGATCATCGGCGCGATCAATCTGGTCAGCGTGAAAGTCTTCGGCGAGCTGGAGTTCTGGTTCTCTTTCTTTAAAGTGCTGACCATCATCATCATGATCGTGGCAGGCTTTGGGATTATCTTCTGGGGTATCGGCAATGGCGGGCAGGCGACCGGTATCCACAATCTGTGGAGTCATGGTGGCTTCTTCAGTCAGGGCATCATGGGGACGATTTTGTCCTTACAACTGGTGATGTTTGCTTACGGCGGCATCGAGATCATCGGGATCACGGCCGGTGAAGCGGAAGACCCAAAGAAATCTATTCCGAAAGCCATCAACTCAGTACCGCTGCGTATTCTGGTATTTTATGTGGGTACGCTGTTTGTGATCATGTCTATTTTCCCGTGGAATCAGGTGGGGACGCAGGGCAGTCCGTTCGTGCTGACTTTCCAGCACATGGGCATTACTGCTGCGGCGACGATCCTGAATTTTGTGGTGATTACCGCGTCGCTTTCTGCCATTAACAGTGATGTGTTCGGCGTGGGCCGTATGCTGCACGGAATGGCAGAGCAGGGGCAGGCACCGAAAATGTTCAGCAAGGTATCGCGTCTGGGCACGCCGTGGGTCACCGTTCTGGTGATGATGGCGGCACTGCTGGTGGCGGTTTATCTGAACTACGTCATGCCATCGGCTGTGTTTCTGGTGATTGCGTCTCTGGCGACCTTCGCAACGGTCTGGGTGTGGATTATGATCCTGTTCTCGCAGATTGGTTTCCGTCGCAAACTGAGCAAACAACAGGTGAAAGAGCTGGAGTTTCCGCTGCGTGGCGGCGTTTATACCTCGGTGTTCGGTATTATTTTCCTGGTGTTCATCATCGGCCTGATTGGTTACTTCCCGGATACCCGTATTTCGTTGTATGTGGGGATGGTTTGGGTGGTGGCGCTACTGGTCGGTTATGCCTTTAAACGCCGCAACGACCGTAAGAAAGAAGCACTGGCGCTGAGCAATAAAGCGTAAGCAAGCACTTACCTTTCGGTAAATTTTAACGCCCCCGATATCAGATGATATCGGGGGCTTTTTACTACAGGTAAGTGATCGGGGTGAATGAAGGCAGCCAATGCAGAGATAGCTTGAAGGATGCCAGTTAATAACCGATGGCGGCTCCTGCGGGACGTCGCACATCATTCGCGCCATACAGATAACCTTCGCGAACCTTGCCTGACACCGCCGAGTCATTACCTGAGTTCGCCGATGTCACACCGGCCGCACCCGGTAACCCCACCATAATCAGCTCCGTCGCACCCCATGGCGTCTGTTCCACCATTTTATAACCCATCTTCTGCAGGATATTCAGGCTGTCCTGAGAAACGCCGCGCTGCTCGTAATACACTTCATCCGGCAACCACTGATGATGAATACGTGGCGCATCCACGGCTTCCTGTGGTGCCATGCCGTAATCGATGACATTCAGCGCCGCCTGCAGGGTAATGGTGATGATGCGCGAACCGCCAGGCGATCCCAGAACCATGAAGATTTTACCGTCTTTGGTCACCAGACTCGGGCTCATAGAGGATAGTGGGCGCTTACCGGGGGCGATGACATTTTTGGTTCCCTGCACCAGACCGTACAGGTTTTTCTCGCCGACTTTGGTGGTGAAGTCATCCATTTCATCATTCAGGAAGAAACCGGTGCCCGGTGCAATCACGACAGAACCAAAGCGGCCATTCACTGTGTAGGTGGTGGACACCGCGTTACCCATTTTATCGACGATGGAATAATGCGTGGTTTCCGGTTTCTCGTGCGGTTCCATACCCGGCTGAACGGCAGTGGACGGCGTGGCTTTGTCCGCTTCTATTTTCTTACGGATTTCTTCGGCATAGCTTTTACTGACCAGCCGGTCGATCGGGTTTTTCACGAATTCCGGATCGCCGAGATAGGTATTGCGGTCCATATACGCATGGCGCATGGCTTCGGTGAGGACGTGAATCGATGCCGCTGAATTGAAGCCCATGCTCTTCAGGTCATAGCCTTCAACGATGTTAAGGATTTCACACATCGTAACACCGCCGGAGCTTGGCGGTGGCGCTGAGACAAATTTATAACCGCGATAGCTGCAGGCGATCGGGGCGTCTTCGGTGACTTTATAATTCGCGAAATCCGCTGCGGTCAGGATTCCGCCACCTTTTTTAGAGGCCGCTTCGACCGCTGCCGGGATTTTGCCTTTGTAGAACGCATCCGGGCCATGTTTCGATATGGACTCCAGCGTGTTGGCTAAATCGGTTTGTACCAGTTTGTCGCCGGGTTGCAGCGGGCTGCCGTCTTTGCGCAGGAAAATGCGCGCGGCTTCGGGATCTTCTTTGAAGCGTTTGACGGTGGTATCAAGAATATCGGTATCAGCACGGGTCAGTACAAATCCCTGACGGGCGAGTTTAATCGCCGGTGCCATTACCTGCTGGCGCGTCAGTTTGCCGTATTCTTTCTGCACGGTATCCATGCCCAATACCGTACCCGGCACGCCTGCGGCGAGATAGCCATACAGACTGGCCCCTTTCTTCACGTTGCCGTCGGCATCCAGATACATATTGGCACTGGCGGCGGCCGGGGCGGTTTCGCGGAAGTTGATGAAGGTGTCTTTACCGTCGGCAAGATGCACCGTCATGAAGCCTCCGCCACCGATATTGCCACAGCATGGGTTGACGACGGCCTGCGCGTAGCCGACAGCCACGGCAGCATCGATGGCGTTGCCGCCCATTTTCAGAATATCGACGCCGACCTGAGACGCCAGATATTGCGAGGTGACGACCATGCCATTTTTGGCTTCCACCGCGGGATTCGATGCGGCGTACAACGGCAGGCTGGTCAGCATGGCCAGCGCGATGAGTGATTTCCGTAACATAGGGGCTCCTGTCTATTACCCTGTCTTTTGAGTCATAACCTTCAGGTTATTGTGTGATAACGCTTTTTTGTTTTTTCAGTCTGACACTCTTTATGCAAACGGCACGCCATAATGAGACGGTCAGACTATTTTTCAGCGTAGACGTAAATGACCGGGAGCGGGAAGGGAAGGCGGGAAAATGTGATCGTGCCGGATAGCAGGCAAAAAAAAACGGCCAGCGAGGCTGACCGTTATTGACCGTGAAATCCGCTGAAGGATTACAGGTTTGATGCGTTTTCAGACAAATATTTAGCCACGCCATCCGGGGATGCGCCCATGCCTTTTTTGCCTTTTTCCCACTGAGCCGGGCACACTTCGCCGTGCTCTTCGTGGAATTGCAGTGCGTCAACCATACGCAGCATTTCGTCGATGTTACGACCCAGTGGCAGATCGTTAACGACCTGGTGACGAACAACGCCTTCTTTGTCGATCAGGAAAGAGCCGCGCAGTGCAACGCCAGCGTCCGGATGTTCGATACCGTAGGCTTTCTGGATTTCGCGTTTGATGTCAGCAACCATCGCGTACTTAACAGGACCGATGCCGCCTTTCTCTACAGGGGTGTTACGCCATGCGTTGTGAACGAACTCGGAGTCGAAGGAGACGCCTACCACTTCTACGCCACGATTCTGGAATTCTTCGTAACGGTGATCGAAAGCGATCAGTTCAGAAGGACAGACGAAAGTGAAGTCCATTGGCCAGAAGAAGATAACAGTAGGTTTGCCTGCAGTGTGTTTTTTGAAGTTGAAGTTTTCAACTACTTCGCCGCTGCCCAGTACTGCTGCTGCGGTGAAGTCAGGGGCTGGACGAGTTACCAGAACCATATTATTACTCCTTATGAAACCCTTCCGGGCGTCGTAGGTGAGAAGGAAAGGGTGAACAAAACGACTGCCAGTATAGGGGCAACCTTCGGGTGAATAAACCCCATCGCACCAATCAATCAGATAGCATCCGGCTATCAGTCTTTGAAGTAAGTCTCAAACTTTTTAACAACTACTTTTTGTCTTGCAGAGAATTGCGGGGTAATCCACAAAATGAAGGGTATTTGTCAGATTTGCCGGTCTCTCGCCTGTTGCATCATCACCGGATAAAACTGCCAGAACAGTTGCTCGAGGGCGTCGTAATTGAGTTCGATATCATGGAAAGAGCCGGTCAGGGCGGCAAGTTTTGGCCGCCGGTTAGCCATACCGCGCAATACGTCGCCAATAAAAGGCAGCACCGCGTAACGTTCCATCCAGCGTTCAGGCCAGAGATAAGCGTTCAGATTTTGGAAACGTTCCGGCATTTCAGGTAACTGAGGTTCAATTTCCTGCTGACAGCCGTCAAGAAAATCTTCCAGTGATTGCTGCGGATGAATGCTGGCCCAGTGACGGGAAAGGAAGTGATCCCAGACGACATCGAGCGTTATCGGTGCGACGCGGCGAAAATCTTCACGGAAATAACTGCGGGCAATTTTCACTTCCGGCAGTGAATCGGTCATGACATCCACGCGGCGGTGCATGCGGATGCCGCTGACGATCTCATCAGAGAACTGACCGTCAGGATTGCCGCGAACGAAGTCTGCCAGCAGATTTCCGGTCAGTGAACTTTTGGCCAGTGAGGCCAGATGGAGGTGGGCTAAAAAATTCATTCGCGAAGTATAACGCAGGAAAGTTGATCTCCGACAGGGCAGCGGATGCCTTTATTCGCGCAGAAGCTTGCAGGGGATGCCCCGTCCCACTAGACTAAGCCGCCTGTTTTTGTCGTTAAGTGAAGTGAAAAACCATGCGTGTTGCCGATTTTTCTTTTGAACTCCCTGAATCCCTGATTGCCCGCTATCCGCAGACCCAGCGCAGCGGCTGTCGTTTGTTGTCTCTGGACGGGCCAAGCGGTGAGTTAACGCACGGCGTGTTCACTGATATTCTCGATAAAATTCATCCCGGCGATTTGCTGGTATTTAACAATACCCGCGTGATCCCGGCTCGTGTGTTTGGCCGCAAGGTCAGCGGCGGTAAAATTGAAGTGCTGGTTGAGCGCGTGCTGGATTCACACCGCGTTCTGGCCCATGTGCGTGCGTCCAAATCGCCAAAACCGGGCGCAGAACTGCTGCTCGGTGATAAAGAAGATATTAAAGCGACGATGGTGGCGCGCCACGATACGCTGTTTGAGCTGGAATTTAATGAAGATCGTGATGTCTTTACTCTGCTCAACGAAATCGGCCATATGCCGCTGCCGCCGTATATCGACCGTCCTGATGAAGATGCCGACCGTGAACTGTATCAGACCGTCTACAGCGAACGCCCGGGTGCGGTAGCTGCGCCCACCGCTGGCTTGCATTTCGATGAGCCGCTGATGGATGCGCTGAAAGCCAAAGGCGTGGAGTTCGCTTTTGTGACGCTGCATGTGGGGGCAGGCACCTTCCAGCCGGTTCGTGTGGACACCATTGAAGACCACATCATGCACGCTGAGTATGCCGAAGTGCCTCAGGACGTTGTGGATGCGGTGCTGGCCTGCAAAGCGCGTGGCAATAACGTGGTGGCCGTGGGGACAACATCTGTGCGTTCGCTGGAAAGTGCAGCGAAGGCCAGTGAAGATGCACTGATTGCGCCGTTCTTCGGCGATACCAAGATTTTCATTTATCCGGGCTATCACTATCAGGTAATTGATTCCCTGATCACGAATTTCCATCTGCCGGAATCGACGCTGATCATGCTGGTGTCGGCGTTTGCCGGGTATAAAAATACCATGAATGCTTACCATCAGGCGGTGGCTGAGCAGTACCGTTTCTTCAGTTATGGTGATGCGATGTTCATCAACCGTAACCCGCTGGCGCCGCAGGAAGTGGTCGGCCAGTAACCTTGAGTTAATAATTACCGGCCTGGTCGCACCCGGTGCATCCGGGCTTTCTCTTCCGGGCGTCATGCCACGGATTTAACCTCATCAGACTGTTTCTCTGATGCTGGAGGCAATGTGAAGTACGAATTAAGCACGACCGATGGCCGCGCACGTCGCGGGCGTCTGATCTTTGAACGTGGCGTGGTCGAAACCCCGGCATTTATGCCAGTGGGCACTTACGGCACCGTAAAAGGCATGACCCCGGAAGAAGTCAAAGACACCGGTGCACAGATTTTGCTGGGCAACACTTTCCACCTGTGGTTGCGTCCGGGGCAGGAAATCATGAAACTGCATGGCGATCTGCATGATTTTATGAACTGGCATGGCCCGATCCTCACCGATTCAGGTGGCTTCCAGGTGTTCAGCCTGGGCGCGATGCGTAAAATCAAAGAAGAGGGTGTGCATTTCCGTAACCCGATCAACGGTGACCCGGTGTTCCTTAGTCCGGAAAAATCCATGGAAATCCAAAACGATCTGGGTTCCGACATCGTAATGATCTTCGATGAATGTACGCCATATCCTGCTGACTGGGATTATGCAAAACGCTCGATGGAGATGTCTTTGCGTTGGGCAAAACGCAGTCGCGATCGCTTCAACGAGTTGAATAATAAGAATGCTTTGTTCGGGATTATTCAGGGCAGCGTTTACGAAGATTTACGAGATGTATCATTAAAAGGGCTGGTAGATATCGGCTTTGATGGTTACGCTGTGGGCGGCCTGGCAGTGGGCGAGCCGAAGGAAGACATGCACCGTATTCTGGAGCACGTTTGTCCGCAAATTCCGGAAGACAAACCTCGCTATCTGATGGGTGTCGGTAAACCGGAAGATCTGGTTGAAGGCGTGCGTCGCGGTATCGATATGTTTGACTGCGTGATGCCAACGCGTAACGCGCGTAACGGTCACCTGTTTGTCACTGACGGCATCGTAAAAATCCGTAATGCCAAGCATAAAGATGATACGTCGACGCTGGATGAACATTGTGATTGTTACACATGTCGCAATTATAGCCGTGCCTACTTGCATCATCTTGACCGTTGCAACGAAATTCTCGGTGCGCGGCTAAACACGATCCATAATCTGCGCTATTACCAGCGTCTGATGGCCGGTTTACGCCAGGCTATCGAAGAGGGTAAATTAGAAGCGTTTGTGACAGACTTCTATGAGCGTAAAGGCAAGCCTGTTCCGCCTTTAAACTTCTGATTTCTTTCTCGTGTCGGCATCTTCGAAAGAGGGTGCCGATTTTATAATTTCTTGGACCGGCATTATGGGGTATTGTGCGAGACGTTTCATCGCAGACTCCGGGTCGGATTCTCGGTTTGTTTTACATCAATTTGCTTCACAACAACAATGAGGGAATTTAAATGAGTCTTTTCATTTCCGATGCAGTCGCAGCGACCGGCGCACCGTCACAGGGAAGTCCTTACTCTCTGGTTATCATGCTGGTGGTTTTTGGTCTGATTTTCTATTTCATGATCCTGCGCCCGCAGCAGAAACGTTCTAAAGAACACAAAAAACTGATGGACTCTATCGGTAAAGGTGACGAAGTCATGACCACGGGTGGCCTGATTGGTCGCGTAACCAAAGTAGCCGAAACCGGTTATGTGGTTATCGCACTGAACGACACTAACGAAGTGATGATCAAACGTGACTTCGTGGCAGCAGTTCTGCCAAAAGGCACGATGAAGTCTATCTAATTTTCGATTTTCCCGAAGGGAACTGCCGTGTTAAACCGTTATCCTGCGTGGAAGTATCTGATGTTGATCGTTGTGGTCATCGTCGGGCTGCTTTATGCACTTCCCAACCTTTATGGTGAGGATCCGGCTGTTCAAATCACTGGTGCTCGGGGTTCCGACGCCAGTGAAGCAACGCTGGACCAAGTCCGTAACGTATTAGATCAAAGCAAAATCCAGATCAAATCAGTTGCTCTGGAGAATGGCGCTATTCTTGCCCGTTTTAACGACACGGATGTACAGCTTCGTGCACGTGAAGCGCTGACTGAAGCGTTGGGCGACAAGTTTGTTATTGCACTGAACCTCGCGCCGGCAACGCCGCGCTGGTTGAGCATGCTGGGCGCTGAGCCGATGAAGCTGGGCCTCGACTTGCGTGGGGGTGTTCACTTCCTGATGGAAGTGGATATGGATACCGCGCTGAGTAAGCTGCAAGAGCAGACGATGGACAATATGCGCAGCGACCTGCGCGACAAGAATATTCCTTATGCCACGGTGCGTAAGCTCGACAACTATGGCGTTGAAGTGCGTTTCCGCGATGCTGCTACCCGTGATTCTGCGGTCAGCTACCTGAGCCCACGTCACCGCGATTTAGTGATCACTAACAGTGGCGACAATGCTATCCGTGTAGTGATGACTGATGCTCGCCTGAGTGAAGCCCGCGAGTATGCCGTTCAGCAAAACATCACCATCCTGCGTAACCGTGTAAACCAACTGGGTGTGGCCGAGCCGCTGGTACAGCGTCAGGGTGCTGACCGTATCGTGGTTGAGTTACCGGGTATTCAGGATACTGCGCGCGCTAAAGAAATTTTGGGCGCGACCGCGACACTGGAATTCCGTCTGGTTAACACCAATGTAGATGCTTCTGCTGCTTCAACCGGTCGTGTGCCGGGCGACAGCGAAGTGAAAAACATGCGTGATGGCCGTCCGGTTGTTCTGTACAAACGCGTGATCCTGACCGGTGACCACATCACTGATTCCACATCCAGCATGGATGAGTACAATCAGCCGCAGGTTAACATCTCTCTCGACAGCGCTGGTGGTAACGCCATGTCTAACTTCACTAAGGATAACATCGGTAAACCGATGGCAACCTTGTTCGTGGAGTACAAAGACAGCGGTAAGAAAGATGCCAATGGCCGTGCGATTCTGGCGAAGCAGGAAGAAGTTATCAACGTGGCGACCATTCAGTCACGCCTGGGTAACAGCTTCCGTATCACCGGGGTGAACGATCCGAATGAAGCCCGCCAGTTGTCCCTTCTGTTGCGCGCCGGTGCGTTGATCGCGCCAATTCAGATAGTTGAAGAGCGTACTATCGGCCCGACCTTAGGGATGCAAAACATCACTCAGGGTCTGGAAGCGTGCTTGTGGGGTCTGGTGGCATCCATTCTGTTCATGGTGGTTTGGTACCGTAAGTTCGGCATTATCGCCACGACAGCGCTGGTCGCTAACCTGATCCTGATTGTCGGGATCATGTCTCTGCTGCCTGGTGCGACGCTGACCATGCCGGGTATTGCCGGTATCGTCCTGACGCTGGCGGTGGCCGTCGACGCCAACGTACTGATAAACGAACGTATCAAAGAAGAGCTGAAGAACGGACGTTCCGTTCAGCAGGCGATTCATGAAGGCTATAAAGGCGCGTTCTCAAGTATCGTTGATGCCAACATTACGACCCTGATCACGGCAATTATTCTTTATGCAGTGGGTACCGGTTCGATTAAAGGCTTTGCTATCACCACCGCTATCGGTGTGGCAACCTCGATGTTTACGTCGATCGTGGGGACCCGTGCCATCGTGAACCTGGTTTACGGCGGCAAACGCATTAAAAAGCTGTCTATCTGAGGAGTGCGTTGTGGCACAGCAACAACCATATACTGTTGAACAACTGAACTACGGCCGTAAAGTCATCGACTTTATGCGCTGGGACAACGTGGCCTTCTGTATTTCAGGCCTGTTGTTTATCGCATCCGTTGCGATTATGGGTGTTCGCGGGTTCAACTGGGGTCTGGATTTCACCGGCGGTACCGTCATTGAAATCAGCCTTAGCCAGCCCGCTAACCTGGACGTAATGCGTGCCGATCTGGAAAAAGCAGGATTCAAGGATCCTGTGGTTCAGAACTTCGGTAGCAGCCGTGATGTGATGGTTCGTCTTCCACCTGTATCGGGTAATGCCGGTCAGGAACTGGGAAATAAAGTCCTTAGCCTGGTGAACGCGGATATCGATAAAGACGCGACCGTGAAACGTGTCGAGTTTGTCGGCCCGAGCGTGGGGAGTGATCTGGCGCAGGCTGGTGGCATGGCCCTGCTGATGGCGTTGATCTGTATCCTGATTTACGTCGGTTTCCGTTTTGAATGGCGGCTGGCGCTGGGGGCGGTAATCGCACTGGCGCACGACGTGATCATCACCATGGGCGTATTGTCACTGTTCAGGATCGAAATTGATCTGACCATCATCGCGTCCCTGATGTCAGTTATCGGCTACTCGCTGAATGACTCCATCGTGGTATCGGACCGTATTCGTGAAAACTTCCGCAAAATTCGTCGCGGGAACTCTTACGAAATCATGAACGTGTCCCTGACCCAGACGTTAAGCCGTACCATTATGACTTCAGCGACCACGCTGATGGTGGTACTGATGCTCTATATCTTTGGCGGTGCGTTGCTGGAAGGCTTCTCACTGACCATGCTGATTGGTGTGTCGATTGGTACGGTTTCGTCCATCTACGTGGCGTCCGCGCTGGCTCTGAAACTGGGCATGAAGCGTGAACACATGCTGCAGCAGAAAGTGGAAAAAGAGGGCGCTGATCAGCCTTCCATTCTTCCGTAAGTTGCCGATGGTTGTCCCGTTCGGAAAAGAAAACAAAAACCCCGCAATGCGGGGTTTTTTTTCATCTGCAACTCGTTGTCTTTACCTGGTAACGACGGGCTGTGCCTGCGGTGTCGCCACAATATTATGCAGGTGAACAAATCCCAGAGTTTCGACAGTGACCTGATTAAATTTCACATCGACCGTTTTCACCGGGCCTGGCAAGAGATCTGGCTCGACGCTAATGGTCTGGGTTTGCATATCAACAGTCAGCGGTTTGCCCGTGACCGGGTCGAGCTGCCCCCAGCTCAGGGAAGCCGTAAACGGCGGCAATGGCTGGCCCGCAGTGTTTTTGATTTCCAGCACGGCCTGTACGCCGCTGGCATCCGGGGCGACGCGGATCAACTGCACACTTAATTCACCAATATTACTTTTCAGCAAGGCGGCACTTTTGGCTGCAGGTAACAAATAGACACCATTATTTGACTGGCGGTTGAGCGTGGTTTGCTGCTCCAGCGCGATGGCCAGATCCGTCAGGTGTTGCAGTTTTTGATTGAGCTGACCGACTTCTGTTTTCAGCTCCGGGATTTGTGAATTTTGCGTCGCGCAACCCGTCAGGCTGAACAATGCGGCGCAGACCAGCAAAAGGCGTGGGTGTTTTGTCATATCAGAGACTTCCTTTCATCTGCCCGTTGAAACATTCCGTCCGGGCACCAATATTGATAGTTAAGTTTAACCCGATGTCGATGAAAGTAGCGACAGCCTTTGTTGTCGGCAAACTTCGGGTTAAACTAATGTCCAATTGAGTTCGCGATCAGGAAGTGCTATGCATTGCCCATTTTGTGCCGCTGTTGATACTAAAGTCATCGATTCCCGTCTGGTAGGCGATGGATCGCAGGTTCGCCGTCGCCGTCAGTGTCTGGTGTGCCATGAACGTTTCACCACGTTTGAAGTGGCGGAACTGGTGATGCCTCGCGTCATTAAAAGCAATGAAGTTCGTGAACCGTTCAACGAAGACAAACTTCGCAGTGGCTTTCTGAAAGCACTGGAAAAACGCCCGGTCAGTTCCGATGACGTCGAAACGGCCATCAGCCACATTAAGTCGCAATTGCGCGCGACCGGTGAGCGTGAAATTCCGGCCAAAATGATCGGCAATCTGGTAATGGACGCCCTGAAAGGGCTGGATAAAGTCGCCTATATCCGCTTTGCATCGGTGTATCGCAGTTTCGAAGATATTCGTGAGTTTGGTGAAGAAATCGCCCGTCTTCAGGATTAAGGAAAGCTGATGTCGCCTGACCAACAAGTTGCCGAAAACCCTACCGATGAACACTACATGGCGCGGGCTTTCGAGCTGGCGCGTCGCGGGCGTTTCACCACGACACCTAATCCCAACGTCGGTTGTGTCATTGTATTAAATGGCGAAATCGTCGGTGAGGGCTATCATTTGCGTGCCGGTGAACCGCATGCTGAAGTCCACGCATTACGCATGGCAGGTGAGAAAGCGAAAGGGGCGACAGCCTACGTGACGCTGGAGCCGTGCAGTCATCATGGTCGCACGCCGCCGTGTGCCGATGCATTACTGGCAGCAGGTGTTGCCCGTGTTGTCGCCGCGATGCAGGATCCTAACCCGGAAGTCGCGGGGCGTGGTTTATACCGCCTCAAACAAAACGGCGTGGATGTCAGTCACGGGCTGATGCATCCGCAGGCTGAAGCCGTGAATCTGGGGTTCCTGAAACGAATGCGGACCGGTTTCCCGTATGTTCAGCTCAAAATGGGCGCGTCTTTAGATGGCAGAACTGCGATGGCCTCGGGCGAAAGCCAGTGGATCACCTCGGCTGCCGCCCGTGCTGATGTTCAGCGTTTTCGCGCTGAAAGCTCGGCGATTCTGAGCACCAGTGCCACTGTTCTCGCGGACAATCCCTCGCTGAATGTACGCTGGAGCGAACTGGGCAGTGAGGTGCAGGCGATTTATCCCGAGGAAAATCTGCGTCAACCGCTGCGGGTTATTCTCGACAGTCAGAATCGCGTGACGCCACAGCATCAGGTGGTGAATTTACCCGGTGAAGTCTGGCTGGCGCGGCTGGAAGCTGACACGCAAGTCTGGCCGGGATCCGTCGAGCAATGGCGTGTGGCCGGGCGCGACAACCGTATTGATCTGGTTCTGCTGATGATGCAACTGGCGAAACGGCAGATAAATTCCATCTGGGTGGAAGCCGGTGCACAACTGGCCGGTGCCTTATTACAAGCCGGTCTGGTTGATGAATTAATCGTTTATATGGCGCCTAAGTTATTGGGCGATAATGGCCGCGCACTGTGTGAACTGCCAGGATTGCAGCATTTGGCGGATGCCCCTGAATTTGTTTTCAATGATATCCGTCAGGTCGGCTCTGACTTACGTTTGCGCCTGAAACCGGTGTATTGAGAATTTTACTCCTCCCTGCGGAATGACTTTAAAAGCGCATGTCCAGACAGGGTAATTTTATGATAGAATCCGCCCCCCTGCGGCTGGGGTTGAGAAACTCCTGAACCCACTTTAAGGAAAACTATGAACGTTATCGAAGGTGTTGTAGCCACGCCTAACGCGCGCGTAGCGATCGCGATTGCTCGTTTTAACAATTTTATCAACGACAGCCTGCTCTCTGGCGCTGTTGATGCGTTGAAACGTATTGGTCAGGTCAGCGATGACAACATCACCGTAGTCTGGGTCCCGGGCGCATACGAATTGCCTCTGGCAACCCGCGCACTGGCTGAAAGCGGTAAGTATGATGCGGTTGTTGCACTTGGCACCGTGATCCGCGGGGGCACTGCCCACTTTGAATTTGTAGCGGGCGAATGCAGCTCTGGCCTGTCCAGCGTTGCCATGAACAGCGAAATCCCGGTGGCCTTTGGTGTGCTGACGACAGAAAGCATTGAACAAGCCATCGAACGCGCAGGGACAAAAGCCGGTAACAAGGGTGCAGAAGCTGCACTGACCGCGCTTGAAATGATTAATGTTATCAAGGCTATTAAGGCCTGAATCTAGTTAAGGGGAAATCCGTGAAACCTGCTGCTCGTCGCCGCGCCCGTGAATGTGCCGTTCAGGCGCTTTACTCCTGGCAGTTGTCGAAAAATGACATCGCCGATGTTGAATTAGAATTCCTGACCGAGCAGGATGTCAAAGACGTAGACATTGCCTATTTCCGCGAACTGCTGGCTGGTGTAGCAAACAGTGCTGAGAAACTCGATGCACTGATGGCGCCATACCTGTCCCGCCAGTTGGATGAACTGGGCCAGGTGGAAAGAGCTATTTTGCGTCTGGCTCTGTTTGAGCTGAGCAAACGCCAGGACGTTCCTTATAAAGTGGCGATCAACGAAGCTATCGAACTGGCCAAAACTTTTGGGGCTGAAGACAGTCATAAGTTCGTCAATGGTGTGCTGGATAAAGCAGGCCCACATATTCGTAAAAAGTGATCGTCAAAAAGGGTCAGCCTCGTTCACAAATGGCGACAGTCATTTTCGGTTGATTTCTGGCTCTGTTGATAATCTGGTGATGTCACTGCGTTTATCCTTTGTGTGACACCCTTCTTAAGGCCGGATTTCCGGCCTTAAGTCATTCTAACGATTTGGAAATGTACTATGGCATGCGGCGAATTTGATGTCATCACTCGCTACTTTAACCGGTTCAGAACTGCCCGGCAGGATGTGCATTTAGGCATTGGTGATGATTGTGCCTTACTGACGGTTGGCGAGAAGCAGCTATTAGCAGTCAGTACCGATACGCTGGTCGAAGGTATCCATTTTCTAAAAACTATTTCACCTTCCGACCTGGGCTATAAAGCGCTGGCGGTTAACCTGAGCGATCTGGCCGCGATGGGCGCCGATCCTGCCTGGGTTTCGCTGGCCCTGACGCTGCCGGAAGTGAACACCGACTGGTTGCAGGCATTCAGCGACAGTCTGTTTGAACAACTCAATTATTACGGTATGCAGTTGATTGGCGGCGACACCACGCGTGGCCCGCTGAGCATGACGTTAACCATTCAGGGGCTGGTGCCTGTGGGGCGTGCATTAACCCGTTCCGGTGCAGGCATTGGTGACTGGATCTTCGTCACCGGTACCCTCGGTGACAGTGCTGCGGGGCTCGCTATTCTGCTGGAACAGCTGAATGTGACTGATACCGATAACCGCGAATTTCTGCTCAAACGCCATCTGCGGCCTTCGCCACGCGTTCTGCAAGGGCAGGCGCTGCGCGATTTAGCAACATCTGCTATCGATCTTTCTGACGGGTTGATGTCGGATCTTAAACATATACTGACTGCCAGTGAATGTGGCGCGCGGCTCGATCTTGATGCGATCCCATTATCGGTTGCATTGAATAAAGTTGCCGATCCTGAGCAGGCGCTGAAATGGGCGCTGACCGGAGGCGAAGATTATGAACTTTGCTTCACTGTGCCGGAAATTAACCGCGGTGCGCTGGATGTGGCACTGAGCCATCTGGGTGTCAACTTTACCTGTGTTGGCCAGATTGCGCCGCTTTCAGAAGGTATTAAGTTTATGCGTTCTGGCGTACCGGTAGAACTTGAATGGCAAGGTTTTGACCACTTTGCCGGAGAGGAATTGTTGTGAATATTGGCCGTAAAAAACGCCCGGCGGGGTACAAGGGAAAAACCGGTGATCCGGTTCAGGACATGGCTGCGGCTAAAAAGCGTCTTGATTTGCGTAATCCGTGGCATTTACTGGCGACCGGTTTTGGCAGCGGTTTATTCCCTGTTGGTCCGGGCACTGCGGGCTCCATCGCTGCGATCCCGTTTTGGATTGTCATGACCTACCTGCCGTGGCAAGTGTATTCCATGATCGTCATGTTCAGTATTTGTATCGGGGTTTATCTTTGCCGACAGACCGCGCGCGACATGCGGGTTCATGACCACGGCAGTATTGTATGGGATGAATTTGTTGGCATGTGGATCACCCTGATGGCGATCCCGGTCAACGACTGGCGCTGGGTATTGATTGGCTTTATCGTTTTCCGCGTGCTGGATATCTGGAAGCCGTGGCCGATCCGCTGGTTTGACCGCAACGTGCAGGGCGGAATGGGTATCATGATCGATGATGTGGTCGCCGGTGTGCTTGGCGCGGCCATTATCTATCTGGTCGGACATCACTGGCCGCTGGGCCTGTTTTGATCCGTTTCAGATAGTAATAAAAAAGCGTTGCCGGGTTTTCCCTGACAACGCTTTTTTTACACGTTTATATTACTGAAAGCCGGTCGCCTGATGCGGCACATAAGCCATTTCCAGCTCGGCGATCTCTTCAATCGAAAGTTTCACCTCCAGCGCGGCAATGGCATCTTCCAGATGAGCGGGGCGCGAAGCGCCGATAATTGGCGCGGTCACGACGTGTTTACTCAGGATCCACGCCAGTGCGATCTGTGCGCGTGGCACGCCGTGATCTTCCGCTATTTTCCCGACACGTTCAGCAATTTTACCATCAGCTTCATCGGTGGCGTCATACAGCGTTTTGGCAAAATTATCGGAAACTGAACGTACGGTGGTTTCTCCCCACGGACGCGTCAGTTTGCCGCGAGCCAGCGGACTCCACGGCAATACTGCAATGTTCTTTTCCAGACACAGCGGGTACATCTCGTTTTCTTCTTCACGCTGGATCAGATTGTACTGATCCTGCATCGACACAAAACTCGCCCAGCCGTTTTGCGCAGAGACATCCAGCGCGTGTTTGAATTGATGCGCATGCATCGATGACGCGCCGATAAATCGCGCCTTACCGGCTTTGACGACGTCATTCAGCGCTTCAAGGGTTTCTTCAATGGGTGTTTCGTAATCCCAGCGATGGATTTGCAGCAGGTCGACATACTCCATGCCGAGACGGCGCAGGCTGTCATCGATGGATTGCATAATCGAAGCCCGTGAAAGCCCCGGTTTTAAGCCGGTGACGGCGTTGTACACTTTGGTCGCCACGACAATCTCATCGCGTCTGGCGAAATCCTTCAGGGCGCGGCCAACGATTTCCTCACTGCTACCGTCGGAATAGCTGTTGGCGGTGTCAAAGAAGTTAATGCCGGCATCCAGGGCCTGCTGGATGATCGGGCGACTGCTCTCTTCCGGTAACGTCCATGCATGAGTGCCGCGATCTGGTTCGCCAAAAGTCATACAACCGAGACACAGTTTCGATACTTTTAGTCCGGTTTTTCCTAATGTGGTGTATTGCATGGCATCTCCTGGTAATCATGAAGTGATAACAGAAAATCATTGAAAATGATTAGCACGCTATAACTGTAGCTTAAAGCAGGGGGAGCTCGTGTGACTGAAGGGGAAAATGGAGAGGAAAATCCCCTCTTTCAGGTAGAAAGAGGGGAGGGGAATCAGGCCAGCCAGTCGGTTATCTGACGGTCAATGCCTTCGGCATCCAGTCCTAAATCGTGACGAATTTCGTCCTGCGTGCCTTGTGGCACAAAACTGTCCGCCAGACCGATATTCAGCACCGGCACCAGAATACGTCTGGACATCAGCAGTTCATTCACGCCACTGCCCGCCCCCCCCATGATGGCGTTTTCTTCCAGTGTGACCAGCACTTCATGGCTTGACGCCAGTTCCTGAATCAGTGCTTCATCGAGTGGTTTCACAAAGCGCATATCCACGACGGTCGCGTTGCGTTTTTCCGCTGCAGCCAGCGCTTCAGGCAACAATGTACCGAAGTTAAGAATCGCAACTTTCTCGCCTTCACGACGCACGACGCCTTTACCGATTGGCAGTGAAGCCAGCGGTTTACTGGTGGCGCCGGTACCATTACCACGTGGATAACGCACGGCAACCGGCCCGCTGTTATGGTGATAACCGGTGTGCAGCATCTGACGACATTCGTTTTCGTCGCTCGGCGTCATGATGGTCATGTTTGGGATGCAGCGCAGGAAGGAGAGATCGAACGCGCCCTGATGTGTCTGACCATCCGCTCCGACGATACCACCGCGGTCGATAGCAAACAGTACCGGAAGATTCTGGATCGCCACATCGTGGATCACCTGATCATAGGCGCGTTGCAGAAACGTCGAGTAGATCGCCACAATCGGCTTGTATCCGCCAATCGCAAGGCCTGCCGCAAAGGTGACCGCATGCTGTTCGGCAATGGCCACGTCGAAATACTGCTGCGGGTATTCACGCGAGAAACGCACCATACCGGATCCTTCACGCATCGCTGGCGTGACAGCCATCAGCTTGCTGTCTTTAGCCGCGGTTTCGCACAACCAGTCGCCGAAAATCTTCGAATAGGTTGGCAGACCTTCTTTGCTTTTCGGCAACGTGCCGGAAGCCGGATCGAATTTAGGCACGGCATGGAAGCTGATCGGATCTTTTTCGGCTGGGGCGTAGCCTTTGCCTTTTTTCGTCATGATATGCAGTAGCTGCGGGCCTTTCAGGTCACGCATGTTTTTCAGCGTTTGCGCCAGCGCCACCACGTCGTGACCATCGACCGGCCCGATATAGTTAAAGCCCAGCTCTTCAAACAGCGTGCCCGGCACCATCATGCCTTTCAGATGTTCTTCGGTACGGCGCACCAGTTCTTTAATCGGTGGCAGGCCAGACAGGACTTTCTTGCCGCCTTCACGCAGACGCGAATACAGCTTGCCGGAGAGCAACTGTGCCAGATGATTATTCAGCGCGCCGACGTTTTCGGAAATCGACATCTCATTGTCGTTGAGGATAACCAGCATGTCAGGTTTGATGTCGCCTGCGTGGTTCATCGCTTCAAACGCCATACCTGCGGTGATCGCGCCATCGCCAATTACACAAACGGTACGACGACCTTTACCTTCACGTTCAGCAGCCACCGCCATGCCGAGGCCTGCGCTGATGGAGGTCGATGAGTGACCAACGGATAAGGTGTCGTATTCGCTTTCACCACGCCAGGGGAATGGGTGCAGACCGCCTTTCTGACGAATGGTGGAAATACGATCACGACGACCGGTCAGAATTTTGTGCGGATAGGCCTGATGGCCGACATCCCAGACAACGTGGTCGAACGGCGTGTTATAGACATAATGCATCGCCACGGTCAGTTCAACCGTCCCCAGACCGGACGCAAAATGTCCGCTGGACTGACTGACGCTGGCCAATAAATATTGGCGCAGCTCATCGCAGAGCTTAGGCAAGCTCTCTTTAGGAAGTGAACGGAGATCTTCAGGATTCTCCGCCAGCGCCAGTGTCGGGTATTTGGCTAATTCAAGGCTCATCAGTTGCTCATAGTAAGTTTAATTATCGCGTTCAATGATAAAGCTGGCTAACGCGAGAAGTGGCGCTGTGTTGTAAGAAAGTGCCGCCAACTGATCCAGTGCGGAAACGGCTTCCTGATACAGGTCCATGGCCTTAGCCTTTGCGCCGTCCAGCCCCAACAGGGCAGGATAGGTACTTTTTCCGAGTTGCTGGTCAGCGCCCTGGCGTTTGCCGAGCGTAGCGGTATCGCCAACCACGTCCAGGATATCGTCCTGAACCTGAAATGCTAAACCAATAGCCTGCGCGTAGTTATCCAGTATCGGTAAAACAGCACGTCCGGTTTCACCGGCAGCCAGCGCGCCCATGCGTACGGCGGCGCGGATCAGCGCACCGGTTTTATGGCGATGAATTTGTTCCAGTGCGTCGAGGCCAACCTGCTGACCTTCAGCGGCTAAATCCAGGGCCTGACCGCCACACATCCCGCTGGATCCGCTGGCGAGGGCCAGTTCGGAAATCATCGCCAGACGATCTTTTACCGCAACATCCGGCATTTCACTGTCAGCCAGAATCGAGAATGCCAGTGTTTGCAGAGCATCGCCCGCCAGAATCGCATTGGCTTCGCCAAATTTAATGTGACAGGTCGGCTGACCACGGCGCAAATCGTCGTCGTCCATGGCCGGTAAATCATCGTGTATCAGCGAATACGCATGGATGCATTCCACGGCAGCCGCAGGCGCATCGAGATTTTTCAGATCCAGACTGAACAACTGGCCGCTGGCGTAAACCAGATACGGACGCAGACGTTTACCGCCCAGCAACGCACCGTAACGCATGGCTTCAACCAGCGGTAAGTCGGCCAGCGGCAGTGCGCTGATATAGGCTGTTAATACCTCATCGACTCGCTGTTGCATTGCGCGCAGTTCATGCGTAAATCCGTCAGCGCTGGAAAGGGAGATCGCTTCAGACATGACAGTTACTCGGCTTCCGGGGTGAACGGGGTCAGCGGAGCGTCGTTGTCGCTGTCGAGCAGGATTTGAACGCGCTGTTCTGCCTGTTGCAGCTTTTGCTGCCCCTGACGCGCCAGCTGGACGCCTTGCTCAAATTCGTTGAGTGCGTCTTCTAAAGGCAACTCGCCTGATTCGAGGCGGGAAACGATCTGTTCCAGTTCGGCCAGAGCCGTTTCAAAATTGGCAGGTGGTGCAGATTTTTTTGGCATAATTCTCTTTTAATATCGTTGATCAGAATGGATGATCGAAGTACTGAGGCGGCAGAGTCAGCGCTCAGCCTCAAGAGACATTCCTGTCCAGCATGACATCTGCTGCAGGGTTTTGTGCACAGAGTACCCATTTTAAGTGATATACTCTGCGCCGCAGATATTATTGCTAAGCCCAATGTGACACAAAATGAACATTTGGCTTAGCAATAATAGGATCCTAGATCCTTATTCAGCGACTTACTACCCCGTTTTTTCACCTGCTAACAAAAGACTGCCATGAAGTTTATCATTAAATTGTTCCCTGAAATCACCATCAAGAGCCAATCTGTGCGTTTGCGCTTCATTAAGATCCTCTCGAGCAGCATTCGCAATATCGTGCGACCGCATGATGAGACGCTGGCGGTGGTCCGCCACTGGGATCATATCGAAGTTCGCAGCAAAGACGAAAGCAAACACGACCTGATTCAGGAATTGCTCTGCCGCATTCCAGGTATCCGTTATGTTGAAGAAGTTGAAGACCGTCCTTACACCGATGTCCACAACATCTTCGAGCAAGCGCTGGAAGCTTACCGTGATGAAGTGGCAGGCAAAACTTTCTGTGTGCGTGTTAAACGTCGTGGTAAACATGATTTTACGTCTACCGAGGTTGAACGCTATGTCGGCGGTGGCCTGAATCAGCACATTGAATCAGCGAAGGTCAGCCTGAAAGATCCGCAGGTCACGGTGAAACTGGAAATTAACGACGATAAGCTGGTGCTGGTGAAAAGCCGCCTCGAGGGTCAGGGCGGTTACCCGATTGGCACGCAGGAAGATGTGCTGTCACTGATTTCTGGTGGTTTCGACTCCGGTGTATCCAGTTATATGCTGATGCGTCGCGGCTGTCGTGTGCATTATTGCTTCTTTAATCTCGGCGGCGCAGCGCATGAAATCGGTGTGAAACAGGTGGCGCATTATCTGTGGAACCGTTTCGGCAGCTCGCACCGGGTGCGTTTTATCGCGGTTGATTTCGAACCGGTCGTCGGTGAAATCCTCGAAAAAGTTGAAGACGGTCAGATGGGCGTTGTCCTGAAACGTATGATGGTGCGTGCGGCGTCTTCCATTGCTGAGCGCTATGGCGTGCAGGCACTGGTCACCGGTGAAGCGCTGGGGCAGGTTTCCAGCCAGACGCTGACCAATTTGCGTTTAATCGACAATGTTTCTGACACGCTTATTTTGCGTCCGCTGATTTCTCACGATAAAGAGCACATCATCAAGATTGCCCGTGAAATCGGTACGGAAGATTTTGCGAAAACCATGCCGGAATACTGCGGTGTGATTTCGAAAAGCCCGACGGTGAAAGCGGTGAAAGCAAAAATCGAAGCCGAAGAAGCGATGTTCGATTTTGACGTGCTGGATAAAGTGGTCAGCGAAGCGCGCAATGTCGATATTCGCGAAATTGCTACACAGGCGGCGGAAGTGGTACCGGAAGTGGAAACTGTGGCTGAGTTCGTGTCAACAGACGTCGTTCTGGATGTCCGGGCACCGGATGAAGTGGAAGCCCAGCCGCTGGCACTGGAAAACGTTGAAGTGAAGCCGCTGGCGTTCTACAAACTGGCCACTCAGTTTGGCGATCTGGATCAGAACAAAACCTATCTGTTGTATTGCGACCGTGGCGTGATGAGTCGTTTACAGGCGTTGTATCTGAAAGAACAGGGCTTTAACAACGTGAAAGTCTATCGTCCGTAAACGATATTCCGGATGTAAAAAAGGGGTTCAGCATCGCTGAGCCCCTTTTTACTGGCGGTAATCGGATCACGACTCCCGGGCACCTTCATCAGTATAGTTATAAATCCCCGGAGCCAGAACCAGTTGCGCGGCAATTTCCGCTGCTTTGGCTTTGCCCAGCAACAGATCGATAATTTTCAGGGCAAATTCCATTGACGTGCCCGGCCCCTGACTGGTCAGAAGATTAACGCGCGGATCGAAAATCACCCGACGATCGGACCATTTATTCGGGTCAATCTTATCCTTTAAGCCCGGAAAACCGGTCATATTCCCGACCGGGAATAAATCGTGATACTCCAGCACCAGCGCCGGTGCGGCGCAGATAGCCGCAACAATTTTACCGCTGACATGCATCTGGCGCACTTTCTCTACCAGCAGCGGGCTTTCGCTGAAACAGGTTGCGCCACCGAGGCCACCGGGCAGAACGATCACGTCATGCTCATCATCTGCAACATCTACCAGTGCGACATCGGCCAGAATACGCACGCCGCGCGAGCAGCGGATTTCCAGGTTGCCATCGCCTGCGACACTGGCTGTGGTGACGTTAATGCCCGCCCGCACCAGCAAGTCAATTGCGGTAACGGCTTCTATTTCTTCGCTACCAGGTGCCAGGCAGACCAGAACTGACGCGCTCATAATCGTTTTCCTTTCTCTTAATCTGTTCAAACAGGCGGGTATTCACCGGCAACATCAGGCCAAACTTACGCCCGCGGCGCAGGACATAGCCGGTAATGTAATCGATTTCGGTATGACGTTGATTGCGGATATCCTGCAGCATCGACGAATGGTTAGCGGAGGTGGATTCAATCACCTGATAGACGAAGCTGAGCAAAGATTCTCTGTGAATTTCGACGCCTTCAATCGCCATCACCTGCGCGACCTCCTGACTGATTTGCTCAATCTGATCGGCATACGCCAGCAGGTCGCCGTTGGTGCAATCATACAAAGCTGTCAGCGGATTAATCACGCAGTTCACCGCCAGCTTATTCCACAGTGACGGCTTGATGTTGTCATGCCAGGCCACGTCCGGTAAGGCATTATGCAGCGTATCCGCCAGTGAACTCAGCGCCGCACCGCGCGGAGTCACCGGACCGATGTGCGTCGCTCCGGCAGCCACATGGACAATTGCGTTGCCTTCATGACGCGCCGCATGGGTCGTTGCGCCCTGCAAAATCGCCAGACGGTTAGGGGGTAATTCATCAACAGTGCCCATGCCATTATGCAGCAGTAATATCGCGCAATTATCATTAAGCATCGGCATCAGCGTGCTTATTGCGCCGGAAACCTGCCACGCTTTCAACGTGACCAGCAGTAATTCGCTTTGTGCCAGATGTTCCGGGTCGTTAGTAGGCATATTGCGATTAAAAGCAATGCCTTCCGGCGAAATAACGTTAACGGCACAAAATGGCTGCGCAATGCGGATCCAGCCCTGAACGTCGTGGCCTTGCTGATAGAGGGCCGAAAGCCAAAGTTGTCCCAGCGCACCGCAACCCAATACTGTTATTTTCATTGTGCCTCCCGGGAATTGTGGCGAAACAGGGCCATGAAATAGTTTGTTGAAAGAATATTCTGCTGTCCGGTTATCTTATTAGTATAGACATTTGTGCTGTAGATCACATTTTCACCTGCACTTTTTGACCCTCTGAGCATTTTATGTCCGGTACTTTGCTGTCGTTTGGCATCGGGGGTTGAAGGCGGTATTATGCACGCCATATAACGTGCAACACAAAAACTACAGGGAGAAGCGATTATGCCGTCTTTTGACATTGTTTCCGAAATCGACATGCAGGAAGTGCGCAATGCCGTGGAAAATGCCAGCCGTGAACTGCAAACCCGCTGGGATTTCCGCAACATTCCTGCCAGCTTCGATCTCAATGAAAAAAACGAGAGTATCAAAGTGGCCAGCGAATCAGATTTTCAGGTAAATCAGCTGGTCGATATTCTGCGTGAGAAGTTAGCCAAACGTGGCATTGAAGGCGGGGCGCTGGAAATTCCTGAGCAGATGGAGCACAGCGGTAAAACCTACAGCGTTGATGCCAAACTGCATTCCGGCATTGAATCCGCCCTGGCGAAGAAAATCGTCAAGCTGATCAAAGACAGTAAAATTAAAGTGCAGGCACAGGTTCAGGGCGACGAAGTCCGTGTTACCGGCAAAGCGCGTGATGATTTGCAGGCCGTAATGGCATTGATCCGCAACGGTGATCTGGGGCAGCCGTTCCAGTTTAAGAATTTCCGCGACTGATAGCCTTCGTACTACGGTTATTTTAAAGGGACGCATTGCGTCCCCTTTTTTATGGCGATTACTTCCGCTGGCGCAGCCTTTTCACCAGTTCGAAGTCTTTAAAGTAAATCGGTTTGTCGTACTGCATCGAGAGATTTCCGGCAATTCCTGTCAGGATCGACATCGCGCCAGCGCGGTGATCGGCGGCGCGTTTTAACGGGTCGTCTTTGCGCTCGCCGAACAGGTCTTCCAGCATGGCATTATCACCGCCGCCATGGCCGCCTTCTCCCATCTGGAACTCCGCCTTCCAGGGTTCGGCAAATAACGGATAAACAGTAATTTCTGCTTTCTCAATGCTGCCTTCGTTCTCGCGTTTTCCGCCTGCGTTGACGTACGACATCTCGACGCTTTTCATTTCAATGCGGCCTTTGGTGCCGTTGAACACCACGTTCAAACCCTCCCACGGCAGATACGCATTGAGCGAATAGGTTAGCTGTACTTTGTTTTGATATTTCACCAGCACCGACAACGTATCTTCAATGCTGATGCCGTCACTGAAGACACTCTGGTCACGGAAATAGTTATCTTCATGTTCCGCATCCAGATACAGCGCTTTGAGCTGGGCGTTATCGCCCATATGCAGTGCAAACGGATCATTCTGTGCCTGCGGATAGCCATGTGTACGCGGATAAAACTCTGTCACGCCACGCTTTTCTGCATTCTCTTTACCGTAAAAACGCAGGTCGCCCTGCGCATAAACTTTCTCCGGCGTGCTGTTGAGCCAGAAGTTCATCAGGTCAAAATGGTGGGTCGATTTGTGCACCAGCAGGCCGCCGGAATTGCGTTTTTCACGGTGCCAGCGACGAAAATAATCAGCCCCGTGTTCGGTATTCAGCAGCCATTCAAAGTGCACCGAAAGTACTTCACCGATGGTTTCCTGCATCAGCAGTTCACGCATTTTGCTGTGATGCGGCGCGTAGCGGTAATTGAACGCCACACGCACCTGATAGCCAGTTGCATCGACGGCATCCAGAATGCGCAGCGCGCGTTGTTCATCAATGGTCATCGGCTTTTCAGTAATGACGTCACAACCGGCATGCAGGGCGCGGACGATATAATCGTCATGTGTGCGATCCATGCTGGTGACAATCACGATATCCGGTTTGGTTTCGTCGAGCATCGTATTGAAATCAGCAGATTTCCAGGTAGATACCCGTGCGATGCCGCTCTGCTCAAGCTGGCGGTTCGCATAATCCATTCGCGTCTGATTTGTATCACAGAAGGCCACAAATTTTGCGTTGTGGCGGTATTTACCGGTGATCGCTTCAATGTATAAACCTGAGCGTCCGCCGGTGCCAACGAGAGCATATGTTTTCATGAGATCCTCAAAAGGCCCGAGAGCCGTCATCACTGACAAAATTTTGTTAAGGAATTCTTGAGGATAACGATTGAGGGAATTTTTTAAGTGAAGGGTGTCACGCAGTGGGGATAAAAATGAAACGCTGTGCCAGTTTCCAGACACAGCTGATTACTTATGTCAGAAGGCGTCAGGCAGCGCTGACCAGTTGTTCGAGCGCTTTACGGTTGGTCTGTTTGGTGTCGACTTTTACGTAGGCGCTGAATTCTTCCGGAACGACAACGGCTTCGGCCACGCCCGGTTGTGCGAGGATCCGTGCCTGCAGGGCGGAATCTTTCACCGCCAGTTCAGACAGCGTAATACGCAGGCTGCTGACATACGGGGGTTCGGTCATGGTAGAACTGACCAGCAACCAGACGACGGCAATGGCCGCACAAACCAGGAATACGGCACCGGCCCCGACGTGTCCGTAAACATAACCGCCTAAGCTGCCGCCAATCGCCACGCCGATGAACTGGCTGGTGGAATAAAGCCCCATCGCCGTGCCTTTGTAGCCCGCGGGTGATTCTTTACTGATAAGCGAAGGCAGAATCGCTTCCATCACGTTGAAAGCCAGGAAGAACAGTTGGATACCGGCGATGACCGCCCATAAATGTAGCCCCGCTGCCCACAGTACGATTTCAGCCAGCAGCAACACAACCACGCAACCCATGAACACCTGTTTCATGTGGCGCTTTTTCTCAGCGTAGACAATCACCGGAATGACAGCGACGAAAGACGTCAGCATGGTGATCAGATACACCCGCCAGTGTTCACTCGGCGGGAAGCCCGCATGTTCCATCACTTGCGGCAACACCACGAAGCTCGACATCAGTAACACGTGAAGACACAGAATGCCGAAGTTCAGTTTCAGCAGTTTGGCGTTGCCCATCACTTTGCCGAAGCTGCCTTTTACCATGCTTGATTCGCGATTAAGAATGTGCGTAGCAGGGGAGGGCACCACGGCCACGGTAATGATGATGCCGAGAACGGTCAGTACTGCGATCGCCCAGAACAGGGCGTGTAAACCCCAGGCGTGGGTGATGATCGGGCCGAGCACCATCGCAATAGCAAAGGTAATACCGAAACTGATGCCGATAAACGCCATCGCTTTGGTGCGGTTTTGCTCACGGGTCAGGTCAGACAGCAGGGCCATCACGGCGGCAGCAATCGCGCCAGAGCCTTGCAGGGCACGACCAATGATCACGCCCCAGATAGATTCGGTGGAAGCAGCCACAATGCTGCCGATGCAGAAGATGACCAGACCAAAGACGATCAGTGGCTTGCGGCCAACGCGGTCAGAAAGCAGTCCGAATGGGATCTGGAAAACAGCCTGTGCCAGGCCGTAAATGCCGATGGCGATGCCGATCAGTGTTTCGCTGGCGCCGGATAATTTCATGCCGTAGGTGGTCAGCACCGGCAGAACCATGAACATGCCGAGCATGCGCAAAGAAAATACTGTCCCTAGTCCCCATGTAGCCCGACTTTCCTGCGGGGTCATCTGGTTATCGTTCACATTACTACCTCAAAATAACAATCCGACATTTTAATGATTAAGCCGGCCTGGGTAAAACGATGGATCTTTAGCAGATATTACGATGTTTGCCTGTCAGACTGAGAAAAAGAAAAGGCCAGTATTGCTACTGGCCTTTAGCTGTGATTTCAGCGGGTTACACTGAAGGTGCGTGTTACCAAACGTAGGTCAGCAAGGATGTCGGTGCAGAATTAAAATCCACGGACATCATGAAGCTCAGCGACATGATGGTGATGATGGAGAAACCAAACAGTTTTCTCGCCCACACCACGTCATTTTCCGTTTT
The DNA here is from genome assembly GCF_023701875.1 of Rahnella sp. CG8. NCBI lineage: Bacteria > Pseudomonadati > Pseudomonadota > Gammaproteobacteria > Enterobacterales > Yersiniaceae > Rahnella > Rahnella sp. CG8. The sequence goes on from NZ_JABAED010000004.1 coordinate 89,484, forward strand.
ATACCCCTTCAGTGCCATGCCCAGCCACCAGATACTGACAGCGGCGGCGACAATCAGGTATTTATAACCTGCATAACCGCTCAGGGTCAGCATCAGCGTCGCAATCATAAACGCCAGAATGTAGACGATAATATGATGCTTGGCGACGGAGATGCCTTTCACTACTGGCAGAACCGGGATACCTGCTGCCTGATAATCTTTGAAGCGGAAGATGGCAATCGCGTACGAATGCGGCATCTGCCACAGGCTGAAAATCAGAAGCAGGATCAGGGCACCGGTATCAAACTGGCCAGAAACGGCACAGTAACCGATAACCGGTGGCGCTGCGCCAGACAAGCTGCCGATCAACGTGCCGTATACCGAGTTGCGTTTCATGTACAGGCTGTAAACGCCGACATAAACCACAAAGCCCATCACTGCCAGCCACATGGCCAGCGGATTTGCTCCGATATACAACAACGCAAAGCCCGCAATACCCAGAATGGTCGCGTAAACCAGGCTTGTTTTCGGCGGAATAAGCCCTTTCACCAGGACCCGGTTCTTCGTTCTTTCCATGATCCGGTCGATGTCGCGGTCGATAAAGTTGTTAAAGACACAACCCGATGCGACAACCAGCGAAACACCCACCAGTGTGGCGAGAAAGAGTGGGAAGTCGATGCTGCCTTTGGCAGCAAGGAGAAATCCCCCGATGACAGAAATTAAGTTGCCGAAAATAATTCCTGGTTTCGTTACTTGCAGGTATTGCTTAATCATCACGTGCAGCTCGGCTCTTTAACTGACCATCATATTGAGGTTGAGGTTATACATAATCCACAATGAGCCCACAACGACGATAAAGATAATCACAGCGGTGAACAGAAGTGCCACCAGGTTCCAGCGCTCTTCCGACGACGTATTCATGTGCAGGAAGAACACCAGATGGACAACGATCTGGATGATCGCGGAAGCAACCACAGTACCCAGAATCAGTGAATGTGACGCCGTGTCGGTCATGACCATGGCAAACGGGATCACCGTCAGGATAACCGACAAGATGAAGCCAATAGCGTATGACTTCAGGCTGCCGTGGCTTGCGCCACCATGGGAAGTAGCAGAATGACTCATTACATTGCTCCCATCAGATAAACAACGGTAAACACGCAGATCCACACCACGTCCAGGAAGTGCCAGAACAGGCTCAGACACATCAGACGGGTTTTGTTGACTTCAGTCAGACCGCGACGTGAAACCTGAACCATCATGGTCAGGATCCAAATCAGACCACAGGTCACGTGCAGACCGTGGGTGGCGACCAGCGCAAAGAAGCCAGACAGGAAACCACTGCGCTGCGGACCATAGCCTTCAGCAATCAGGTGATGGAATTCATAGAGTTCCATCCCGATGAAGCCTAAACCGAACAGGAAAGTCAGGAACAACCAGCCGTTAACCGCTGCTTTGTTACCTTTGTTCATGCCCAGCATCGCAAAGCCGTAAGTGATACTACTGAACAACAGGCAGAAGGTTTCTACCAGTACGAACGGCAGTTCAAAAATGTCTTTACCAGAGGGACCGCCAGCGGTCCCGTTTACCAGTACTGCATAAGTTGCGAACAGGCTCGCAAACAATATGCAGTCACTCATCAGGTAGATCCAGAAGCCGAAGACTTTGGTTGCACCTGCATCGTGGTGCCCATGCTCAGCATGGGCCTCATCGTGGTGAGTCAGAGTATCAGTTGCCATGTTTCACACCTGCTTTACGGATTTGTTCATAATGTTGGTTTTCAATACGTTCCACTTCTTCAACTGGCACGTAGTAATCAACATCTTCGTCGAAGCTTTTCGCAATCCAGGTCGCAGCCAGTGCAATGAAGCTCACCGCTGCCAGCCACCAGATATCCCAGATTAACGCGAAACCACAAACCAGACTCAGCATAGCGATGATGAAACCGGCGCCGCTGTTACGTGGCATATGAATCGGTTCATATTTAGCAGGCTGCTTGTAAGCGGTGCCTTTCTCTTTCATGTCCCAGAACTCATCACGGTCGTGAATTTGCGGCACGATAGCGAAGTTGTAGAACGGAGGAGGAGAAGAGGTTGACCACTCCAGAGTACGTGCGCCCCATGGGTCACCGGTCAGATCACGGTTCTGGTCGCGGTCGCGAACGGAAACAAAGATCATGATCAGCTGGCAGAGGATACCGCAGGCAATCAGTGCAGCACCGCATGCCGCAACAACCAGCAGCGGGTGGAACTCAGGATCGATGTTCTGGCTGACACGACGGGTCATGCCCATGAAGCCGAGGACGTACAGTGGCATGAACGCAACGAAGAAGCCGATGATCCAGAACCAGAATGAACGCACACCCCATTTTTCGTTCAGCGTGAAGCCGAAGGATTTAGGGAACCAGTAAGTCAGACCTGCGAAGCAACCGAAGACCACACCACCGATAATAACGTTATGGAAGTGGGCAATCAGGAACAGGCTGTTGTGCAGCACGAAGTCAGCACCCGGAACCGCCAGCAGAACACCGGTCATACCACCCACAGAGAAGGTGATGATGAAGCCAACAGTCCACAGCATCGCTGCGTTGAGCGTGATACGGCCCTGATACATGGTGAACAGCCAGTTGAAGATTTTTACCCCGGTCGGGATAGAAATGATCATCGTCATGATGCCGAAGAAGGCATTGACGTTGGCGCCAGAACCCATGGTGAAGAAGTGGTGCAACCAAACGATGAACGACAACACCGTGATGGCGATGGTTGCCCATACCAGCGAGGTGTAACCGAACAGACGTTTTTTGGAGAAGGTTGCGGTAACTTCTGAGAACACACCGAATACTGGCAGAACCAAAATGTACACTTCCGGATGGCCCCAGGCCCAAATCAGGTTGATGTACATCATCATGTTGCCGCCCATATCATTCGTGAAGAAATGGGTGCCCAGATAACGGTCTAAAGTCAGCAGTGCAACAGTCACGGTCAGAATCGGGAAGGACACGATAATCAACACGTTGGTGCACAGTGCGGCCCAGGTAAATACCGGCATTTTCATCAGCGGCATACCGGGTGCGCGCATCTTCAGGATGGTCGCAAAGAAGTTAACACCGGTCAGCAAGGTCCCGACACCGGATATCTGGAGACTCCAGATCCAGTAATCTACCCCGACCCCCGGACTGTATTCCTTACCTGACAGTGGCGGATAAGCTAACCAGCCGGTCTGTGCGAACTCACCCACACCCAAAGAGATGTTGATCAGCACAACAGCCGCGGCGGTAAACCAGAAGCTCACGTTGTTCAGGAACGGGAACGCAACGTCGCGCGCACCGATTTGCAAAGGAACAACCACGTTCATCAGACCGATTACGAAAGGCATCGCCATGAAGAAGATCATGATCACGCCGTGCGCGGTAAAGATTTGGTCGTAGTGATGAGGAGGAAGGAAGCCCGGCTCGCCCGCAGAGGCAAGCACCTGCTGGCTACGCATCATGATGGCATCGGCAAAGCCACGCAGAAGCATGACGAAGGCCAGAATGATATACATGATACCTAATTTTTTGTGGTCGACGGAGGTCAGCCACTCGGTCCACAGATATTTCCACTTACCGAAATAGGTGATGCCGGCAACTACTGCCAGGCCACCGATAATAATCGCGGCAACTGTGACCATGATAATCGGTTCATGATACGGAACCGAATCAAGCGTTAATTTTCCGAACATCGTTTATTCCTCGGCTCCGGCTGCGTGAGACTGTCCACCCATATCCATGCCTTTCATGTCAGCGCCTGCCGGCATTGGCATGGTGTGACCTTCTGGCGCTGCCTTCATGTCATGCATGGAGTATTTGCCAATGATTTCTTTAAACAAACCAGGTTTTGCAACAGAGAAGTATTCGACCGGGTTGTCGATGCTCTGTGCAGCCAGTTTGTTGAAGTCATCAGTGGTAGCCAGCTGGTTCGGTGCACTTTTCACTTTTGCTACCCAGGTGTCGAAATCGGCACGGGTTGGAGTCGCAATTGTGTTGAACTTCATACCTGAGAAGCCGCGGCCGCTGAAGCTTGCTGAAATGCCTTTATACGTACCCGCTTCATTTGCAATCAAATGCAGCTGAGTTTGCATACCGGCCATCGCATAAATCTGCCCGCCTAACTGAGGAATGAAGAACGAGTTCATCACAGAGTCTGAAGTGACTTTGAACTGAACAGGCACATCTTTAGGAATAACCAGTTCGTTAACGGTCGCGATGCCTTGTTCTGGATAAATGAACAACCATTTCCAGTCCAGAGAAACGACTTCAACCGTCATCGGTTTTTGGTCAGTCACGATTGGCTTGAACGGATCAAGCGAGTGGGTGGTTTTCCAGGTAATCGTTGCCAGGATGGCAATGATAATAATTGGAACTGTCCAGACGACGGCTTCAATTTTGTTGGAGTGGGACCAATCAGGACTGTATTTTGCTTTTGTATTGGAAGCGCGATACTTCCAGGCAAAGGCAAACGCCATGATAATAACTGGTATAACAACGATCAGCATTAAACCGATAGCGGTTAAAATCAGCGTTCTCTGCTCAAGTCCAATTGCTCCCTTGGGATCCATCAATGCCGTATTGCAACCGCTCAACATTACCGCGGAGGCAAATAAGGACAACATCCCAATACTTTTATTGTATTTCTTAAGTCTCATCTAACGACCTCAATAACTAGGGCTCTATTGTCGCTTCAGGTGTGCGGGCATTTTACGGGAAGGTTGCAGGACTGTAAACACGCTTAAACAAGTGTCAAAGCGCTGTTGACACTTTATGTTAACGCAGTCACACATGTCACGGATCGTGACAATTTACAGTGGGCAACAATATGTTGCGTATGGATTTTTTTCTATAGTGATGAAAAACAAGGGGTGACAGATTTTGACATTATAATTGTCGTGCGATATCTCATCGATACGTTTAATTAATGTTAAATTAATGTATAAAGCAGGTGAAATAAAATGCATGAAAAGCCCGAAAGAAAAACTATCCCGGAAAATATTATTTTTTCTGAATTTAATTTATTGCGTCCTATTTATAGATCATTTGTTAAATGAAACGCGCCATTCATTTCGAATGAATGGCGGTAAATCAGGAACGTGCAGTACGGCGCAGAGATAAAAAATCGAGCAGACTGCCTAAAATAACGCCAGTCAGGCAAATAACTGCTCCCGTTTCTAACAAGGTTGTCGCCAGCCTTTGCCAGGATGCCCAGCCCATACTGTCGACAATCAGCGTGATCAGCCAGAGTATCAATAACAAGCTTCCCGTCAGCATGCAACGTAATGCCCAGCGATATGGGGCGGCAAAGTGAATGCGCGGCAGGAAACTGTCTGTATTTTGGGTGTATTCGAGGGTCTGCCGGCAAACTGCCAGCAGCAGTAAACCGGGCACCGCTGCTACAATCGAGAAAAGATAAAACCACGGCCAGCCATAAGCTTCAACGAACCATCCGGCAATCGGCCCGACATACACGCGGCCCACGGCAGACAATGCTGAAAGCAGCGCAAACTGGGTGGCAGAGAATGAGCGATTACACAGCGTCATCAGGAGTGCCACGAACGCTGCCGTCCCCATACCGCCACACAGGTTTTCAAAGAAAATCGCCGCGCCCATAGTGGTTAAATCTTTATCGGTGATGGCGAGGATCCAGTAACCGGCATTAGAAACAGCCTGCAAAATCCCGAATAACATCAGGGCGCGGAACAAGCTCAGACGCTGCATTAACATTCCGCCAAACAATGCACCGATGATGGTTGCCATTAGCCCGAGCGTTTTATTTACCAGCCCGACCTCCCCCGCATCAAAACCGACGCCACGGATCAAAAATGTTGTACTCAGGCTTCCTGCAAACGCATCGCCCATCTTGTACATCACGATGAGCAGCAAAATCAGCCAGGCATTGTTGCGGCCAAAAAAGTCTTTCAGCGGTGCGACGACGGCCATCTCCATGGTACGCGGAGCTGGTTGGGTGTTTTCAGGCTCCGGCGACAACAGGGTGGCGAGAACGCCGATGAGCATCATACCTGCCATCAGCCAGTACATATGCTGCCAGCCGAGATACCGATCAGCCAGCCATAATGCCAGTCCGCCGGAGACCAGCATTGCCAGGCGGTAACCCAGAACTGACACGGCGGCACCATTTCCGCGTTCTTCCGGTGGCAGTAAATCGGTTTTATACGCGTCGAAAACGATGTCCTGCGACGCCGAGGCGAATGCAATCAGTACGGCCAGCGCGGCGAGCCAGAATAAATCTTTTGAAGGGTCCATAAAACCCATCGCGAAAATCGCCACGACCAGCAACAACTGCGTCAGGATCAGCCATCCGCGTCTGCGCCCGAGAAAAGAAGGCGTGTAACGGTCCATCATCGGTGACCATAAGAACTTGAACACGTAGGCCTGACCTACCAGCGAAAAAATACCGATGGTTTTCAGGTCAACATTTTCGACCGTCATCCACGCCTGCAACGTGCCGGACGTCAGCGCCAGGGGTAAACCGGAAGCGAAGCCCAGAAGCAGTAAAATGACCGTATTGCGTTGCGTGAAAATTTTAAAGTACTGACTGATCATGAAAATTGTGTTCCTGCGAACCGTTGAGAGAGTGGCGCATACGCATAATAAAGGAAGGGATGCATTTCAGGAAAGATAATCACTGGCCTTAAAAAGCATTCTGCCCGGACGAGCCGGGCAGAATTCATCACGCAAACTTCAGCTGAACTTAACGGGCATTCGCTTTGATGAAGTCACTGATGCTGGTGTCTGACGCCATGTCACTGATGACATCGCCCAGTGTGGTGTTCACTGCGTTGGTAATTTTTGCGTTAGTCGCAGACAGTGCGCCCTGAACGTTATATGTCGAGCGGTAGTTTTTCACCTGCTTGCTGCCGTTCTTCGCCGTCGCGATGATGGAGATGTCGGCTTTAGTGGTGATGTTATAACGCAGGTTACCTTCCTGAACATCTGCATACAGGTTGTTCACTACAATTTGCAAATCAACCGCGCCGTCAGCCCCGACCATGTAACCTCTGGCGGTCATTTGTTTCTCCAGTGATTCCTGCAACAGGAAACGCAGATCGCGTGACGGTGTCAGGGAAATCAACTGCCCATCGCGGTTCACTTTTGCCAGTGCCTGATCCTGACGCTGGTCAGCACCGTTGATGCTGATAGTGATGCCCTGAAGCGTTGGATCTTGTGAAGGCAGAACAATTTTCGGTGAAACGTCCAGGGTGTTAGTGCTGGTGGCGCAACCGGCCAGCATGAACAGTGCCAGAACAGGGAAAATAATTTTCTTTAGCATGTGTATTTTCTCAATATTAATAAGGGAATAGTGCTCAAAAATTTGCCGACATCATAACATTGCCATTTGCCGGGGGAAGTCCCAACAATCCGGAAAAGCGTGTTTTTCGCGTTTTTTTTCAGCAAAGTCGCAGTAAAGCTGCGGGCTGCTGACGCCATCCGTAGCGAAGCGGCAGTTTCTTTGACAGACTGAGCGCCATTTTTATCAATCTGCAGCAGAAATTTATTGTTCTGGCGTGCGTAGAATCTGGAAAGCCGCCTATCATTATAAAGAGATAGGTGTACCAGACAGGCGCAGTTCTCTGCTGATGCGGTGTAAGGAGATTGCTATGATTCGTGAGCAAATAGAAGCAAAATTAGTTGAAGCATTTGAACCTGCGTTTCTGGAAGTGACTGACGAAAGCTATCGTCATAATGTCCCGGCAGGCTCCGAGAGCCATTTTAAAGTGGTCATGGTGTCGGATAAGTTTATCGGGGAGCGTTTCCTGGCGCGTCATCGTGCCATCTATGGGAAATTAACGGAGGAGCTGGCAGGCAGCGTGCATGCGCTGGCTTTGCACACGTATACCCTGAAAGAATGGGAAGGCTTACAGGATACGGTGCCAGCTTCACCGCCGTGTCGCGGCGCGGGCACCATGGCCTGACAGTCGCGATCTGATTCACAAAAGGCATAAATATCGGCATTTGACGCGGTAACACTGGAACTTTCCTTGCCAGATGCGGTATTAGTAGATGCGAATTTCAAGAAACGGCCTGCGGGCCGTTTTTGTTTTTCTTCTGACGGACTGACGGCACGAGGTTTATGCCTCTGAATGACCGCATTTTTCGAAGGATCGAGTCCCGTGTGAGTTTCCCTCCCGCGCAACAGAGACCGTCCTCGACTCAATGCGTATGCGCCGCTATAATGTCGCGTCTAATTTTTCCGGAATGGTTTCGGACGCTCTCGAATACAGGGCTACGTTCTGATACAGAACTGTCCCGGTTCTTAGAAGTCGTTTTCAAGGTAAGTTTGCGCTCATCTTGAGAACGACTTCTGGAGTTGACCGAGCACTGTGATTTTTTTTTGAGGTAACAAGATGCAAGTTTCTGTTGAAACCACTCAAGGCCTTGGGCGCCGCGTAACGATTACTGTTCCTGCTGAAAGCATTGAAAAAGCAGTGAGCAGTGAACTGATCAACGTCTCTAAAAAAGTACGTATTGACGGCTTCCGTAAAGGCAAAGTACCAAGCCACATCATTGAACAGCGTTACGGCGCGTCAGTACGTCAGGACGTACTGGGTGATCTGATGCAACGCAATTTCGTTGATGCGATCATCAAAGAAAAAATCAATCCAGCTGGCGCACCTAACTACATCCCGGGTGAGTACAAGCAGGGTGAAGACTTTAACTTCTCCGTAGAATTTGAAGTGTACCCGGAAGTTGAGCTGAAAGATCTGGAAAACATCGAGGTTGAAAAACCGGTTGTTGAAGTTAACGACGCTGATGTTGATACCATGCTGGAAACTCTGCGTAAGCAACAAGCGGACTGGAAAGAAACTGATGCTGCGGCCACTGCTGAAGACCGCGTGACTGTAGATTTCTCCGGTTCCATCGACGGTGAAGAATTCGAAGGCGGCAAAGCTTCTGATTTCGTACTGGCTATGGGCCAGGGCCGCATGATCCCAGGCTTCGAAGACGGTCTGGTGGGTCACAAAGCCGGTGAAGAATTCACCATCGACGTGAACTTCCCGGAAGATTACCATGCTGAAAACCTGAAAGGTAAAGCGGCTAAGTTCGCGATTACTTTGAAGAAAGTAGAAGAGCGTGAGTTGCCAGAACTGACCCCTGAATTCATCAAACGTTTCGGCGTGGCTGATGGTTCTGTTGAAGGTCTGCGTGCTGAAGTGCGTAAAAACATGGAACGCGAGCTGAAAGGTGCTGTTCGTAACCGCATCAAAACTCAGGCAATCGACGGTCTGGTCAGCGCTAACGAAATCGACGTGCCATCTGCACTGATCGACGGCGAAGTGGATGTTCTGCGTCGTCAGGCTGCACAACGTTTTGGCGGCAACGAAAAACAAGCGCTGGAACTGCCACGCGAATTGTTTGAAGAGCAAGCTAAACGTCGCGTCGTTGTTGGTTTGTTGCTGGGCGAGGTCATCAGCCAGCACGAACTGAAAGCTGATGAAGATCGCGTTAAAGCACTGATCGAAGAAATGGCTTCTGCGTACGAAGATCCACAGGAAGTTGTTGAGTTCTACAGCAAAAACAAAGAGCTGATGAACAACATGCGTAACGTCGCACTGGAAGAACAAGCGGTCGAAACTCTGTTGTCTAAAGCGAAAGTGACTGAAAAAGCCACTACCTTTACTGAACTGATGAACCAGACTCAACCTGCATAATTGTAATGCACGTTGCTGAACCTGTTTACAGGTTTGCTTCCAAAGCCCGCGGTTTTTACTGCGGGCTTTTTATTTCCTGAAAATCAGGTATTTTTGTTTTGGCTGTTGTTTTTGCACTATATTTATCAATATAAAGCACAGCCCACGTAGAAACTGTTGACTGACACCCTCAGGATGGCTTTTTACTGGCTCAGGGGGCACGCCAAAAAAGAAATATCACTGCAGGCTTGAAAAAGGGGGCAATTCCCCCAATTGATAAGAGCTAACCCAGGTAAATTTGTAGTTAAAATCTGACTGATAAACACCGTCAGGCGTGTAAATGGCGACTTGGCCGCTTGAGCATAGTCATGTGTGCCTATCTCAAGTAGAATCGATTTTAAATAGCGCCAAACAGAATCTATTAGGAGACGGTTATGTCATACAGTGGTGAAAGAGAGCAATTTGCACCAAACATGGCGTTGGTACCCATGGTGGTTGAGCAAACTTCACGGGGCGAGCGTTCATACGATATTTTCTCCCGTCTGCTTAAGGAACGTATCATCTTCCTGACCGGTCAGGTTGAAGACCATATGGCTAACCTGATTGTTGCCCAGATGCTGTTCCTGGAAGCAGAAAGTCCGGAAAAAGACATTTATTTGTATATCAACTCACCGGGCGGCGTGATCACTGCCGGTATGTCGATTTATGACACCATGCAGTTCATCAAACCGGATGTCAGCACGATTTGTATGGGACAAGCCTGTTCAATGGGCGCATTCCTGTTAACAGCCGGTGCCGAAGGCAAACGCTTCTGCCTGCCAAATTCCCGTGTGATGATCCACCAGCCACTGGGCGGTTTCCAGGGCCAGGCGACGGATATTGAGATCCACGCTAAAGAAATTCTGAAAGTGAAATCTCGTATGAATGAGCTGATGGCGAAACATACGGGCAAATCTCTTGAAGAAATAGAGCGTGACACTGAGCGTGACCGTTTCCTGTCCGCTGATGAGGCTGTACAGTACGGGTTAGTAGACTCCGTATTTACCCATCGCGCCTGACGGCTTATTTCTGCCGGGCTGATGGTCTATAGTTATACTCATACGGACGTCTCAAAGGCAGGGCTTGAGTTACTGAAGTCCTGCAAGCAATGAGTCATAACAGGAATGAACAGACATCAGCCAATCATGCGGCTGTTGTGTAATATAGTCGTGTCGTGGTGTTATTGTTACGCTGCGGGACTGATACCAGAGAAGAGGTTTACTGATGACAGATAAGCGCAAAGACGGTTCAGGAAAGCTGCTGTACTGCTCTTTTTGCGGCAAAAGCCAGCATGAAGTTCGTAAGCTGATTGCCGGGCCGTCAGTGTATATCTGCGATGAATGTGTCGATTTATGTAATGACATTATTCGCGAAGAGATCAAAGAAGTCGCGCCACACCGTGAACGCAGTGCATTACCGACGCCGCATGAAATCCGTCAGCACCTTGACGATTATGTTATCGGCCAGGAACCTGCAAAAAAAGTGCTGGCAGTGGCGGTCTACAACCACTATAAGCGCCTGCGTAATGGCGATACCAGCAACGGTATCGAATTAGGCAAGAGTAACATCCTGCTGATCGGGCCGACCGGTAGCGGCAAAACGCTGCTGGCTGAAACCCTGGCGCGTTTCCTGGATGTGCCATTTACCATGGCCGATGCTACCACGCTGACCGAAGCCGGTTATGTGGGTGAGGACGTCGAAAATATCATTCAGAAACTGCTGCAGAAATGTGACTACGACGTACAGAAAGCGCAACGCGGCATTGTTTACATTGATGAAATTGACAAGATTTCCCGCAAGTCTGACAACCCATCGATCACGCGTGATGTGTCCGGTGAAGGTGTACAGCAGGCACTGCTGAAACTTATTGAAGGCACCGTGGCTGCTGTTCCACCGCAAGGCGGACGTAAGCATCCGCAGCAGGAATTCTTGCAGGTTGATACTTCGAAAATCCTGTTTATCTGTGGCGGTGCTTTTGCCGGCCTGGATAAAGTGATTGGACAGCGTATCAATACGAATACCGGTATCGGTTTCGGCGCTGAAGTGAAAGGCAAAGAGCAGAAAGCGACTGAAGGTCAGTTACTGGCTCAGGCTGAACCCGAAGATTTGATTAAATTTGGTCTGATCCCAGAGTTCATAGGTCGTCTGCCAGTGGTGGCGACTCTGAGTGAGCTCAATGAAGAAGCCCTGATTCAAATCCTGAAAGAGCCGAAAAATGCCCTGACTAAGCAATATCAGGCATTGTTTAATCTCGAAGGCGTTGAACTGGAATTCCGGGATGAAGCGCTGACGGCCATTGCCAAAAAAGCCATGATCCGTAAAACCGGTGCGCGTGGCCTGCGTTCCATTGTGGAAGCGGCATTGCTGGATACCATGTATGATCTGCCGTCTCTCGAAGATGTCGAGAAAGTGGTTATTGATGAATCCGTGATTGCGGGTCAGTCAGAGCCTCTGATGATTTATGGCAAGCCGGAAGCACAACAAGCATCTGGCGAATAATTAGCCAATCTATCCAGAGAGTTAGCCACGAAATGGGGGATTTTGTCCCCCATTTTTTTTTCGCACATTCTTATCGTTGAATGTCGGACATTCATCCCCATATACTCAGTTAACGACTTGCTGAAACCCGTCTGACTCGTGTTTCACGAGATTTCCTTAACCTGGCGGAAGCTAAACTAAGAGAGAGCTCTATGAACCCTGAGCGTTCTGAACGCATAGAAATCCCCGTATTGCCTCTGCGCGATGTGGTGGTTTATCCGCACATGGTGATCCCGTTGTTTGTTGGCAGGGAAAAATCGATTCGATGCCTCGAAGCTGCGATGGATCACGACAAAAAAATCATGCTGGTGGCGCAGAAAGAAGCCTCAACAGATGAGCCGGGCGTTAATGATCTCTTCTCCGTGGGTACGGTTGCCTCAATATTACAAATGCTGAAGCTCCCGGATGGCACGGTAAAAGTGCTGGTGGAAGGGTTACAACGCGCGCGTATTACGACACTTTCTGACAGTGGCGAGCATTTTGCTGCCCAGGCGGAGTACCTGGAATCTCCGGCCGTGGATGAACGCGAGCAGGAAGTTCTGGTGCGTACTGCAATTAATCAGTTTGAAGGCTACATCAAGCTGAACAAAAAGATCCCGCCGGAAGTGCTGACTTCGCTGAACAGCATTGAAGATGCTGCACGTCTGGCTGACACCATCGCGGCACATATGCCACTGAAACTCGCTGACAAACAATCTGTACTGGAAATGTTTGATATCACCGAGCGTCTGGAATATTTGATGGCGATGATGGAATCGGAAATTGACCTGTTGCAGGTTGAGAAACGCATTCGCAATCGTGTCAAAAAACAGATGGAGAAAAGTCAGCGCGAGTACTATCTGAATGAGCAAATGAAAGCGATTCAGAAAGAACTAGGCGAAATGGATGACACGCCTGACGAGCACGAGGCGCTGAAACGCAAAATCGAAGCGGCCAAAATGCCGAAAGATGCGCGTGAAAAAACCGAAGCTGAGCTGCAAAAACTGAAAATGATGTCGCCGATGTCCGCCGAAGCTACGGTTGTCCGTGGATATATCGACTGGATGCTTCAGGTGCCATGGAATGCCCGCAGCAAAGTGAAAAAAGACCTGATCAAAGCACAGGAAGTTCTGGATACTGACCATTATGGTCTGGAGCGTGTCAAAGACCGCATTCTGGAATACCTCGCCGTGCAGAGTCGCGTCAGCAAAATCAAAGGCCCAATCCTGTGTCTGGTCGGGCCTCCGGGTGTGGGTAAAACCTCACTGGGTCAGTCAATCGCACGCGCGACTGGCCGTCAGTATGTTCGTATGGCGTTGGGTGGCGTACGTGATGAAGCGGAAATCCGTGGTCACCGTCGTACCTATATCGGTTCCATGCCGGGCAAACTGATCCAGAAAATGGCGAAAGTGGGGGTTAAAAACCCGCTGTTCCTGCTTGATGAAATCGACAAGATGTCATCGGATATGCGTGGCGATCCGGCTTCTGCCTTGCTGGAAGTATTGGATCCGGAACAGAACGTGGCGTTCAACGATCACTATCTGGAAGTCGATTACGACCTGTCAGATGTGATGTTTGTGGCGACCTCGAACTCGATGAACATCCCGGCTCCGCTGCTGGACCGTATGGAAGTGATCCGTCTTTCCGGTTATACCGAAGACGAAAAACTGAACATCGCCAAACAGCACCTGTTGCCGAAACAGCTTGAACGTAATGCGCTTAAGAAGAACGAACTGACTGTGGATGACAGCGCAATAACTGGCATCATCCGTTTCTATACCCGTGAAGCGGGTGTACGTAGTCTGGAACGTGAGTTGTCGAAACTGTGCCGTAAAGCGGTTAAGCAATTGCTGATGGATAAAGACATCAAGCACATTGAAATTAACGGCGACAACCTGAAAGATTTCCTCGGCGTGCAGAAGGTCGATTATGGCCGTGCTGATACCGAAAACCGGGTGGGCCAGGTTACTGGTCTGGCGTGGACCGAAGTGGGCGGTGAATTGCTGACCATCGAAACGGCCTGCGTACCGGGCAAAGGTAAGCTGACTTACACCGGTTCTCTCGGTGAAGTCATGCAGGAATCCATTCAGGCTGCACTGACGGTTGTCCGTTCACGCGCAGACAAACTGGGTATCAACCCTGACTTCTACGAAAAACGTGATATTCACGTTCACGTACCCGAAGGGGCAACGCCGAAAGATGGCCCGAGTGCCGGTATTGCCATGTGTACCGCGCTGGTGTCTTGTCTGACGGGTAACCCGGTTCGTGCGGATGTTGCGATGACCGGTGAGATCACACTGCGTGGTCTGGTTCTGCCAATCGGTGGTCTGAAAGAAAAGCTGCTGGCGGCCCATCGTGGTGGCATCAAAGTGGTTCTGATCCCGGACGACAACAAACGTGATCTGGAAGAAATTCCGGCGAACGTGCTGGCAGATCTTGAGATCCATCCGGTAAAACGCATTGATGATGTTCTCAACATCGCACTGCAAAATCCGGCTTACGGTGCATTGCCGGTGGCAGCAAAATAGTGACCTCAGCTTACACAGTTGAATAAAACTCAGGCTGGCAGGTGAAATCTCACTTGCCAGCTTTTTTTTGTGCCGTTAACTTAGTGAACGGTCAAAGGGTTTCAGGCTGCTTTCAGTCGCTTGCATCACTCTGACAAGATTGATATAACAGCAGCGCGGTCACGTCTGCAGGGAAAATGCGCCGTGATGAACGAATTTTAAGAGGGGATGATAAGAGTGAATAAGTCACAATTGATCGACAAAATTGCTGCCGGTGCTGATATTTCTAAAGCCGCAGCGGGACGTGTTTTAGATGCTGTTCTTGCATCTGTCACTGACACCCTGAAAGCTGGGGATGAAGTAGCTCTGGTTGGTTTTGGTACTTTCTCCGTTCGCGAGCGTTCAGCACGTACTGGTCGTAACCCACAGACCGGTAAAGAAATCAGCATTGCAGCCGCTAAAGTGCCGGGCTTCCGTGCAGGTAAAGCGCTGAAAGATGCCGTTAACGGTTAATTACCCGCAGACTGACGTCGAAACTGTGTGAGGCGCATCACTGATGCTTTTCATTCAGGTCTGGTTGTTAAACAATAACCTGACGTCATCGGGCTGGTAAGGTAAGATACAAGGCGCATCGAAAACGGTGCGCTTTTTTTATTACAGCGGAGTGTTGCCACACTATGATGGACAATTTACGCGCGGCCGCCAATCACGTCGTGCTCAAAATCATTCTGGCCCTGATTATTCTGTCCTTTATTTTGACAGGGGTAGGCAACTACCTGATCGGCGGTTCAGGCGACTATGCAGCGAAAGTGAATGGTCAGGAAATAGGACGTGCTCAGCTGGAACAGGCAGTTCAAAACCAGCGTAGCCGCTTGCAACAGCAGCTTGGAGATCAATTCTCTGCGCTTGCGGGCAGCGACGGTTATATGCAGCAATTACGCCAGGAATCCCTGAGCAACCTGATTGACGTCACGTTGCTGGATCAGTATTCCAAAAAATTAGGCATTACCGTCAGCGATCAGCAGATCAAAGATGCGATTTTTGCGACCCCGCAATTCCAGACTGATGGCCGTTTCGACAATGCTAAATATCTGCAAAGCATCCAGGGTATGGGATACACCGCGGATAACTTTGCGCAGTTGATGAAACAACAGTTAATCAGTCAGCAACTTGAGCAAGCCTACGGTCAGTCCGATTTCGTTTTGCCAGTGGAAAGTAAATCTCTAGGTGGGTTGATTCTGCAAAGTCGTGATGTGCAGACTGCCACATTGGATACCGATGCGCTGGCAGCTAAACAGCAGGTCACTGACGCTGAATTGCAGGCATTCTACGACCAGAATAAAAACAGTTTCCTCTCGCCTGAACAGGTGAAAGTCAGCTACATCGAAATGGATGCAGCGGCCATGCAGGGGAAAACTAACGTGACGGATGCGGATATCAGCGCC
Organism: Rahnella sp. CG8; assembly: GCF_023701875.1. NCBI lineage: Bacteria > Pseudomonadati > Pseudomonadota > Gammaproteobacteria > Enterobacterales > Yersiniaceae > Rahnella > Rahnella sp. CG8. The sequence goes on from NZ_JABAED010000004.1 coordinate 105,652, forward strand.
TATTACGACCAGCATAAAAGCGAATTTGGTCAGCCTGAACGCCGTCGCTACAGTGTCATTGTTCTGAAATCTCAGGCCGATGCTGACGCAGTGGCTGCCGAGCTGAAAAAAGGCACCGATTTCGCGGAACTGGCTAAGACCAAATCGACCGATGCGCTGAGTGCCAGACAAGGTGGTGACCTCGGCTGGATGGAGCCTGAAACGACGTTACCAGAATTTAAAAATGCCAATCTGACCACCAAAGGTCAGGTGTCTGGTGTGATTAAATCGGACAGCGGTTTCTTCATTTTGCGCCTTGATGACGTGACGCCTGAGCAGGTCAAACCGTTAGCTGACGTTCGCAACACGATTGCCGACAAGCTCAAACAAGAGAAATCATTGGATGCCTACTACGCGCTGCAACAGAAAGTCAGCGAAGCGGCAACCAATGACAACGAATCTCTGGCTTCTGCTGAAGATGTTGCCGGTACGAAAGCGGTTCACACAGATTGGTTCACTCAGAATCAAATCCCGGCAGGTATCAATTTCAAACCTGTCGTACAGGCGATTTTCGACGGCGGCCTGATTGGTCAGGACGGTTCTTCTGGCAGTAACTCAGACATTATTACCGTTGATGGTGACCGCGCCTTTGTAGTTCGCGTGGATGCGCACAAAGCTGAAGGGGTTAAACCTTTCGCTGACGTGAAAGATCAGGTGACGACGCTGGTGAAACGGCAGAAAGCACAGGATCAGGCGCGTATGGAAGGTGAGAAACTGCTGACCGCGTTGAAAGAAGGCAAAGGCGATGACGCCATCAAAGCTGCCGGCCTGACATTTGGTGCCGTCCAGAAAGTACAGCGTAGCCAGCAGCCTTCTGCATTCGAAGAAAACGTTTACGCACTGCCTCATCCTCAGAAAGACCAACCGGTTTATGGGCTGACTCAGGACGATAAAGGCAACAGTGTACTGGTCAAACTGAATGCGGTGACGCCGGGTACCATTCCTGCCGCTGATACAGCACGTTTCAATCAGGAAATGCAACAGACGTCCTCGAATGTGGCCTTTGATTCGCTGCTGACCAACCTGCGTCAGGAAGCGAAAATCAAATACGGTTCTGCTGCACAAAACCAGTAAACGCCGCAAAGTTTTGCAACGCGTTGCAACAAACAAAAGGCCGCTTCCGCGGCCTTTTCCACATTTGAATGTTGCCCATTGTCCGCTTTCTCTGCCTGATGCATTCTCTCCGTGCTGTCAAACACATGGAGGATACAGCATGAAAAAATTAGGCATCACCTCACTTTCGTTAGCTCTCGCTCTGGGACTTTCCACACTACCGGTCATGTTGCAGGCCGCGCCCAATGCGGCCAGCAGCGTGGCGACCACGACGACTGCGCCAGCGACGGCAGCCAGCAAAGTCACTGGCCCGCAAGTGAAAAAGGAACAAGTGGCAGTGACCGATGAAAGTACCGTAAGCATCAACACGGCGACTGCGGAAGAATTTGCCAATGTGATGAACGGGGTAGGGATGAAAAAAGCGCAAGCCATCGTCAGTTACCGCGAAGATCTTGGGCAATTTACGGATATCGAACAATTGCGTGAAGTTCCGGGAATTGGTGCTGCATTGTTTGAACGTAACAAGGACCGTCTGAAATTGTGACGGATGTCGCGGCGGTGATCCCTTAACGGTTGCCGCCGTTTTCTTCTGCTAATCTCTAGAGACATCTGACCAGTTTGGTTGTAAGCCTCAGACGACTATCAGGAGTTTCTTAACGATTATGCATACGTTCATTAAAGTTCGCGGTTTCCACATTGACGTTTATCAGCACGTAAACAACGCGCGTTATCTGGAATTTCTTGAAACAGCGCGCTGGGAATGGCTCGACAATCAGTCAGGTTTCCAGTGGATGAGCCAGAACAAGATTGCCTTCATCGTGGTGAATATCAACATCAATTACCGCAAGCCTGCGGTATTGGGGGATGTATTGCGCATTGACAGCAGTTTGCAACAGCTGAACGGGCGCAGTGGTGTTCTGGAGCAGGTTGTCACGTGTGAAGGTGATGTGGTTGCGGATGCGACGCTGACGTTCGTGTGTATCGATTTGCGTACGCAAAAAGCGCTGCCGCTGGAAGGGGAATTGCTCGAGCGGTTACGTGAACTGGAATAATCGTTTCCCCTTACGCAAGATCACTTTCCCGTCAAAAGAATACGCCAACGGGCGGTTGAAAGCCGCCCGTTACCGGCAAAACATTAAAACTGAAAAATTAACGCAGTCCGGTTTTCTTCTTCAGGCTGGTCATCACGCCCGCTTTATCCTGCTGGTATTGCTGCAAACCATTAGCGCGTAAATGACAGGCTGCACATTCACCACAACCATCACCAGCAATGCCGTTGTAGCAGGTCAGCGTTTTATGGCGAACCAGATCCAACTGCTGGTAATAATCGGCCAGCGCCCAGGTTTCGGCTTTATTGAGCCACATCAGCGGCGTTTCGAAACGCACATCGCGCGCCAGACCCAGCGACACAGCCGTGTTCAGCGCCTTGACGAATTCATCACGGCAATCCGGATAACCGGAGAAGTCAGTTTCACACACGCCGGTGATGACGGCTTCTGCCTGGATCTGATAGGCATAAATGGCCGCCAGCGTCAGGAACAGAATATTACGACCGGGAACGAACGTACTCGGCAAGCCCCCGTTGTTTTCATCACCAAAATTAGGCACCGGAATGTTATCGCGGGTCAGGCTGCTGACAGCCAGTTCGTTTAACAACCCGACATCCAGCACTTTATGGGCACGTGCGCCCAGTTCCACAGACAGTTTTTGTGCAATCTCGATTTCTGCACGATGACGCTGACCATAATCGAAAGTAACGCAATGGACTTCGTCATATTGCTTCAGAGCCTGAATCAGACAGGTTGTTGAATCTTGTCCGCCGCTAAAAACTACCACTGCTCTTTTCATTCTGATTACCTGTTGTTTGAAACCATTATCTGAAATTCACTGCGCATCGGGCAGTAAAAGTGCCCTAATGTTACTTTCCTTTACCCCCGGAGTGTAGTGAAACAGCTCCTTCAGACACTTTCCGTTGGCAGCGGCGGCGGAACCCATGCCTGACAGAAATCGAACCAGCCCCATGCGGTGAGTTGCACACCGCTGATGCGCGGTGGTGCGCTGACCTGATACTGATAGTTAAACAACGGTGTGACGATGGCCGACTGCATCCACTGAAATAAATGATCGCGCAGTTCGTCCGAGCGATGGTTCTCCAGCGGGATTTGCTGAATAGCGGCCAGGCGCTGTTGCTGGCAAACATAATCTTTTTCGCGCAGGATCCCCGGCCAAAGCGGATCTTGCTGTAACCAGTTCTCCAGGGAGGCATCGGGAGATTCGCCAATCAAACGATCACCGAGAAGCAGATCGGCCCAGCCCAGCAGCGCATCATCTTCCCAAAGTCGCCCGGCATGATATTTAACCTCCAGTGCACAATCTTCTTCCGCCAGCTTTTCCTTTAGTGCCTGCGCCACCAGCTCAAATTCAACCGGCGGGTGAAACAGCAATGTCAGCTTTTCAGGCAATGGAACATCAGCATCGTCATGCAAAGGTATTGGCCAGCCAGGCAGCATTTCTTTGCTGGCTTTCACCAGATCATGATCGATAGGCAAATTATCCAGCATGCCGCTGCGCTGGATCAGACGGACGATTTTACGCGCCTGAGCCTCATTCAATACGCCACGTTTCAGATTGGCGGCGATGTAGCAAAATCCCAGGCTGGTGCTGCGTCTGACCGGTTTCACGCGCGATAATTCATCCTGTTCACCCAAAATGATCCTGACCGGATGCTGGCAGCTGACATTGCTTTTTTGTGCAAAGAGTTGCGGTGTGATCCAAAATTCAATAGCCGCCAGATAAGGATGCTGTAAGGCGTACAACGTATGTTGTTCAAGCCTGATCAGTTCAGGTGAAAAGGTAGTCAGACGAAAAGGACCCGCGCCGATATGTGGATTATCGGGATGGGATAACAGGCAGTTAAGGTCGGCAAACCGGTGCGCCAGCCAGTAATCGGGTTTATCGAGATCAAACTGCAGACAAAGTGCGTGCGGCTGAGACAATTTGCTCACGCAAGCCAGATTATGTTTACTGCGCGGTGAGTTTTGCAGTTGTTCAAAGCGCGCCATTAATTGCGCGGTCTTCAGTGGTTCTCCGTTATGCCAGAACAACTGACTACGCAGGAAAAATTGCCAGGTTTTGCCGTTATTACTGATTTGCCAGTGATGGGCCAGATCGGGCTGGGGGGCTGAATTTCCCGGAATAAAACGCGTCAGTCCTGCATGAATAGTATGGGCAAGATGTTGCTCGGCACGGCCGGTCAACGTCAGCGGATCTAAAGGCTGGAGAGGGCGATAATAGGGTATACGCAGCGTGGGCGCATCTTCCTGCCATTGCCCGCCCAAATGCGGCGCCAGCAGTGCATTGAGATGGCTCGGATCCAGCTGGCTTAGCTGCAACGCGGCCGAATGTTCGCCATTTTTCAGCAACTCCTGCAAACAGGCTCCCCGCAATTCTTCGGGGGTTTTCAGGCAGCAAAGTGACGCACGCTTCCCGCGACCTGCTTGGGATTGCCAGTCAATCCAGCCCGCATCCTGAAAGTGTTTCAGCAACGTTCGGGTATGACGTTCACTGCAACAGAAAATCTCAGCCAGTTCGGCCACGGTAAACTGAACCGGAACTTGTCCGGTCTTCAGGTATAAACGCTGAAATTGATTAAGCCGGTTTTGCAGGCGCACGGTAAATACGGAACCTTATTTTTGCTGTGAATTATCCTGTTCATCATATCGTGCGTATGGCGCGCTGGCTTGCAGCGAAGAGCCAGAGTGTGAGCTAAAACCGGAACAGTATTCACAAACTGTTCACTATTAGTTCCGCAAATCGCAGTCCATACTTTGAGGGTGAAAATCATTCCTTTTCTGAGAGAAAATATGTTCCGTTTAGCTGCATTTGATATGGATGGCACTCTGCTTTTACCCGATCACACGCTGGGCGAAAAAACACTGGCAACATTGCGTCAGCTGGCTGAAAAGCCGGTAAAACTGACGTTTGCCACCGGCCGTCATTATCTCGAAATGAAAGATATTCTGGCGAACATCGGACTGGACGGTTTTCTGATCACCGGAAACGGCACGCGAATTCATGACTTGTCCGGGCACCGGTTGCATGCCAGTGACTTGTCCGAAGATTGTGCACACGAGCTTTTGCACACGCAATGGGATACACCTGCCAGCCAGCATGTATTCCGTGATGATGGCTGGTTTACGTCTCTGGACGATCCGGATTTGCTGATCCCGCATCAGTTCAGCGGCTTCCGCTATCAGTTACAGGATCTGCGTTTATTGCCTGATTCTGGTAACAGCAAAGTGTGTTTCTGCGCACCGCATGAAACCTTGCTGGCGCTGGTACCCCAACTGGAAGCGCATTTCGGCCCGCGTCTTGACCTGTGTTTTTCAGCGGCAGATTGTCTGGATGTGCAGCCCGCAGGCAGTAATAAAGGCAGTGCTCTGGCGCTTCTCACTGCAGGTCTGGGGATCGATATGTCTGAATGCATGGCATTCGGCGATGCCATGAACGACAAGGAAATGCTGGAAAGTGTCGGGATGGGGCTGATTATGGGCAACGCTTTGCCGGTGCTGAAAGAACAGGCCTCTCATTTACAAATCATCGGACATTGCCGTAATCAGGCTGTGTCTCACTTTTTGCAACACTGGCTGCACACTCCACACCTCACCTATTCCCCCGAATATTAAGGTATTGCAGCAAGCCGGGTTCACTTTAACTGTCCCGGCTTTTTTCCCCTTCATCCTTCGAACTACAACTGCGTTAGCTGCATTCTTTCACCCGAATCACTTACTCTTGTAAGCTCATCGGGATTCATTCATTTGCTGCCTTGTTGTAGTTCGAATGATTTCGAGGATATTCAGTTGAGACCTTCCAGTTGTGCAGCGTAAACGGAAATATCCCCGATATTCTTCGCTACCCAGTTGTCATCAAAGTAGGTATTCAGATAACGTTCACCGCTGTCGCAAAGCAGGGTAACGATCGAGCCGGTTTCACCTTTCTCGCGCATTTGTTTTGCCAGTTGCAATGCCCCCCACATATTGGTTCCCGTCGAGCCGCCGACTTTTCTCCCCAGTACCTGTTCAAGCCAGCGAACGGTAGCAATGCTTGCAGCATCAGGTACTTGCATCATGCTGTCAATGACGTCGGGGATAAATGAGGGTTCGGCGCGCGGGCGGCCAATGCCTTCAATGCGGCTGCTGCATTGAGCGGTAACGCTGGCATCACGTTGCTGAAAGTAATCGTAAAAGACAGAGTTTTCCGGATCCACCACGACCAGTTCGGTATCGTGCCCCTGATAGCGGATGTAGCGGCCTAGCGTTGCGGACGTTCCGCCGGTACCCGCACTCATCACCAGATAACGCGGCACCGGATACGGTTCGCGGGACATCTGACGGAAAATGCTGTCTGCAATGTTGTTGTTTCCGCGCCAGTCGGTGGCCCGTTCTGCGTAGGTGAACTGATCCATATAATGGCCGTTCAGCTCTTTAGCGAGCTGCTCTGAGGCAGCATAAATCTGACCTGAGTTTTCGACAAAGTGGCAGCGACCACCATAAAACTCAATTTGCTGAATTTTGCGCGGGGCTGTACAGGCGGGCATTACGGCAATAAAGGGCAGGCCCAGCAGACGCGCGAAATAGGCTTCGGAGACAGCGGTACTGCCCGAAGACGCTTCAATAATCGGCGTATTTTCGCGGATCCAGCCATTGCACAGGCCATATAAAAACAATGAGCGTGCCAGACGATGTTTCAGGCTGCCGGAAGGATGCGTGCTTTCATCTTTGAGATACAACGAAATTCCAGGAAAGTCGTTCAGCGTGAGACGAATTAAATGTGTGTCGGCTGAACGTTGATAATCGGCGTCGATTTCTTTAATGGCGTGAGTGACCCAGGAATTGCGCATGTTGCAGGCTCATTTAAGTGTTTTGATGAGATAAAGAATAACGTAATCACCAGAGAAATAAGTTACTCTTTGACCCATGGATCATCTTATTTGGAGAAATACTTTCTCCTGGAGTGCGGTATGGTAGATAAAATTGACCTCAGGCTTTTATCGCTGCTACAGCGGGATTGCACCCTTTCTCTGAACGAGCTGGCTGAGGCCGTCAACCTCACCACCACCCCCTGCTGGAAAAGAATAAAGCGCCTTGAAGATGACGGGATTATTTGCGGAAAAGTGGCGTTACTTGACGCTGAGAAACTGGGACTTAGCCTGACAGCATTTGTGCTGATTAAGACCCAGCATCACAACAGTGAGTGGTATCAGCGATTTGTTCAGCAAGTCGAAGCGTTTCCAGAGGTGCTGGGTTTTTACCGGATGGCGGGCGAGTACGATTATTTGCTGCAAGTTCAGGTCTCCGATATGAAAAGCTACGATAACTTTTACAAGCGACTTGTGAATGGCATTCCAGGACTGAACGACGTGACCTCAAGTTTTGCGATGGAGCGCATAAAATCGACCACCGCATTGCCGATTTAATGCAAAAGTTGCAGTAAAAAGTTTCATCAGAAACCCCTGTTAACTCTGGTATCCTTGTCGGCCTGAAGAGAAAATTGGTCTTTCTGTCGCCGGTTTAACTCAATAAAATTATTATTATTTGTATGGAAAACACTGCGTGAGATTGTTTGCACAATTAGGCTGGTACTTCCGGCGTGAATGGCGCCGGTATTTGGGTGCCGTCGCCTTACTGGTCATTATCGCCGTTCTGCAATTACTGCCGCCAAAACTGGTGGGCGTAATTATCGATGGTGTTACGTCAAAACAAATGTCTTACGGCGTGCTTTTTGCGTGGCTTGGCCTGATGCTCGGCACGGCTGTTGTGGTGTATCTGCTGCGTTATGTCTGGCGCGTGCTGCTGTTCGGCGCGTCTTATCAGCTTGCTGTTGAACTACGACAGGATTTTTTCCGTCAGCTGAGCCGTCAGCATCCCGCTTTTTATCTGCGCCATCGCACCGGTGATTTGATTGCCCGAGCGACTAATGACGTCGACCGGGTGGTGTTCGCTGCGGGAGAGGGCGTGCTGACGCTGGTCGATTCGCTGGTCATGGGGCTGGCGGTACTTATCGTTATGGCAACCCAGATCAGCTGGGAACTGACGTTATTGTCGCTGGTGCCGATGCCGGTAATGGCGATCATCATCAAGCGATATGGCGATCAACTTCATTCCCGTTTCAAAACCGCACAGGCGGCGTTTTCCTCGCTTAACGATCAGGCGCAGGAAAGCCTGACCAGTATCCGTATGATCAAAGCTTTTGGCCTGGAGAATCATCAGTCATCGCAGTTTGCTGATGTGGCTGCGGATACCGGTGCAAAAAATATGCGTGTCGCGCGTGTTGATGCCCGCTTTGATCCGACCATCTATGTCTCTATCGGTATGGCAAACCTGCTGGCCATCGGCGGCGGTAGCTGGATGGTAGTCAATGGCCACCTGACGCTGGGTGAACTCACCAGCTTTGTGATGTACCTTGGCCTGATGATCTGGCCGATGCTCGCGCTCGCCTGGATGTTTAACATTGTCGAACGTGGCAGCGCGGCTTACAGCCGTATCCGTAGCCTGTTACAGGAAGCCCCGGCTGTTGTTGATGGCACAACACCGTTACCGGCAGGCCGCGCGACGCTTGAGGCTCACATCAACGATTTCCATTATCCGGAAAATAGCCACGCTGCTTTAACGACCGTTACTTTTTCCCTGCAACCAGGGCAAATGCTGGGGTTATGCGGTCCGACAGGTTCCGGTAAAAGTACGCTGCTTTCACTCCTTCAGCGCCAGTTCGATGTCACTGACGGTGACGTGTCCTATCACGGGTTATCCCTTAAAGAAATCCAGCTTGATGACTGGCGTGCCCGGCTGGCAGTTGTCAGTCAGACGCCTTTCTTGTTCTCAGACACTGTCGCGCAGAACATTGCGCTCGGAAGGCCTGATGCCACGCAGGAAGAGATTGAAGAAGCCGCGCGTCTCGCCAGCGTTCATGATGACATTCTGCGATTGCCTCAGGGATATGAAACTGAAGTCGGCGAGCGCGGCGTCATGTTATCGGGTGGTCAGAAGCAGCGTATTTCGATTGCGCGCGCATTGCTCCTCAAAGCCGAAATTCTGATCCTGGATGATGCTTTATCCGCCGTTGATGGCCGGACGGAGCACCAGATTCTGCACAATCTGCGTCAGTGGGGAAGTGACCGTACGGTGATCATCAGCGCACATCGTCTCTCTGCACTGACCGAAGCCAGTGAGATTCTGGTCTTCAGCCAGGGGAGTATTTCGCAGCGTGGCAATCATGACCAGCTTGCTGCCGAAGCCGGCTGGTACCGCGATATGTTCCGTTATCAGCAATTAGAAGCTGCGCTGGATGATGTGTCACAGGAAAAGGAGCCGGAACACCGTGGCTGAACCCAAAAAAATTAAAATTCAGAAGCTTTGGCCAACGCTAAAGCGCCTGTTGAAATACGGGAAACCTTACCGCAAGCCGTTGTCTTATGCGGTTCTGATGTTGTGGATTGCAGCGGCAGCGGAAGTGACCGGCCCTATATTAATCAGCTTCTTTATCGATCACTACGTGGCTAAAGGTGAAATGCCGTGGGGGAAAGTCAGTTTGCTCGCGCTGAGTTTTATCTTCCTGCAATTCCTGGCAGCAAGCCTGCACTATTTTCAGGCACTGTTGTTCAACCGTGCTGCGGTGGGGGTCGTCCAATGCTTGCGCACCGAAGTCATGGATGCGGCATTACGGCAACCGTTGAGCGCATTTGATACACAGCCTGTAGGTCAGCTGATTTCCCGCGTGACTAATGACACGGAAGTTATCCGTGATCTGTATGTGACCGTGGTGTCGACAGTCTTACGCAGCATCGCCCTGATTGGTGCGATGCTGGTGGCGATGTTCAGCCTCGACTGGCGACTGGCATCGGTGGCAATTTGTATCTTCCCGGCCGTATTTGTCGTGATGGGGCTGTACCAGATTTACAGTACGCCGGTGGTGCGCAAAGTACGCGCTTATCTGGCGGATATTAATGATGGCTTCAATGAAGTCATCAACGGTATGAATGTGATTCAGCAATTCCGTCAGCAGAAAAGGTTTGGCGAACGACTTGCCCGCGCCAGCCAGTCGCACTACCTGGCCCGCATGCAAACGCTGCGACTGGAAGGATTTCTGTTGCGTCCTTTGCTCAGCTTATTCTCGTCGTTGATTTTATGCGGTCTGCTCATTCTCTTTGGATTCAGTGCCGAAGGTTCTGTGGGCGTTGGGGTTCTGTACGCCTTCATCAATTATCTCGGACGGCTCAACGAGCCTCTGATTGAACTGACCTCACAACAATCGATTATGCAGCAGGCAGTCGTTGCCGGTGAACGTATCTTTGATTTGATGGACAGGACGCAACAGCAATACGGGCCAGACGAAAAGTTGCTCACCAGCGGCGAGATTGACATCAAAGACGTCAGCTTTGCTTACCTCCCGGATAAATGGGTGCTGGAAAATATTTCCCTGCACGTGCCTTCGCGCGGTTTTGTGGCGTTGGTTGGACATACCGGCAGTGGTAAAAGTACGCTGGCAAATCTGCTGATGGGTTATTACCCGTTAAACAAAGGTGAGGTCAGGGTTGACGGACGTAACCTCGCCGACTTATCGCACACCAGCCTGCGCAAAGGTATTGCAATGGTTCAGCAGGATCCGGTGGTTCTGGCAGAATCCGTGTTCGCTAATGTCACGTTAGGCCGTGATATTGATGAAGCGCAGGTGTGGCACGCGCTGGACATTGTGCAGCTCTCACCGCTGGTACGCGAAATGCCCGAAGGTTTGAATACGCGTCTGGGAGAGCAGGGCAATAATCTTTCTGTCGGGCAGAAACAATTACTGGCGATGGCGCGCGTTTTGGTGCAGGCACCGGAAATTCTGATCCTTGACGAGGCAACGGCCAATATTGATTCCGGCACCGAGCAGGCTATTCAGCGTGCATTACGGGCTATCAGGCAGCAGACTACGCTTGTGGTTATCGCACATCGGCTTTCGACGATTGTGGATGCCGATAATATTTTGGTATTGCACCGTGGCCAGGCTGTTGAGCAGGGTAATCACTTGCAACTGCTGGCAGAAAAAGGCCGGTATTATCAGATGTATCAGTTGCAACTTGCCGGACAGCAATTGGCTTCTGCCGGACAGATTATGCCTGCAACAGAAAACGCATAATCTTTGCATCGGTGCCGTATCCCTGCGGCACCGGCTTTCTTCTTTCTCCGTTTTTCATTTCCTGTTTTTCTTTTCCCCGCACTGTATTCATGCAGGCAGAACCCTTTTTCAATTCGGGTGCACTAAAAAGCAGCGGTGAGCACTTAAATGGTGCGTGTGCTGCTGTGCTGCATATGGCATGACAACTGTGCGCCTGGTCACGATTATTCTGAAAATGCCGTATTACGCGGGAATTGCATGAATCTGCGTCCGATTTCAACTCTGGCACATCCTTTGCTTTATCCAATCCGTATCGGGCGCGAATCCTCTCGCGGCAAGCCCTTAATTCGAGGAGTGGCACAATGAAGCTGGTTACTGTGGTGATCAAACCTTTTAAGCTGGAAGACGTGCGTGAAGCGCTGTCTGCTGTTGGAATTCAGGGGCTGACCGTAACGGAAGTTAAAGGTTTTGGCCGTCAGAAAGGTCATGCCGAACTTTACCGTGGCGCGGAATACAGCGTGAACTTTCTGCCAAAAGTAAAAATCGACATTGCTATTGCAGACGATCAGCTTGATGAAGTGATCGATGTGATCAGCAAAGCGGCCTATACCGGCAAGATCGGTGATGGCAAAATTTTCGTTGCTGAATTGCAACGTGTTATCCGTATTCGTACTGGTGAAACCGACGAAGCAGCACTGTAATTTCAGGCTTTTATCTCTCATACCAATCGGTTTGAGATAAATCAGATTAGAAAAAACAGTTTTGAGAAACAGGGGTGGGTTAATAATGAAAAAACTTTTATCCATGATGGGGCTTGGTGCCGTGGCTTTGCTGCCTTCGCTTGCCATGGCAGCAGCGCCAGCAGCGGCAAACGGTGCTGATAACGCCTTTATGATGATTTGTACCGCGCTGGTATTGTTCATGACCGTACCGGGCGTGGCGTTGTTCTACGGTGGCTTACTGCGTTCTAAAAACGTTTTGTCCATGCTGACTCAGGTTATTGTCACCTTTGCTCTGGTCTGCGTGTTGTGGATCCTCTACGGCTACAGTCTGGCCTTCAGCGAAGGTAACGCGTTCTTCGGTGGTTTCAGTAACGTCATGATGAAAGGCATCGGCCTGGACTCCGTGACAGGCACCTTCTCCCAGATGATCCACGTTGCTTTCCAGTGCTCATTTGCCTGTATCACTGTGGCGCTGATCGTGGGCGGTATCGCTGAACGTGTACGTTTCTCAGCGGTTCTGATTTTCACTGTGATCTGGCTGACTTTCTCTTACATCCCGATGGCTCACATGGTGTGGGCAGGCGGTTTCCTGGCTGCTGATGGTGCGCTGGACTTTGCCGGTGGTACCGTTGTTCACATCAACGCCGCTATCGCAGGTCTGGTGGGGGCTTATCTGCTGGGTAAACGTGCCGGTTTCGGTAAAGAAGCTTTCAAACCACACAACCTGCCAATGGTCTTCACTGGTGCATCAATCCTGTATGTGGGTTGGTTCGGCTTCAACGCAGGTTCTGCAAGTGCAGCAAGCCCTGTTGCCGCGTTGGCTTTCCTGAACACGGTGATTGCAACGGCTGGTGCAATCCTGTCCTGGACACTGGTTGAATGGATGGTGCGTGGTAAACCTTCACTGCTTGGCGCAAGCTCCGGTGCTATCGCAGGTCTGGTCGCTATCACACCTGCATGTGGTACGGTCGGCGTGGGTGGTGCTCTCATCATCGGTCTCGTAGGCGGTATCACTGGCCTGTGGGGTGTGGTTACCCTGAAAAAATGGCTGCGTGTTGATGACACCTGTGACGTGTTCGGTGTTCATGGTGTGTGCGGTATCGTAGGTTGTCTGCTGACTGGCGTATTCACTTCCAGCTCACTCGGCGGCGTAGGTTATGCAGAAGGTGTGACCATGGGCCATCAGGTTTGGGTTCAGTTCTTCAGCGTGTGCGTGACATTGGTCTGGTCTGGTGTTGTTGCTTTCATCGGTTACAAAGTGGCGGACATGATCGTAGGTCTGCGTGTTCCTGAAGAACAAGAACGCGAAGGGCTGGATGTTAATAGCCACGGCGAAAACGCTTACAACCAATAATGAGATTTCAGAGAAAGTAGTGCGCTAACTCTCTCATTAATGAGTTAAAAATAATAAAATAATGATGATATGCAAAAGGGGCGATAATGATATCGCCCCTTTTTAATGCGCCATTTTTACAGGGCGCTCTTTAATGATGATTATTCAGGCTTTCGCTGACGAATAACCCCTTCCTGTACCGTGGAGGCGACCAGCACGCCATCGCGGGTATAAAACTGTCCACGCACAAAACCACGCGCACCGGATGCAGAGGTACTTTCGACGGCATACAGCAACCAGTCATCCATGCGGAACGGGCGGTGGAACCACATCGAATGGTCGATGGTCGCGACCTGCATTCCCGGTTCAAGGAAGCCAATGCCATGGGGTTGCAGCGCCGTAGGCAGGAAATTGAAGTCAGACGCATAGCCCAGTAAATACTGATGAATTCGCAAATCATCTGGCATTTCACCGTTGGCCCTGAACCACACTGCACGGTTAGGCTCTTCGACACTCCCTTTCATCGGGTTATGAAACTTCACCGGACGCATTTCAATAGGCTTATGACCAATAAATTTTTCGCGGAATTTTTCCGGTATCAGATGCGCCAGATTTTTAGCAATATCTGATTCTGATACCAGTGTTTCCGGCGGCGGCACATCCGGCATGGTGTTCTGATGCTCAAAACCACTTTCCTGGCTTTGGAACGACGCCGTCATATAGAAAATCGGCTTGCCATGCTGCACCGCTTTTACGCGGCGGGCGCTGAAACTGTTGCCATCGCGCAGGATTTCCACGTCATAGATAATCGGCTTGCTGCTGTCACCCGGGCGCAAAAAGTAGCTGTGGAAAGAATGGATACCACGTTCCGCCGGGACAGTCTGTTTGGCGGCATATAATGCCTGGCCTACGACCTGACCGCCAAAGACCTGACGTAAACCCAAGTCTTCACTTTGACCACGAAACAGCCCTTCTTCAATTTTTTCCAGATCAAGCAGATCCAGCAGATTTTTTAATGCCTGACTCATAGTGGCCTCATGAAAGTTACCGGAGAAATCGACCTAAGTTGTTCGGGGTAATGCAGGCAGGAATTTTCTGAAATACGCCTTAACCGACAGGTCTAACCTGTTAATCATAGTGGATCTTACGTTTTGTCAGAAGATCTGTTTGGCCGCTGACAGGAAAACCTCAGACTTTTGTGCCATGATTAGTAGGTAAGCTGGTTAAAGTCACTAAATTCATCGTCGGCGTTTATTACAGCTTGTCGACAAGCGACTAATAAAAAAGGGAGTACGATCAATGAAACTTTGGCAGATAGTAGGTGGAACCGCGCTGTCTCTGACTCTTGCCGGGTGCGCACAGCATCATGAGGCACCAGCGCAGCAACCTCCTGTGAATACGGCGGCTAGCCCGGACACCGGACCTGCGATCACTGGCCCGAATGTATCGGGTAGCGTGTTTATCAATCAGCGTGTAGTCTTGCCACCGGATGCTGTCCTGACGGTGACATTGTCTGATGCTTCGGTGGCGGATGCGCCATCCCGCGTGATTTCGCAAAAGGTGGCGAGAACTCAGGGTAAACAGGCACCGTTTACCTTCATCCTGCCGTATAACCCGCAGGAAATTGCCCCTAACGCGCGTATTCTGCTGAGTGCGGCGGTAACCATCAATGGTCAGATGACCTTCATCACTGACTCCATTAAAGAAGTGATTAATCACGGTCAGGGTACACGTGCCGATCTGCAACTTGTCCCGGTTGTCGCCGTCCCTGTAGCGACCAAACCCAGTGCCCTGGGACCAATGACTAACCCGTCAAATCCAGGACTGGGCACTTCGCCTGCACCGGTTAGTATGGTACCTGCACAACCAACGACCTATTAATTCATCACTTATGATGGCTAAGCACCGCTCTTGCGGTGCTTTTTTATGTGCGTTTTGAAGGCAGGCATTCACCATTTCCAGCCGTATTTCTCTAAATCGATTTTGCCTTTCTTAAACGTGATGCCCTCGGCCAGCAGTGCCTGACGCTGACGTTTAAAGTCTTCGCCCTGCAAAGAGATTTCACCGTGCCGGTTTATCACCCGGTGCCAGGGAAGAGTGCTGCCTTCCGGCAATTTCTTGAGTACCCCCCCGACCTGACGTGCCGCGCGGGGTGAACCGGCCAGTTGCGCGACGTTCCCGTAAGTTGTGACCTGCCCGACCGGGATGGCGGCGATAATCTGAAATACGCGCTGGCGAAAGTTATCGGGTTCCGACATGACATCCTCCACAGTGATTTGCGCCAGTATGACGCAAAAATTAAGGTTTTGTAGGCTCTGATTCAGGCGTATTGTTTAAGAAAACAACGGTTGTCGGCAGTTAACTTGCTTTTGTTTCGGCCATCACAGATAATGCCCACCGCTTCGATTCTCTTAGCAGAGAAATGAAGCTGACAACGTCAATGGGGGCCCTGTTGGTTCTCCCGCAACGCTAACTTGTCAACTTGGTCAGGTCCGGAAGGAAGCAGCCATGGCAGGTGTCGTGTGTGCCGGGATGTAGCTGGCAGGGCCTCCACCATTTCAGGCCTCCGGAATTATCTCTTCTCTTTGATTTCCTCCTAAAAATATCTTCAAAGCCAGGCTGCGCCCATAAAAAAGGGCACGTTTTCACGCGCCCTCTGTTAACCCGCAAGTTTCAGTGATGAACCAGCGTCGCAAAATAATACACCAGCGGGATTGCCAGAATATAAAGGCCTACAGGCACTTCACGTGCTTTTCCTGCGACCACTTTAATGATGACGTAAAACAGCAGGCCGCCGGCGATACCGGTGCCGAAGCTGTTGGAAATCAGCGTAATCATTACCATCATCAGTACCGGCAGCGCGTCGGTAAAATTCGCTAAGTCCACTTTTCGCAAATTACTGAACATGTTCAGGCCAATCAGAATCAGTGCCGGTGCGGTCGCCTCTTTCGGGATCATCAGCGCAATCGGAGTAAATAACAGCATCAGCAGAAACATGACTGCAGCGGTAAGTGCCGTCAGCCCCGTTTTACCGCCTGCTTCAGCGGCGGCAGAGGATTCGATCAATGCTGTAGCTG
Source organism: Rahnella sp. CG8 (assembly GCF_023701875.1). Classification (NCBI taxonomy): domain Bacteria; kingdom Pseudomonadati; phylum Pseudomonadota; class Gammaproteobacteria; order Enterobacterales; family Yersiniaceae; genus Rahnella; species Rahnella sp. CG8. The sequence goes on from NZ_JABAED010000004.1 coordinate 122,031, forward strand.
CAGGAATACCGACGATCGGGCCCAGCGCTGCTGCAATGGAATCCACCATGAAAGGCCGGTTGATGTTTTTCATATCGCCGTGTTCATCGAGCAATCCAGCCTCACCACCGACAGCCAGTGTGGTGCCCATCGTAGAGAAGAACTCCGAGGCGAAGAAGATAAACAGGAATGGCAGAAAGGCGATGTTGATAGCACCGATAAGATCGACTTTGCCCAATAACGGAGCAACCGAGTGAGGCAGCGAGATCCATTGCTCAGGTAAATGCGTTACGCCAAACGGTATACCCGCCACCGTCGCCAGCAAAATGGCCCATAAAATGGCACCCGGTACTTTACGAGCCTGTAACCCCACGGCGACCAGCAGACCAAGAAGCGCAATTAACGCACCCGGCGCAGTAAAATCTCCCAGAGCCAGCGCATGTGTTTTGGTATTTGCCATTACCAGCCCGGCATTGCGGAAGCCGAGCAGGGCGACAAAAATGCCAATAGAAGCGGTCAGCCCAAGCTTGATCGACTGCGGAACAGAACGGGTGACTACTTCGCGTAAGCCAAACACTGTCATCACGAAAAATAAAATCCCCGACCAGCATGCAATCCCCAGCGCGACGGGCCAGGTAACTCCGTCGCCCGCCAGCGTAATACCGACCAGTACCGAGCCGCCAATGCCAGGCCCGACCATAAAGGGCAGGTTGGCGTAAAAAGCCATCAGCAGAGAGCCCAGTACAAACACCAGGATCACGCCGGTGGTGGCTGCGCCTTTATCTATACCACTGACGGCCAGTAAGCCCGGGATCACCACCAGTAAATACGCTGCCGCCAGAACCCCGGTGATGCCAGCCAGACATTCCGTTTTAATCTTGGTCTGGCGCTGGTGCAGATGGAAGCGGCGTTGTAACCAGCTTTCGTCTGCTGAGACGGTAACATTTTTCACAGAACTTTCGGACATGCTTAAATTCCCCTGAAAATAATTTTTATAATGTTGTGTTTGCTATCTTTTTACGTCTGGTGGTTTTGAGAATGCTTCAGATTTCTTCTGGCCAGATTTCCAGAACCGGGTTGACGATTTCCCGTGAACCGCCATCTGTCAGCCCTAAATCAGTCAGATGTGGGCCTGCATTACAGGCTAAGCACGTTCCTTCGATAGCTTTGAAAACGCGATAAGGCGGTTCCCAGTCTGCGACCTGTGCACTGAGGTCGCGCAGGTTTTTAAACTGCTTCGCCAGTTCCGTGGCCGGTAAATCAGACAGCATTCCGGCAATCGGCATATCGATATTGGCCAGCAACTTGCCATGCTGGCTCAACGCCATACCGCCGCCGCTGGCGATCAGCTGATTGGCCGCTATCATCATGTCGACAGGATCCCGGCCGATAATCACCAGATTATGGGCGTCGTGAGAGTAAGAGGTCGCGATGGCACCGCGCAATGCTCCCCAGCCTTCAAGTAATGCCATTTTCGGTGTGGCGTCGTGGCGGCCATGGCGATGCTGAACCCAAATCAGGCTGAAGCCGTCGGGTATCTGTACGGCGCCATCCCGCACATTCACGGTTACTTCACTCCATTGTGTAAAGCGTGCGCCTTTAATATTGCGCAGACGCGCTTTGCCGTTGTTCAGCCCCGGAATTTTTAGCCTGAAATCAGTGGCATTAAGCGGCGTTAAGCGCATGGTGTCTCGTGGTGGAACCACTCCGCGCGCGGCGGCAGGTGTAAATAGGAGCTTGCCTTGCTGAGCTACACAGGTTCCGCCGACATATACTGCACGCGGAAGAAGATTTTCCAGCGAGTCAAACGCGATAAGATCAGCCGTGCGGCCTGCGGCAATCAGCCCTAAATCAGAACGTTGCATGCGAATAGCGGCATTCAACGTCGCCATGCGTAGTACATCTTCTGCACGTAATCCATAGGAAATCAGGAGTTTGATTAAGGCGATCAGCCCGCCTTTTTCCAGCAGATGATCGGGCGGTACGTCGTCAGTACACAATGTTATTTGTGATGAAAGATGGGGAAGTGCGAGCAAAGCGGCTGCGATATCGGGCAGAAGATAAGGATGTGAGCCGCGAATTTGCAGCGTCAGACCGGCACGCAGCTTTTCCAGGGCATCATCAGCCGAGGTCAGTTCGTGATCTGATGTCACACCTGCGGCAAGATACGCCTGCAATTGTTCATCTTTGAGGCCGCGTGCGTGGCCTTCAATCAGCTTTCCGCTGTTTAGTCCGGCTTCGAGGATTTCCAGCATTCGCCCGCTGCCATTGAGCACGCCATGCATATCCATCACTTCGGCGACACCTGCAATTTCCGGCCAGCTAAGCATTGTCTGCATTTCCTGGCCTGTGAAATCCGCACCGGACATCTCTAAGCCCGGTGTTGACGGCACGCTGGAAGGCGCAGCGCATATCACGCGTAATGGCAGATTACGGCTGGACTGGATGGCGTACTGCACCCCGGCAACGCCCAGCACATTCGCCAGTTCATGCGGATCCCAAAACACCGTTGTTGTGCCCTGAGCGACGACGATTTCGGCGTATTTTTCGGGTGGCAAATGCGAGCTTTCGATGTGAACGTGCGTGTCGATAAGGCCGGGAGAGAGGTAATTTCCTGATAAATCATCAACGTTTTCAGTCTGCGTGAATTTCCCGCGTGAATGAACGCTGGCAATCATATTGCCGGTGATGCCGACATCGGCTTCGCGAATTTCCCCTGTGACCATGTCGATGACACGGGCATTAATCAGCAGACGGTCGAAAGGGATGTTCCCCAGTGCTGCGTTTATAGCCCGCTGGCGCAGGGGCTGGGAGGTGATGCCGTCGGTCATATCAGTGTCCGGATTTAAACAATGGTGAGGCTAATGTAGGGAGCAGGGGGGGCTTTGCACAGATGAATTATTTTATCCGTTTATAAGATACGGTTATGCTGAGCAAACGTTTTCTATTTTTCGCGGAATAGCTGCTCATATGTCTGAACCCTGGCGCCGGTTACCTGCCCTTTCCCTCAAGCAAATTCAATACTTTGTGACGCTGGCACAACTGCGCAGTTTCACCGATACGGCGAATCGTCTGGCGATCAGTCAGCCCGCGCTGAGTAGCGCGCTTCGGCAAATTGAATCGGTATTAGGGGGCAAACTACTCAACCGGACGGCACAAGGTGTGAGTCTGACTGAACAGGGTGAGGCTGTTCTGCCATATGCAGAACGTTTATTGAATACCGCGCTTAGTGTTTTCGATGATATGCAGCAAATTATGCGTCAGGGCGGGGATGGCACATTACGCATTGGATTAGTACCTTCGGTGAGTACATTGTTATTTCCGGCCGTTCCACAATTACTGGCGGAATATTTCCCTGATATGCGTGTGGAATTTCATGACCTGACAAACGATGCATTATTACTGGAACTGGAGAAGGGATCAGTGGATTTTGGTATCGGTGCAACAGACAGTACAGTGCCGGAATCCATAGCTGTTTATCCACTGCTGGAAGATCCTTTTGTGGCGGTTATCAGACGCGACGATCCGCTTTCTCAGGATCACAATATTCCCTGGCGACAACTGCTGAAAAGAGATATTGCCTTGTTCTCAAAGGGGAATGTTAGCAGGCTGGTGACATCACTGAGTGAGAGTCATCGTTTGAATTTACGGGTGAGTTATCGCGTAGATTTTCAGGAGACGTTATATGGACTGGTGCGTTCGCGTCTGGCATTAGCAATATTACCAGAGTTATATACTGCAACACTTAACGATAATGAATTAACAGTGATTCACTTGCAGCAGCCCACATTAAGCAGAACAGTGGCGATGATGCGCAAACCCGCACCATTGCGTTCACCGAAAACGGAACAATGTTTTCAGTTTCTGTTGCAAACATTTCATCGGCAGATCAAAGAGAAAGTAGAAAAACTTAACTCAAAGATATAGTTAAATAATATTAACGATAATATGGTTAAATATTAACCAGCCAGACCGGGGGATATTCCGGCCTGGCTTTATAGATCAGCGTACAAATTTCCACACTGATACCGGGATTTTATCGTACAACTTGTTCATCGTTAGCTCCGCTAAACGATGGTCAGCTGCCGAGTAAAACAATTCCAGCTCGTCGTCGGAAAGTTCGTACTTATTTTTTTCAATAACACGTTCAAGTGTATCGATAGTGGTGCATTTTCGTAAACGCATCAAATAGTCGATTTTGTTCATCTTAGCCTTTTGATTTTTATCTGATGACTGCATATAAATTATTACTCAAGTCTTCATTAGGGTACAGATGTAGTCCCCTGAGAACATTCTGAATAACCGCTTCTTGGTCTTTTGCCATTGGCGTAAATCAGAATCGTTAATTCCATAATTACTGAACAGCGTGTAGGTATCATCCAGATACTCTTCAACCAGATCACTTAAATGGTTATCGTCTGGATACTTAATTTTAAAACTCATCACAAAGGATGCAATGTGCTCAATCAGTTCATTGAGCTGCAAGTTAACAGCCGAAGTCGGATCGTTAACCCAACCATGATGACTGTCACCCAGTGTCGCAATCCCTTCATCATACAGCATTTCATTCAGGTAGCGTAACTGAGCGATATCGTGCCGCTTAGGCGAGTACTCATCCATATCATCCCCTCCGTAATGGTTTATTCGGTGTTGATAACACTCTGTGAGTAAACAACAAAACTTAATGGCTTACAGGAAACGGCTCTCACTAAAACGCTATGAACTGGCTTAAACATCAAAGACAATCACAATGAACAGTGTTCGGGATGAGGTTTAAAGGATTTAATATACAGCCGGTATTTTAAATATAATTCATTTTTAGAAAGCTGTGCAAACGTATTACTCAAACTTACAATTCTTCAGCCGTTGAGCCTTTGAAGGACTCAATAATATCAAACTCCAATCCGTCAGGTTTAACCCAGAATCTGACACTTTGCTTCGTTAACTCATCAGCATTAATGTCCAGACAACCATTGAAAATCGTCCATTTGAACTGGTAAGTCATTGAATAATAGTTTTTGCCAATTTGTGTTATTGACACGATCTGCAAAGAATTTGTTTCATAACGTGCATTTTCTGAAAAATAAGTTAAATCTCCAATTAAGGACTCTTCAATTTCAGACAAAGCAGGTTCAATAATCTGTTGTAACTCATCAACCGTAAGAATATTCCCATTAATATCACAATGGATCAATTTCTTCAAAGGCATTTACCTCTTAAGCACATATCCCTTCATTATCGCATATTTTCATCAGGATGTGTTTTGGGCAGAGAAAAAAATTTCCAAACCAAAATTCCATAACTTTTTGATTGTAGTGCAAATTACAACTCATTCATCAATTTTTACTCTTTTTTAACAGTTAAGATCCGTGTTCTCTCAAAAACGGCCTGCTATCCCTTCTGCCGTAAAAAACTGAAACAGTTCATGTATTGATACTCATACCCTATTGTGATGTTATATTATAACTTTTTGGAGGGGGTATGACAAAAACACTCTTTACACTTTCTTCGCCGGTACGCTGCGTCGCTGTACTGGCTGTGCTCGCTTTGTTATGGGCAGCTATTTACTGGGCAATTTCACTACCATGATTTTTGTTAATGACCTCGAAGTGGGGTATGACCGTCAGGCGGTGGCCATGCCCCTTAACGGACAGTTTTGTCCGGGTTCCCTGACAGCTGTCATTGGTGCCAACGGTGCCGGGAAATCCACCTTTCTCAAAACATTAGCCGGTTTGCAGCAGGCTGTGGCAGGGAATATAACTTTCACGGGCGGGAAACGCCCCCGACTGGCGTATTTGCCACAGCAGGCTGAGCTGGATCGCAGTTTCCCTATCAGCGTGTTTGATCTGGTCGCGATGGGATGCTGGCCGCAAAGCGGGTTATTCGGTGGCATAAACCAACAGTCTGCGATAGCCGTCGATAAGGCGCTGGAGACGGTGGGGATGACGGAAATGTCGCATCTGCCCGTAGGATCGCTTTCTGGCGGGCAATTGCAACGTACGCTGTTTGCCCGCTTACTGGTGCAACAGGCACCCCTCATTATGCTTGATGAACCGTTCACAGGTATCGACACTCAAACCATCGATTTACTGTTAAAAGTCATCGCGCAATGGCATCAGGAAGGAAAAACTGTCATCGCGGTTTTGCATGATATTTCGATGGTTGCACGACACTTTCCGCACGTGCTTTACCTCAGTGGACAGCAGAATTTATGGGGAAGCGCACAGGATGTCCTCGGGCATTTTCCTCATCAGGCGCATGCCTGCATTTCGACAGAACCTTTCTCCCTGACGACGGGAGTCGCAAATTCATGATGCTTTTTCATCTGCTTGCCGATCCTTTCATTGAATTCGGTTTCATGCGGCGCGCTTTGATTGCCTGCATCGCATTATCAATCAGCGCCACGCCATTGGGCGTTTTCCTGTTATTACGCCGGATGAGTCTGGTGGGTGATGCACTTTCGCATGCTGTTTTACCCGGCGCAGCGATTGGCTATCTGATCTCGGGGATGTCGCTGGTCGCCATGGGGATTGGTGGTTTTATCGCAGGCCTGGCTGTTGCGATGCTGTCCGGGCTGGTGAGTCGTCGTACACAATTGAAAGAAGACGCCAGTTTCGCCGGTTTCTATCTTGGCTCTCTGGCACTTGGGGTCACGCTGGTTTCCCTGCGCGGTTCGAGCGTGGATCTTTTACATGTGCTGTTTGGCTCAATTCTTGCCATCGATTCATCCGCCATGATTATGGTCGGTATTATCGCCAGTCTTTCTTTACTGGTCTTGGCATGCATTTACCGTGCACTGGTCATTGAGTCATTTGATTCGCTATTTCTGCGTGTCAGCGCCGGAAAATGGCTGGCAGCGATCCATGGAATGTTTCTGGCGCTGGTGGTGATCAATCTGGTGGCGGGTTTCCAGATCCTCGGCACTCTGATGTCTGTCGGGCTGATGATGTTGCCTGCCGCCAGTGCCCGTTTCTGGGCTCGCGACCTGCCTCATACCTTACTGAGCGCGATGATTATTGGTGTGATTGCCAGCGTTGTAGGACTCATCTGGTCTTATTATGCTTCGTTGCCCGCCGGGCCCGCGATAGTGCTGAGTGCGACAGTGATCTTCTTCATTTCGGTTTTATTCGGAAAGCGGGGCGGCATGTTAACCGCCTCGCGAAGTTAAGCAGCAATACGTTAATAAGCAGTACCACAATTAAGGGGACATGATGAAATTATTACCTGTATCACTCGCAGTAGCTGCCCTGCTGTCGAGTCCGCTGGCGATGGCTAAAACCGTCAATGCGGTAGCCAGCTTTTCAATTCTTGGAGATATCGTTCAGGAAGTGGGGGGGGAGCATGTGAAAGTCACGACGTTAGTCGGACCGGACGGTGACCCGCATAGCTTCGAACCTTCACCTAAAGACAGCAAAGCCATCAATGCGTCTGATGTTGTCTTTGTCAGCGGTCTGGGCCTGGAAGGGTGGATCGATCGCCTGGTGACTGCATCGGGTTATAAAGGTCATCTGGTAACAGCATCGGAAGGCGTAAATTCCCGCAAAATGGAAGAAGACGGTAAGCAAATCACCGATCCTCATGCATGGAACAGTATGGCGAATGGCGTGATTTATGCCACTAACGTGATGAATGCGCTGATCAAAGTGGATCCAGAAGATGCGGATTATTTCCGTCAGCGCGGCACTGCTTATATTGAACAATTGCAAAAGCTGGATGCGTGGGCAAAAACTGAATTTACCGGTATCCCACAGTCGAAACGTAAAGTGCTGACCAGCCATGATGCCTTCGGCTATTTTGGTCAGGAATATCACGTCAGCTTTATGGCGCCCGTTGGTTTTTCTACGGAAGCTGAAGCAAGTGCCAGTGGTGTGGCTTCTCTGATTAAGCAGATTAAAGCAGAGAAGGTGAAAACTTACTTCATCGAAAATCAGACCGACCCGCGTCTGGTTAAACAGATAGCAGCAGCCAGCGGTGCTGAGCCAGGGGGGGAGTTGTACCCTGAAGCATTGTCCGGCCCGAAAGGACCAGCGACAACTTACGTGAAAGCGTTTAAGCATAACGTTGAGACGATTGTCGCCAGCATGAAATAAGATCTTCGCTCCTCACGGCTATGCTGTGGGGAGCTTTACATCATGTCTTAGCATAAGAAAAAGCCCTGTCGGGCAAGCGACGGGGCTTTTGTTTTTAGTACAGAAGGAATGAGAAGACGAGGTGTTAACGCTTTTTCTTCTTACCTTGTACGGCTTTAAAACGTGGATTGCTTTTGCAAATCACATAAACCCTGCCTTTGCGGCGGACTACGCGGCAATCCGGATGACGATTTTTCGCTGAACGTAATGAACTCAGAACCTGCATAACGATTTCCCTGATGTCATTTATTTCTTACCGAGGAAGCTGCCGAAGCGTTGGTTAAAGCGCGCGGTACTGCCTTCTTTGGAATACTCTTTCTGCTTACCGGTGTAGTAAGGGTGAGAGGCTGAAGACACTTCAATGCTGATATACGGGTAGGTAGCCCCTTCCAGTTCAATGGTGCGGTCCGTCGAGATAGTCGAGCCAACTTTGAAGTATTCGTCAGCACTGGTGTCGTGAAAAACCACGGTGCGGTACGCAGGATGGATAGTGGGTTTCATAATGCCTCTAAGTGTTATGTTATACTATAACATTAATTATGCACTCATCCTTTTTCCGGTTCAAGTCTCAGGCGAAAAAAAAGGCCGCATAAGCGGCCTTTCGTTTAGATGGGAGATCCGGTTACAGCGTCGGATGCTCTACTTTGTGCGTATGTTCGATATCCTCGTTCTTCTTACCAAAGCGGCGACGAACCACCACGAAGAAGACCGGAACAAAGAAGATCGCCAGCAGGGTCGCCGTGATCATCCCGCCCATTACGCCGGTACCTACAGCGTTCTGTGAGCCGGAACCTGCACCGGAACTGATAACCAGCGGCATAACACCAAGGATGAACGCCAGCGATGTCATCAGGATCGGGCGCAGACGCATACGAACCGCTTCAAGCGTTGATTCGATAAGACCTTTGCCTTCTTTATCCATCAGGTCTTTGGCGAATTCAACAATCAATATGGCGTTCTTCGCAGACAGCCCGATAGTGGTCAGCAGACCCACCTGGAAGTATACGTCGTTGCTCAAACCGCGCATCGTAGCTGCAATAAGTGCACCGACAACACCGAGCGGAACCACCAGCATAACCGAGAACGGTATTGACCAGCTTTCGTACAACGCTGCCAGACACAGGAAGACGACGATCAGGGAGATAGCGTACAAGGCCGGAGCCTGGTTACCTGACAAACGTTCCTGATAAGACAGGCCAGTCCAGTCATAGCCGATACCGTTTGGCAGTTTAGAAGCCAGAGACTCCATCATCGCCATGGCAGCACCCGAACTTTTACCCGGAGCTGGCTGACCCAGAATTTCCATTGATGGCAGGCCGTTATAACGTTCCAGACGCGGTGAGCCGTATTCCCATTTCGCACTTGAGAACGCGGAGAACGGCACCATCTGGCCTGCGCTGCCACGGACATACAGATTGTTGATGTCTGATGGCAACATACGGTATTTATTTTCAGCCTGAACGTACACTTTCTTCACACGACCACGATCGATGAAGTCGTTGACGTAGCTACCACCAACCGAGGCACCCAATGTGGTGTTGATGTCGGAAATTGAAACGCCAAGTGCCGTTGCTTTTTCCTGATCAATCTCGATTTTGTACTGTGGTGTATCTTCCAGACCGTTCGGACGAACCTGAGTCAGCAAGTCAGGATGTTGAGCCACCATGCCCAGCAACTGGTTACGTGCTTGTGTCAGTTTGTCATGCCCAAGGTTAGCCTGGTCAATCAGCTGGAAGTCGAAGCCTGTCGCCGTACCCAACTCAACAATCGCGGGTAAGTTGAACGGGAACACCAGTGCATCTTTAATGGTACTGAACGCACCCATTGCACGGCCTGCAATCGCAGGAACCTTGTTTTCAGCGCCGCTACGCTCAGACCAGTCTTTCAGACTGACGAACGCGATACCGGTATTCTGACCACGACCTGCGAAGCCAAAGCCGTTAACCGTAAACACCGAGTTCACGTTAGCTTTTTCTTTGTTCAGATAGTAATCGGTAACTTCATCGAGCACTTTCTGCGTACGTTCCTGGGTTGCACCTGCTGGCAATTGCGCCATGGTCAGGAATACACCCTGGTCTTCTTCCGGCAGGAAGGAGGTTGGCAGGCGGATAAACAGGAATGCCATGCCGACAACGATCAACAGATAAATCACCAGATAACGACCGGTGCTGCGCAGAATGTTGCCTACGCTGTCGGTGTAGTGGTGCGTACTTTGCTCGAATTTCTTGTTAAACCAGCCGAAGAAACCTTTCTTCTCGTGATGCTCGCCTTTGGCAACCGGCTTAAGCATGGTCGCACAAAGCGCAGGCGTCAGGATCATCGCCACCAGAACCGACAGCACCATGGCAGAAACGATGGTGATGGAGAACTGACGGTAGATAACACCGGTTGAACCGCCGAAGAAGGCCATCGGAATGAATACTGCGGACAGCACCATCGCGATACCGACCAATGCACCCTGGATTTGCTCCATGGATTTTTTGGTGGCTTCTTTAGGCGGCAGCCCCTCTTCGACCATGACGCGTTCGACGTTCTCGACGACGACGATGGCGTCATCGACGAGCAAGCCTATCGCGAGCACCATCCCGAACATCGTCAGGGTGTTTATCGAATAACCGAATGCCGCCAGGATTGCAAAGGTGCCCAGCAAGACCACAGGAACCGCGATCGTTGGGATCAGGGTTGCGCGGAAGTTTTGCAGGAACAGGAACATCACCAGGAATACCAGGACGATGGCCTCGAACAGCGTTTTACCGACTTCTTTAATCGAGATTTTTACGAACGGCGTAGTGTCGTATGGGTAAACAACTTCTAAGCCAGCCGGGAAGAACGGTTCAAGTTTAGCCAGCGTGGCTTTTACTGACGCTGCGGTGTTCAGGGCGTTCGCACCCGTTGCCAGTTTGATACCCAAACCTGACGCAGGTTGTCCGTTAAAACGGGCAATAACGTCGTAGTTTTCACCACCGAGTTCGATTTTAGCCACATCTTTCAGGCGAACCTGAGAACCATCCTGATTCACTTTCAGAATGATTTTGCCGAATTCATCCGGTGACTTCAGACGGGTCTGGGCCACGATAGAGGAGTTCAACTGCTGGCCCGGAACCGGTGGCGTACCACCCAACTGACCGGCTGCAATCTGGTTGTTCTGAACTTTGATGGCGTTAATCACGTCCACCGGCGTCAGCTGGAAGTTGTTCAGTTTGTTCGGATCCATCCAGATACGCATCGCGTACTGAGCACCAAACAGCTGAACGTCACCCACACCGGCGGTACGGCTGATAGGATCCTTGACGTTGGAACCGACGTAGTCGGCGATGTCATCCTGAGTCATTGAACCATTGTTGGAAATAAAACCGGCCACCATCAGGAAGCTGCTGCTCGATTTCTCAACGGAGATACCCTGTTGCTGAACTTCCTGCGGCAGCAACGGCGTTGCGAGCTGCAGTTTGTTCTGAACCTGTACCTGTGCGATATCCGCGTCAGTACCTGAAGCAAAGGTCAGGGTAATCTGAACAGTACCGGATGAATCACTGGTCGACGACATGTACATCATGTTGTCGATACCGTTCATGTTCTGTTCAATAACCTGAGTAACGGTATCCTGTACCGTCTGCGCATCCGCGCCCGGATAGGTTGCGGTCAGCTGGATAGCCGGTGGCGCAACGGTTGGATACTGCGCAATTGGCAATTTAAGAATTGCCAATCCCCCCGCCAACATGATTATGATGGCGATCACCCATGCAAAGATGGGACGATCTATAAAAAACTTAGCCATGAATTACCGGCTCCTATTAAGACTTCGTCGCTGTAGCGGGCGCTGCTGCGTTTTGATCGACTTCCTGTGCAGTAACCTGTACGCCTGGCTTAATTTTTTGCAGTCCTGTCACGATAACTTTATCGCCACTTTTTAAACCGTCAGTAACAATCCATTTGTCGCCAATAGCTTGTGTTGTGGTCACAGTACGAAGTTCAACTTTATTGTCAGCGCCGATAACCATCGCTGTTGCATCACCACGCGGGTTACGGGTGATACCTTGCTGCGGAACCAGCAGTGCGTTGTTGTTAACACCTTCATCAAGACGTGCGCGCACAAACATACCCGGCAGCAGGGAATCATTTGGATTCGGGAAGATGGCTCGTAAAGTAATGGAACCGGTGGTTTCATCAACAGTCACATCAGAGAATTCTAATGTACCCGGCTGTGAATATTCTTTACCGTTATCCATCAGCAGTTTGACTTGCGCTTTACCGTCAGCCTGTTTCAGTGAACCGTCAGCCAGTTCCTGTTTCAGACGCAGGAAATCATTGCTGGACTGTGTTACGTCAACGTAGATAGGGTCGAGCTGTTGCACGGTTGCCAGCGCAGTGGCCTGGCCGTTAGACACCAGTGCACCTTCTGTCACAGACGATTTACCGATACGTCCGCTGATCGGGGAGGTCACTTTGGTGTAAGCGAGATTGATGCGTGCAGACTCAACGGCTGCTTTCGCACTGACTACTGCAGCATCAGCCTGTGCCGCAGTTGCGACAGCCGTATCGTAATCTTGCTTGCTGATGTAACTGGTACCGAGCAGAGGCTTGTAACGTGTCACGGTAAGACGGGAAATTTGTGCATTCGCCTGAGCTTTTACCAGATCGCCTTTAGCGCTGTCATACGCGGCCTGATAAGTGGCAGGATCAATTTGATATAAGGAGGTACCGGCTTTGATGTCGCTACCTTCAACGAAGTTACGTTTGAGAATGATACCGTTAACCTGCGGGCGCACTTCAGCAATGCGAAAAGCAGCAGTACGACCAGGAAGTTCGGTAGTCACATTAAGCGGTTCAGTTTTCAGGGTAACGACGCCAACCTGCGGAGCCTGTGGCGCACCTTGCTGAGCTTCTTTATCGTTACATCCTGTAAGTGCTAAGCTTCCGGATAGCATCAGAACTACCGCCAGAGGCGTTAACCCTCTGTTTTTGTTCATAAATAAACCTCAAGTGTCCGATTTCAAATTGTCCAATGGATCACAACATCCCAAATCCATTGCTGCGCTTTTAGTATGTGCGTGCTATGTTACATACATTCAAGAATGTATGTAAATCAAACTCCCCATAAAGATAAACCTATGGCACGAAAAACCAAATCACAGGCACTGGAAACCAGACAACAGATTCTGGATGCTGCTGTGCGTGAATTTTCTGCCCGTGGAGTATCGTCGACATCACTGACTGATATTGCAAATGCAGCCGGTGTGACGCGGGGCGCAATTTATTGGCATTTCAGGAACAAAGTGGAACTGTTTAACGCGATCTGGGAAGCTTATGAATCCCGGATAAAAGTGCTCGAAGTAGAGTATCAGACAAAGTTTCCGAATAATCCACTGCGTATTTTGCGCGAAATCCTTATTTACATACTGGTCGCCACCGTCACAGATAGCCAGCGTAAAGCATTGATGGAGATTATATTCCATAAATGTGAATTTGTTGGGGAGATGACATCGGTTCATGAAGCGCGCAAAGCGCTCTATATGGAAGGATACGGTAAAATTGAGCGTATTCTCGTACGCTGCATAGAAGAAAAGCAACTCCCGGCCAATCTCGATACCCGCCAGGCCGCAGTTATTTTACGCGCCTATCTCTCCGGTTTAATGGAAAACTGGTTATTTATTCCTGAAAGCTTTGATTTAGAAGGCAATGCCGGAAGGTTTGTGGATACGTATATAGATATGCTCCGCCACTCATCCTTTCTTACCATGATAAAATAACGTCTTACTGCTTTCCGCTGTATTAATAAGCCTGCAAATCTGTTCTCCATTTTGGCGACAAAATAAACACACTGATGTTGTATTCAGATACGCTTTTCTCCTTCCTTTCATCGTGAACGCTGCTATTGTCATCACCTATTATTCATTTGGTATGAGTTGACACCGACGTATGTTTATCTGGTTTCTGGCCGCCGCTTCTGACGTAATTTCTCTCCTGAAAAAAAAGGGAATGGCAGGTTTTTTTACGTTTGTGATATGCGTTGCATTGTTTCTTTTCTCCTTCCCCGGTCATGCTGCCAGTAATGATATTCCGGGCCGTAATGAAGTTCAAAACCAGCTTGATGCGTTAAATCGCCAAAAAAACCTGACGCCGGTCGATAAGCTATCGCAACAGGATTTGATCCACACGCTGGAATACCTTGATGCGCTCGATCGGGTGAAACAGGAAGTTAATCAGCTGCAAAAACAGGTCGCAGAAGCACCGCAGAAGTTACGGGTGGCGATGGATGGCCTCGAGCAAATCAAAAACAACCCCAAAGATGACGTCAACAAAGCGCAACTTGGCGCTTTATCGCTGCGTCAGCTGGAAAATCGTCTTAACGATACCCTCGATGATCTTCAGTCTTCTCAGGAAGATTTATCCACATTCAATACCCAGCTGATTTCCCTGCAAACCCAGCCGGAACGCGTGCAGAACGCGATGTACACCTATTCGCTGGCTATCCAGAAAATCCGCAATCAGCTCAATGGCATGTCGCCTGGTCAGCAAGATTTACGAACTACTCAGCAAAATATGCTCGTGACGCAGCAGGCTTTGCTGACTGCGCAGATTGATCTGCAACGTAAGAGCCTCGAGGCCAACACTACGTTACAGGATTTACTGCAAAAACAACGCGATTACACCAATGCGCACATCAGCCAGCTGGAACATACCGCGCAGCTGTTGCAGGAAGTGGTCAACGGAAAACGGCTGATTTTGTCTGAACGCACGGCAAAAGAAGCACAGACCCCGGACGACACCTCGGACATCCAAAATGATCCGCTTGTTGCGCAGGAACTGGGGATTAACCGCCAGCTCAGTGAACGCCTGATTGCCGCCACGGAAGAGGGCAACCAACTGGTGCAGAAAAACATCACGGTGAAAAACTGGCTCGACCGTTCGGCGCAGGCTGAGCATGACCTCAAAGAGCAAATCACTGTACTGAAGGGCAGTTTATTGCTGTCGCGCATTTTATATCAGCAACAACAAAATACCATCCCGCCTTCCGGCCTGATAACGGACATGAGCACGCACATTGCCGATCTGCGTCTCGAACAGTTCAAGATCAATCAGCAGCGTGATGCCTTATTCCAGGGCGACAGCTACATTCAGGGCGTAGTGGCCAACAGCAAAGAGACGATTAACGGCGATATCAGTGATGCACTGGATCAGATTGTCGACATGCGACGTGAGCTACTTGATCAACTGAATAAACAGCTCGGTAATCAGCTGTCGCTGGCCATCAGTTTGCAGATTAACCAGCAACAATTGCTGAGCATCAACCAGTCGCTGACCGAAACGCTGACCCAGCAAATTTTTTGGGTGAGCAGCAATAAACCGATGAACTGGGAGTTCATCAAGTCATTGCCAGATGAAGTGAAAAATCAGCTGAGCAGCCTGCATGTCAGTATTCCGCCGGGTGAGCTGATGCTGGGTGCACTGCATTCCCTGCCGGTGACCATTCCGCTGTTAACCGTAATTTTGTTGCTGCTGTGGCGCAGGAAATATATTAACCAGCGGATTGAAATGTTGAGCAATGATGTCGGACAGCTCAAGCGGGACAGCCAATTGCATACGCCGCAGGCGCTGGCATTAATGGCGCTGAATGTTTTGCCCGGCGTCCTGCTGATGCTCGGCATCGGCTACTGGCTTTCAGTGTGTGATATCGAGCCGAGTGATTTCTTCTGGACACTGGCGCAACGGTTGGCGGTTTTCCAGCTGGTGATGGGCTTTTGTTATCGAATTCTCAAACCGGGCGGCATAAATGAACGGCACTTCAATACGCCGGCGGCCACTTGTGCTCACTATCGTCGTTCTGTCATTCGTCTGAGTCTGGTGATGTTACCGCTGATTTTCTGGTCGGTACGCGGTGAGAAAGCGCCGCTCGGGCTGGTGGATGACATCATCGGTCAGGTCGTGATTTTCCTGACGATGCTAGCCCTGACTGTTCTGGTTTTCCCGATTGCGCGCGATGGCTGGCGTGAAAAAGATTCGCACAGTATTCGGCTAGTGGTGGTGACGGCGATTGCCCTGGCACCGATTTTCTTCGTCGGATTGGTGGTCAGCGGGTATTTTTACACCACGTTGCGACTGGCAGGTCGCTGGATTGACAGCCTGTATCTGCTGATTTTCTGGAACATTGCCTATCTTGCGGCATTGCGCGGACTCAGTGTTGCCGCGCGGCGCCTGGCTTATCGCCGAGCGCTGGCGCGTCGCCAGACCATAGCGGCGAAAGATGGCGCGGAGGGCAACGAGCCAGTCGAAGAGCCGCAGATCGGGTTGGATCAGATCAACCAGCAGTCATTACGCCTGACCACGATGGGCCTGTTCTTTATCTTCGCGACAGTGTTTTACTGGATTTGGTCGGATTTGCTGACGGTGATTTCGTATCTGGACAGCATTACCTTGTGGCATTACTCCAGCACGGTGGCGGGCGCGGTCATTCAGCAAACGGTGACGCTGGGGAATTTCCTGCTCGGTTTCCTCGCGGTGATTGTGGCGTATGTATTAACGCGAAATTTGCCGGGATTGCTTGAGGTTGTCGTGTTGTCGCGGCTGCAATTGCGGCAGGGGACGTCCTACGCCATTACGACCATTCTGACCTATTCGATTACGGTGATTGGCGCAGTGACAGCGCTCGGATCGCTCGGTGTCTCGTGGGATAAATTGCAATGGCTGGTGGCCGCGCTGTCGGTGGGGCTGGGCTTTGGTTTGCAGGAGATCTTCGCGAACTTTGTTTCAGGGCTGATCATTCTCTTCGAACGCCCGGTGCGTATTGGCGATACCGTGACCATCGGGACATTCTCAGGCACCGTCAGCCGCATTCGTATCCGTGCGACTACGATTA
Organism: Rahnella sp. CG8; assembly: GCF_023701875.1. Taxonomy (NCBI): domain Bacteria; kingdom Pseudomonadati; phylum Pseudomonadota; class Gammaproteobacteria; order Enterobacterales; family Yersiniaceae; genus Rahnella; species Rahnella sp. CG8. The sequence goes on from NZ_JABAED010000004.1 coordinate 138,993, forward strand.
TCGATTTCGACCGCAAAGAAGTGATCATCCCGAATAAAGCGTTTGTGACCGAGCGGCTGATCAACTGGTCGTTGAGCGACACCGTCACCCGCGTGTTGATCAAACTCGGTGTGGCGTATGGTTCCGATCTCGACAAAGTGAAAGAGATCTTATTGCAGGCGGCGCATGAAAATGCCCGTGTGATGAGTGACCCCGCGCCATTGGTGTTCTTCCTGAATTTCGGGGCCAGCACGCTCGATCACGAACTGCGAGTGTATGTGCGTGAGCTGGGGGATCGCAGTTATACCGTGGATGAACTTAACCGCAGCATTGATAAGCTTTGCCGCGAAAACGGCATTAATATCGCGTTCAATCAGCTGGAGGTGTATCTGCATAATCAGGACGGCAGTGAAGTGCAGGAAGTGAAACGTGTAATGCGACAACCGGGCGATGAACCGGATGCATTGCCACAGAGCTGAGAAATTCGGTGCCATTCAGGGGAAATTGACGGGTTCCCCTGAAGCAGGCAGCCGGTCAGCTTAAAGGTAACTGATCGAAAGCGTACTCTTACTGTTTTTCAACTTTTCCTGATAATCGCGTTGTACGATTTCCAGCGCCGCAAGCGCGGTTTCAGGGGCAATTTCATTGCACTCAAGCAGGTAAATCAAATCGACAGCAAGCTGAAGTTCGGGGGGCGCATTTTCTACGGACATATAGGCCAACATTATGATTAGCAGGTTTTGGACTTACTATTATAGATAAGAAAAGGTCCGGCCTGAATGCCGGATTAAAAAAATGTGATAAAGATTCAAAAACCTTTTTCCTGCCGCTCGATTTGTCTCTCAATTTTGGCCAGCGCCTGACGACAACGCATTAAACGTCCTTCGAGCGCCGCCAGTTCCTTCTGCACCCGCTGCTGATCGCTGAATGTCGCCAGCTGACCCAGCGTGGTTTCCCGATCTTCAATCATCGCAATCAGACGTCGCTCGAACTGCTGAGTTTCCGCCAGTTTGGTGTAATTATCATGGCTTTTGCGTTCCGGTGTCTGGTGCGTTTTGCGCAGAGACTGGGTCGCCAGTTCGCGCTGCATGGCGGTAATTTGTGCCACCAGCCGTTCGGCGATAAACGCCACCTGCGCAGAGCGTTTTTCGAGTACTTCCTGATTCAGTTGCCGCAAATTGGTTTTAATTTCTGCCAGATAATCGCGCAACCGGGTGCCTTTGGTTGAGAAAAGTGCGACATCAAACCGTGCCTGTGAGGCGGAAACATGGCCGATCGGTTCAATTTCCCGAGCCAGTGTTTCGATCTGCTGATCGAGGACATGTAAAATTCGTTCTGTGCTCACGATAATCTCCCTTAAACTCTGGCGTAGCTTACCGGTATGACAGCCTCTGCGCACTTGTTTACACTGAGAAACCGTAAATCGGCTATGCAGCCTGTTTTAAGCTGAAGGAAATGCATGAAACGCGTACTACTGATTACCGTTGGCTGGTTGTGTGTGGTGCTGGCGACGCTCGGCGTGGTGTTACCGTTGTTGCCGACAACCCCCTTTTTACTGCTGGCGGCCTGGTGCTTTGCCCGGTCCTCACCCCGTTTCCATCAGTGGTTATTGTACCGCTCATGGTTTGGCAGCTATCTGCGCCACTGGCAGACACATCGCGCGTTACCGAAAGGTGTAAAACCGAAAGCGGTTGCGCTGATTGTGGTGACTTTCGCGATTTCGATTTATTTCGTACCATTATGGTGGGTGCGTATTTTATTGGTTTGCATGATGTTTTCGCTGCTGATCATGATGTGGCGATTACCTGTGGTTGACCTTGAGCAATAAAACAGGCGATCATGTCCGGCTGCGGGTTGCTTTTTAAAGCAGCTTTGCATAGATTTGGGCATCTCGTACGTCGGTGCGCTCCCAATTTCCTTCCTTGAACGACATGCTTTATACAGGCATGGCGGGGGACATTTGACCGCCCGCGTTTAAGTATGAACAGCAGCTTTATCAGGCAATTACATTATGACCGCTACCGCACAGCAGCTACAGTTTATTAAAGACAGTATCAAAACCATCCCTGACTATCCTAAGCCAGGCATACTGTTCCGTGACGTCACCAGCTTGCTGGAAGACCCAAAAGCTTACGCTGCAAGCATTCAGTTACTGGCCGACCGTTACCGCGATGCTGGCGTCACCAAAGTGGTGGGCACTGAAGCACGAGGTTTCCTGTTTGGCGCACCGGTTGCGCTGGTTCTGGGCGTGGGCTTTGTTCCCGTGCGTAAACCGGGCAAATTACCGCGTGAAACCATCAGCGAAACCTACGATCTTGAATACGGCACTGACAGTCTTGAAATCCACGTTGATGCGATTCAACCTGGCGAAAAAATTCTGGTGATCGACGATTTGCTGGCAACAGGCGGCACGATTGAAGCCACCGCGAAACTGATCCGTCGTCTGGGGGGAGAAGTGACTGATGCTGCATTCATCATTAACCTGCCGGAACTGGGCGGTGAAAAACGCCTGAACGATTCAAATATCAACTGCTACAGCCTGGTCTGTTTCGACGGCCACTGATTCATGCGCGTTGATGTGAACTGGCCTCGCCGTTAACGCGAGGCCTTTTGCTTTCTGCGCCGTTATTTCCCTCTTTCTTCTGCCCAGACCACCATTATTTTATCGTCACCTTGCTGACGGCTGAAGGCATAATATTGCGCCGTCAGCTGCGATTTCTGCACGCCTGCGCCAACCGCCGGATGTTGTTCCCTGAAAGTTCCCAGTTTTTGCCAATGCTTCAGTAAAGCCTGTTTCGGGCCGGTCAGCTCACTCCAGTTCATGTCAGAACGCGTTCCCTGTAAAGGATCTGAACCCGTCGCGCCAAACTGGCGACCACTTTCATCGCCGTAATAAATCTGCACCGCGCCGGGTGCCAGTAGCAACAAATCTGCGGCGCGCTGCTGTAACGGTAGAGAACCTTTGGCATCGGCAGCGAAAAACAGCCGGGTATCATGCGATGACAAATAACTGAGGACATTGAAATCCTGCATTTTCTCCGCCATCTGCTGATAAGTTGCATCGATGCTGGCAAAACAACTCAGCGCCGCCGCGGCCTGATCCTGAAAATCAAAATTAATCATTGCGTCAAAACCATTGGCGTAATAATCGCTTTTCATCACGCCGTGGCCCCATGCCTCGCCGGTCATCCAGAATGGTGCGCCATCCAGTGCCTTTGCAGGATTGGCCGTTTTCCATTGTTTCAGGGCTTCGGCTGAACGGTCTTTGAGTAATGCCAGTGTCGCTTTTTCGACGTGTTTGGCGGTATCCACACGGAATCCGTCTATGCCGTAATCCCGCACCCACTGACTGAGCCAGGTGACCAGATAATCACGCGGTGTTGCACCGGGAATTTCACGTGCGGCCGTATCGGGTTTGTTGCGATAGAAAACGGGCAGGCCGCTGGCTTGCGTCGATTCCGTTTTAATATCCGGCAGGAAGGCCAATGACATCGTCAGATCGTCATAACCGGGCGAGTCATAGTCACCAATGTCGGTGCGGATCCATTTTTTCCCCCACCAGGTGCTCCAGCCCTCTTTGTCGCCGAAATTAATATAATCATTAAAGCTGTGCCAGTTCTGGCCTGGACCGGGCTTCCAGTCAGTCCAGCTTTTGCCGAGTGTTTTTCCGATGTCATCACCTTTCAGATATAACGAGCCGAACTGGAAGGTTTGCATGTCTGCCAGCGTGGCGTAGCCGGTGTGATTGACGACAACATCAAATAAAATGCGGATCCCACGTTTGTGCGCTTCGCTGACCAGTTTCTGTAAATCTTCGCCGGTGCCCATATTGGCATCGAGTTTTGTCCAGTCGAGCGTGTAATAGCCGTGATAGGCATAATGCGGGAAGTCGCCTTTGGTGCCGCCGCCGACCCAACCGTGGATCTGCTCGAGCGGCGAACTGATCCAAAGTGCGTTAACGCCGAGCTGTTGCAGATAGTCGAGTTTGCTGGTCAGCCCGGCCAGATCACCGCCGTGGAAAGTGCCGATTTCCTGCATTCCGTCACTGTGACGGCCATAGCTGTGATCGTTATCCGGATTGCCGTTTTCAAAGCGATCGGTCAGTACGAAATACACCGTGGCGTTTTTCCAGCTAAACGCCGCGGGCGCTTTGCGCTCTGCTGTTTCCAGTAACAACAGGCCGCCGCTGGCCGGATCCGGCATCATGGTGATGTGGCTGCCGCTGACCTGTGTGCTCTGACCAGAATAAAAATCGCGAACAGTTTCACCCTCAGCAAAAGTGCCGGAGACATCGACGGTCAGCGGTTTTCCATCTCCACGCGGACAGGTTTTCGCCACCGGGGCGACGGTTTCCTCCACCGTTTTCAAACTGAGCTGAAGCGTGGGTGTGCCGCTGCGGGTATCAATTCGAACCTGATAATCCCCCGCGCGGAACAGTTTCCAGTTAACCGGCACCTGGCTTTCACAAGGTTGCAGCGACAGCATTTCGTTAAGCTTTACCGCACCCGTGGGTTGCCAGCACTGATTATCCTGATGTAATTCCAGTGTGCGTTGTCCCTTAGGTAATGTGGCGTGGCTGGTGAATATTCCGCTGACCGGTTCGGCGAAACCGGGGAAGCCTTGCAGCGTCCAGTCGGCCTGTGCGGCGGGAGAAATGAGCAATAATAAAGGCAGTGTCAGGTGTTTCATGGCTCTCCTTACGAAAGGCAGGAAGCATTATCAGAACAGAGGTGAATTTAAGTGTAATGAGTGGGCAAAATTTGCCCTCATCCCGTGAGGCGAATTGTCAGGAGGAGGAGGAAGGTGGAGAAACTGCGGCGCGCTGCGCAAAAAGTAAAGTAATAGGAATGATGGCGACCCTGCTGGTACACTAAGAAGTGGCAGTCTGGCTCCGGCATCATTATGCTGAGTCTTCAGTCTCCGTTTCGCAGACCAGCGCAGAAAGACGGGTTAAACGATGTTTTTTCGTGTATCGTCAAATTATTCATTATAAATCAACGATGAAGTATTAATGAGCTATCAGGTTCTTGCCCGTAAGTGGCGCCCCCAAACTTTTGCCGACGTCGTCGGACAGGAACATGTGCTGACCGCGCTGGCCAATGGCTTGTCGCTCGGGCGCATCCATCACGCCTACCTGTTTTCCGGTACCCGTGGCGTAGGGAAAACCACCATCGCCCGTCTGCTGGCGAAAGGCCTTAACTGCGAAACTGGCATTACCTCCACCCCTTGTGGCGTGTGTGATAACTGCCGCGAGATCGAGCAGGGCCGTTTTGTCGATCTGATTGAAATCGATGCCGCTTCCCGTACCAAAGTCGAAGACACCCGCGAGCTGCTGGATAACGTGCAATATGCACCGGCGCGGGGCCGCTTCAAAGTTTACCTGATTGACGAAGTGCACATGCTCTCGCGTCACAGTTTTAATGCGCTGTTGAAAACGCTGGAAGAGCCGCCCGCACACGTCAAATTCCTGCTGGCAACGACGGATCCGCAAAAACTGCCGGTCACCATTTTATCGCGTTGTTTGCAGTTCCATCTCAAAGCGCTGGACGCTGAACAGATCCGTAAACAGCTCGAACATGTATTAACCCAGGAAACCATCGCCACGGAACCGCGCGCTTTACAGCTGCTTTCGCGCGCTGCCGACGGCAGTATGCGTGATGCGCTGAGCCTGACCGATCAGGCGATCGCGATGGGGCAGGGCGCGGTGACGACCGAAACCGTGGCACAAATGCTCGGTACACTGGATGACGAACAACCGCTGGCAATGCTGGAAGCGCTGGTCAGCGCCGATGGCGGACAGATGATGGCGCAGGTCGAACAGGCCGCGTCCCGTGGCGTGGACTGGGAAAATTTGCTGGTGGAAACGCTGGCGTTGCTGCACCGCATTGCAATGGTTCAGTTGTTACCGTCGGTTCTCGATAATCATTACGCGGCGATTGAACAACGCCTGCGCGAACTGGCGCGTGTCATTCCGCCTGCGGACGTACAGCTTTATTATCAGACCTTACTGATTGGCCGCAAAGAGCTGGCCTATGCGCCGGACAAACGTATGGGTGTTGAAATGACGCTGCTGCGCGCGCTGGCCTTCCATCCGAAAGTGATTATTGCTGAACCGGCTCCCCAGCCAGTCGCAGCCCCAGCTTATGTGGCGCCGCAGGCTCCATCACAACCGGCGGCACCGCGTAACGCACCGCCGCAACAAAACGATAATGCGCCTGCGCCGCAGGGAAATGCAGAACCGGCGTCAATGCCGGATTCCACCGCGCAACTTTTACAGGCACGAACACAATTGCTCAGGCAGGGGAGTACCACCCCAAAAAAAGCTGAGCCGGCAGCGCCAGGAAAAGCGCGGCCGGCAACCTCAGCACTGGAGCGTCTCGCTTCGGTGACTGAGCGTGCGCAGACATTGGCTGTGAAGAAAGAACCTGCCGCGCCGATAAAAGAAGAAGCGTATCGCTGGAAAGCGATGATGGAACCGGAAGTCGCACCGGAACCGGTGGCGACACCGAAAGCGCTGCGCACCGCGCTGGAACATGAAAAATCGCCGGAACTGGCTTCCCGCCTGGCGGAAGAAGCGATTGAACGTGATGAATGGGCGGCTGAGATCAGCCGGATGACCATTCCGAAACTGGTGCAGCAACTGGCGCTGAATGCGTATCGTGAGCAGCCGGAACCAGGCAAAATCTGCCTGCACCTGCGTTCCTCGCAAAAGCACCTGAATTCGCCGTCCGCGCAGAAAGTGCTGACGGATGCTTTATCGGCATTGCATCAGACGCCGGTTGAACTGACCGTGCTGGAAGATGATAATCTGGCGGTGAAGACGCCGCTGGAATGGCGACAGGCCATTTATGAAGAAAAACTGGCGCAGGCGCGTCAGTCTATTATTGCGGATAACAACATTCAGACTTTGCGCCGTTTCTTCGACGCTGAGCTGGATGAGGAAAGTATCCGCCCAATTTAAACGCCGCGATTGTGACGCGGCCATTGCTGAGAGAGAAGACTATGTTTGGAAAAGGCGGCATTGGTAACCTGATGAAACAGGCCCAGCAAATGCAGGAAAAAATGCAACAGGCTCAGGCGGAAATCGCTCAGCTGGAAGTGACTGGTGAGTCAGGCGCTGGCCTGGTGAAAATCACCATCAACGGTGCGCACAACGTGCGTCGCGTTGAAATCGATCCAAGCCTGCTGGAAGACGATAAAGACATGCTGGAAGATCTGATCGCTGCGGCGTTCAACGATGCTGCACGTCGTATCGATGAAACTCAGAAAGAAAAAATGGCAGCCGTATCTGGCGGCATGCAATTGCCACCAGGCTTCAAGATGCCATTCTGATGCAAACCAGCCCTCTCCTTGAATCTTTAATGGAGGCGTTGCGTTGCCTGCCGGGCGTCGGCCCGAAGTCCGCGCAACGTATGGCATTCCAGTTGCTGCAACGTGATCGCAGCGGCGGAATGCGGCTGGCGCAGTCTTTAACGCGTGCCATGTCTGAGATCGGCCATTGTGCCGATTGCCGTACCTTCACCGAGCAGGAAGTCTGTACGATTTGCGCCAATCCACGGCGTAAAGAAAACGGTCAGGTTTGTGTGGTGGAAAGCCCGGCGGACATTCATGCGATAGAACAAACCGGTCAGTTCTCTGGTCGCTATTTTGTGCTGATGGGACACCTGTCACCACTCGATGGCATCGGGCCGGACGACATCGGTTTAGGCCGTCTGGAAGAGCGTCTTGAAAGTGAAAATATTCAGGAAGTGATCCTGGCGACTAACCCGACGGTTGAAGGTGAAGCGACCGCCAACTACATCGCTGAAATGTGCGGCCAGTATGGCGTACTGGCTAGCCGCATTGCGCACGGTGTGCCAGTCGGAGGCGAACTGGATATGGTCGACGGCACCACGCTGTCGCATTCCCTTGCCGGACGTCATCCCTTTCGGTTCTGACTGTTATGCGGGCGCGGTTCTCTGCGCCCCGTTTTATTCAGCTATCCCTCTGCATTTCTTCTTAAAATTTTCTCCCTGTGCTTGAAAAGCCTGACACGTAACCCCACTTATTCCTCAACGTCTGATTTGGTCAATAACAGTATCTGGATTGAGGTAATTTGATGAGTATGAAAGGACAAGAGACACGCGGATTCCAGTCTGAAGTAAAACAACTGCTTCATCTGATGATCCATTCCCTGTATTCAAACAAAGAAATTTTCCTGCGTGAGCTGATTTCCAACGCCTCAGATGCCGCTGATAAACTGCGTTTCCGCGCATTGTCTGCGCCTGAACTTTATGAAGGTGATGGCGAGCTGCATGTCCGTCTGGCATTTGATAAAGAAAAACGCACCCTGACGCTGAGTGATAACGGTATCGGCATGAGCCGTGACGAAGTTATCGATAACCTCGGTACCATCGCCAAATCCGGCACCAAAGCGTTCCTGCAATCTGTCGGTTCTGAGCAGGCGAAAGACAGCCAGTTGATTGGTCAGTTTGGTGTGGGCTTCTACTCTGCCTTTATCGTGGCAGACAAAGTCACCGTGCGCACCCGCGCAGCCGGTGCCAGTGCTGAAGAAGGCGTATTCTGGGAATCTGCCGGTGAAGGTGAATACACCCTGGCGGATATCGAGAAAGCCGGTCGCGGGACTGAAATTACCCTGCATTTGCGCGAAGATCAGGACGAATTCCTGGATGACTGGCGCGTGCGCTCCATCATCAGTAAATATTCCGACCATATTGCGTTGCCGGTTGAAGTCGAAACCCGTAACGAAGAAGACGACACCGTCACCTGGGAACAAATCAACAAGGCACAGGCCCTGTGGACCCGCGGTAAAGCGGAAGTCACCGACGACGAATATAAAGAATTCTACAAACACATTTCCCATGATTTCAGCGATCCGCTGAGCTGGAGCCACAACCGCGTTGAAGGTAAGCAGGAATACACCAGCCTGCTGTACATCCCTTCACAGGCACCGTGGGATATGTGGAACCGCGACCATAAACACGGCCTGAAACTGTATGTTCAGCGCGTGTTTATCATGGACGAAGCCGAGCAGTTCATGCCGAACTACCTGCGTTTTGTTCGTGGTCTGATAGATTCCAACGATCTGCCGCTGAACGTGTCCCGTGAAATTCTGCAGGACAGCCGCATCACCCAGAACCTGCGCAGTGCGCTGACCAAACGTGTTCTGCAAATGCTGGAAAAACTGGCGAAAGACGACAACGAAAAATACCTGCAATTCTGGAAACAGTTTGGTCTGGTATTGAAAGAAGGTCCGGCAGAAGACGGTGCGAACAAAGAAGCGATCGCCAAACTGCTGCGTTTCGCCAGCACCCGCAACGACAGCAGCGAGCAGACGTTGTCGCTGGAAGAGTATGTAGCGTCGATGGTCGAAGGCCAGGACAAAATTTATTACATCACTGCCGACAGCTATGCGGCCGCGAAGAGCAGCCCGCATCTGGAATTGTTCCGCAAAAAAGGCATTGAAGTCCTGTTGCTGTCTGATCGCATCGACGAATGGATGATGAGCTATCTGACTGAGTTTGATGGCAAAGTCTTCCAGTCCGTCAGCAAGTCAGATGATACACTGGACAAACTGGCTGACGAAAGCGAAGAGCAGAAAGAAGCTGAAAAAGCGCTGGAGCCGTTCGTTGAGCGCGTGAAAACGCTGCTGGGCGATCGTGTGAAAGAAGTGCGTCTGACGCACCGTCTGACTGACACGCCAGCCATCGTTACCACCGGTGCCGACGAAATGACCACGCAGATGGCAAAACTGTTTGCCGCTGCCGGTCAGGATGCGCCGGAAGTGAAATACATCTTTGAGCTGAACCCGGAACACGCGCTGGTGAAACGTGCTTCTGATGTGGCTGATGAAGATCAGTTCAGCGAGTGGATTGAGCTGCTGCTGGATCAGGCGCTGTTCGCAGAACGCGGCACGCTGGAAGATCCAAACCTGTTCATCCGTCGCATGAATACGCTGTTACAGGCGTAATCAGCTGGCGTAAAACGAAAAGGGTGTCGTGAAAGCGACACCCTTTTTTATTGCTTTGCTTCTTCCCGTTTCCATTCCCTGAAAGCCTGTGAGTAAAGTTCAGCAATCATGCCGGTAGCGTGATGTTCTCGCTGGTCGTGGTCCCGCAAACTGGCGGGTGGAACGACGGATGGCGCAGGCTTAACCCCAATTTCAGCAGGGCTTGTTCCTTGAGCAAAAGTGCTCAGAATGGTATGGTTGACCGTTTTTCGAGATTCATAAAAATTACATGCAAGGGGATTTACGCAATGCGTATCATTCTGCTGGGCGCTCCGGGCGCAGGTAAGGGTACTCAGGCTCAATTCATCATGGAGAAATTTGGTATTCCGCAAATTTCTACCGGTGATATGTTGCGCGCCGCTGTGAAGGCCGGAAGTGAACTCGGCAAGAAAGCAAAAGAGATTATGGATGCCGGTAAACTGGTAACCGACGAACTGGTTATCGCACTGGTGAAAGAACGTATTCAGCAGGAAGATTGCCGCAACGGTTTCCTGTTAGACGGTTTCCCTCGTACCATTCCGCAGGCTGATGCCATGAAAGACGCGGGCATCAAAGTGGATTACGTGCTGGAATTCGACGTGCCTGACGAACTGATCGTCGATCGCATCGTAGGTCGTCGCGTACACCCTGGCTCTGGCCGCGTGTACCACATCCATTACAATCCACCTAAAGTGGAAGGTAAAGACGATGTCACCGGCGAAGAACTGATCACCCGTAAAGATGATCAGGAAGAAACCGTGCGTAAACGTCTGGTGGAATACCATGAGCTGACTGAGCCGCTGGTGTCCTACTACAGCAAAGAAGCTGAAGCGGGCAATACCAGGTACGTCAAAATTGACGGTACACAACAGGTCTCTGCAGTGCGTGACGAACTGGCTGCTATTCTGAGCTGATCGTCTGTTCTGCGCACTATCACGGGGTGACTACGGTCGCCCCGTTTGTTTTTTTAGGGTCTCCATTTCCAATACCCAAAATAATTCGAGCGGCGGCAAGCGAGCGTGACGGGGATTAATAATAACAATTCGCATTGATAGTTTCTGCCGTTGTTCCCATCGTCTTTGTTTTCGTTACAATGACCTGCGCCTCTTTGCCGCATCACAAATAAACGGTGGCGCCCATAACTTTTCGCACTGGCTTCAGTGCCTTCAATTTAGGAAATTCAGCATGACGCAGACCAAATTCGGTGTTCTCCTGGTCAACCTCGGGACGCCGGAAGCTCCGACCCCGCAGGCCGTTAGAAAATATCTGGCTGAATTTTTGAGTGATATCCGTGTGGTTGATACCCCCCGCTGGCTGTGGTGGCCGATCCTGAATTTGGTGATCCTGCCGCTGCGTTCCCCGCGCGTGTCCAAACTGTATAAAGCCGTGTGGATGGAAGAGGGCTCACCGCTGATGGTTTACAGCCGTCGTCAGCAGAAAGCGCTGGCAGAACGCCTGCCGGGTACGCCGGTTGAACTGGCGATGAGTTACGGCAAGCCGGGCATGAAAGAACCGATTGAAAAACTGCTGGCGCAGGGCGTGACCAAAATGGTGGTGCTGCCGCTGTATCCGCAATACTCTTGCTCAACCAGCGCCGCGGTATTTGACGGCGTGGCGCGTGTGCTGAAATCGCAGCGTCGCCTGCCTTCAATGAGCTTTATCCGTGATTACGCCACGCATCCGGCTTATATTTCCGCGCTGAAAGCCAGCATCGAACGTTCGTTCGCTCAGCATGGCGAACCGGACCGTCTGGTGTTGTCCTTCCACGGCATTCCAAAGCGTTTTGTCGCGCAGGGTGATGACTACGAACAGCGTTGCCGCGATACAGTGCAGGCGCTGACCGATGCGCTGCAACTGCCTGCGGGCAAAATTATGCTGACCTTCCAGTCTCGCTTTGGTCGCGAACCATGGCTGACGCCTTACACCGATGAAACGCTGAAAGGCCTTCCGGCTCAGGGTGTTAAGCATATTCAGATCCTCTGCCCTGGCTTTGCGGCAGACTGTCTGGAGACACTGGAGGAAATCAAAGGCGAGAACCGCGAGATTTTTATTCATGCAGGCGGCGAGCGCTTCGAATATATTGACGCCTTAAACGACCAGCCGGAACATATTGATTTGCTGCAACAGCTGGTCACTCAGCACTTCTGACTGAAGCCTGAGTTTTTTGAATCTCCCGAGAATAATGCATGAAATTTCCTGGTAAACGTAAGTCCAAACACTATTTTCCGGTCAGCGCACGCGACCCTTTATTGCGTGATTCTATGTTGCAGGCAATGCAGCCGGAGTCAGAAGCCGGTGCCTCGTACATCGCCGGCATTGACCAGACGATGGTCGATATCGAAGCGCGTGTTGATGAGAATTTTGTTGCCCGCTACGGGCTGACGCCCGGTGAATCCAATATTCTTGATGATGAGATGTCGGAAACGCTGTATCAGGAACTGATGAGCAACGCCCTGATCACGCACCAGTTTGCGGGCGGTACTGTCGGTAACACACTGCACAACTATTCTGTGCTGGCCGATGACCGTTCGGTGCTGCTCGGCGTGATGTGTAATAACGTTAAAATTGGCGATTATGCTTACCGTTATCTTTGCAACACCTCCAGCCGCGTAGATCTTAACTTCCTGCAGGGCGTGGATGGCGCGATAGGTCGTTGCTTTACGCTGATCAGCGATACCGGCGAGCGCACCTTTGCCATCAGTCCGGGCAAAATGAACGGTCTGCGTGCGGAAAATGTGCCGGAAGATGTGATAGCAGGAGCCTCCGCGCTGTTACTGACCTCGTATTTGCTGCGCAGCAAGCCGGGCGAACCGATGCCGGAAGCCACCATGCAGGCGATTGAGTACGCGAAGAAGTACCATGTGCCGGTGGTCTTAACATTGGGCACACAATACGTTATCGCCGAAGATCCGCAGGCATGGCGTGATTTCATCCGTGATAACGTGTCGATTCTGGCGATGAACGAAGATGAAGGTTTTGCGCTGACTGGCCTGAAAGATCCGCTGATGGCAGCGGATAAGGCGCTGGACTGGGTCGATCTGGTGCTGTGTACCGCCGGGCCGAACGGCCTGTTTATGGCGAGTTATACCGAAGACGAATTCAAACGCACCACCCAGCATCCGCTGCTGCCGGGGACGATTGCCGAATTCAATCAGTACGAATTCAGCCGCGCGATGCGTCGTGACTGTTGTCAGCAACCGTTGAAGATTTATTCCCACATCGCGCCGTATATGGGCGGGCCGGAGAAAATCATGAACACCAACGGAGCAGGTGACGGTGCATTATCGGCGCTGCTGCATGATATCGCCGCCAACGGTTTCCACCGGACTTCTGTGCCGAATTCCAGCAAACATTCCCGCGAGTATCTGACCTATTCCTCGCTGGCGCAGGTGTGTAAATACGCCAACCGCGTCAGCTATCAGGTGCTGAACCAGCATTCTCCGCGTCTGACGCGTGGCCTGCCGGAACGTGAAGACAGCCTGGAAGAGAGTTACTGGGAGCGCTAGGGAGTCAGGCGGCTGTCAACATTTTGATGAAAATCAGAAGGGCGTTGAGATAGAAGCCATTTTTTATAAAGCCACTTAAGCGGGCGCAGTGATGAACTGCGCCCTTATTTTTTTAATCACTAACAGATGATCAGATCGGGCAAAACGGCCGCTTTTCGTCTTCGGTCATAATATCGATTTGCAGCATACTCAGCATGCTGTTGGCGATTTCCCGCTCGCCCATCACCACGCGATCCGCACCGCGCTCCAGGATATAGGTGACTTCATCGTCATAATGCGCACGGGCGATAATTTCGATATTTGGCCGCTTGACGCGGGCTGATGCGACGATTTCACCGGCTTCATAACCGTTGGGAATGGTCACCAGCAGCCAGCGGGCGCAGTCGAGACGCGCCAGATCCATCACTTCCTGATTGGCGGCATTGCCCAGCACCGTACTAATGCCCTGGTCACGCAGCGCCTCGACACGCGGACGCGAATTTTCAATCACCACCAGCGGGATCCCCGCAGCCTGAAGTTTCTCGCCGAGCAGGCTGCCGACGCGTCCGTAACCCACCAGCAGTGCGTGATTGCACAAATCGAACGGGATTTGCTTCTCGTCTTCAACCGCTTCTTCAACGCTCTGGTCTTCGATGGTTTCCGTTTTTGCCAGATATTTTTCCAGCAGCGTGAACAGCAGCGGGTTAAACATAATCGACAGAATTGCCCCCGCCAGCACCAGATTACGGCCATGTTCAGACAGCAGTCCCAGCGAAATCCCCAGACCGGCGAGAATAAAGGCGAATTCGCCGATCTGCGCCAGACTGACGGAAATCGTCAGCGCGGTGCGTTTGGAATGCCCGAACATCTTCACCAGCAGGAACGCGGCAATGGATTTACCGAACACGATAATCGCCAGCGTGGCGATCACGGTCAGCGGTTCACGCACCAGAATCATCGGGTCGAATAACATGCCAACCGAGACGAAGAACAGCACCGCGAAGGCATCGCGCAGCGGTAACGTGTCGTGCGCCGCACGCTGGCTGAGTTCGGATTCATTGAGCACCATACCGGCGAAGAACGCGCCCAGCGCGAACGACACATCAAAGAATTCCACGGCGCCGTAAGCGATGCCCAGCGCCAGTGCCAGAACTGACAGCGTAAACAGTTCACGTGAACCGGTGCTGGCGGTTTTGGCGAGGATCCACGGCACTACACGGCGGCCCACCACCATCATCAGCACCATAAACGCGATCACTTTACCAATCGTCACGGCAAGCCCGGTGAGCAGTTCTACCGGGCTGGAGTGATGGCTTTCCAGCATGCCGCTGAACGCAGGCAGCAGAACCAGCGTCAGCACCATCACCAGGTCTTCAACAATCAGCCAGCCGATGGCGATTTGCCCGCGCTGGCTTTCAATCAGTTGCCGTTCTTCCAGCGCCCGCAGCAACACCACGGTACTGGCGGTGGACAGACACAGCCCGAACACCAGTCCGGTGGCCAGATCCCAGCCCATCAGGCTTGATAATCCCATTCCAAGCAGTGTTGCAACCGCGATTTGCGCTACAGCGCCGGGAATGGCTATCGACTTTACGGCGAGTAAATCTTTCAGAGAAAAATGCAAACCTACGCCAAACATCAGCAGGATGACGCCGATTTCTGCCAGCTCCGGTGCCAGTGAAGTGTCTGCAACGAAGCCCGGTGTAAACGGACCGGCCAGCACGCCAGCAGCGAGATAGCCAACCAGAGGAGAAATTCGCAGGCGGTTGGCGAGCATTCCTAACAGGAACGCTAAGACCAGACCGCCAACGATGGTAGTGATGAGAGGCGTAGAATGATGCATTCAGACTCCTTCTGGTTATGCATAAAGCAAATATGTTGCTGATTGTTTCTAAGTTTATGGTAAAAATCGTTTTCACGTTGGGGAATTTTGGCCTTTTTTATTTAAAATCATCAGCAGACGATAAAAAAAATTCCAACGCGGGATTTAAATGGGTTTTATCAGGCAGATATCAAGGGAATAAGGGTTCAGACGCTGCCGATATTTAACTATCGGCAGCCGGGAAGGAAAGGTTAAAGGCTATTTGCGTTCTATATTTGGCAGGAATGCTGTCAGGATCCCGAGCAACGGCAGGAAGGCACAAATCTGATACACCAGTTCGATACTGGTTTTATCGGCCACATAGCCGAGCACCGCAGCCCCCAGCCCGCCCATGCCAAAGGCCAGACCGAAGAACAGGCCGGAAACCATGCCGACTTTGCCCGGCATCAGCTCCTGCGCGAACACCAGAATGGCTGAGAATGCCGAGGCGAGGATCACGCCGATAATCACGCTAAGCACGCTGGTCCACATCAGACTGGCGTGCGGCAAAAGTAGCGTAAATGGCGCGACGCCGAGAATTGAAGCCCAAATGACGTATTTGCGCCCAATCTTATCACCCACCGGCCCGCCGATAATGGTGCCCGCAGCCACTGCAAACAGAAAAACAAACAGATGGATTTGTGCGCTTTGCACCGATACACCAAATTTATGGATCAGGTAAAAGGTGTAATAGCTGCTCAGGCTGGTCAGGTAGAAGTACTTGGAAAATATCAGGATCAGCAAAATACCCAGTGACATCGCCACTGTTTTACGTGGCAACAGGGTCACATGACTTTTCACCGGCCCGTGCGTTTTGGCGATCAGGTTTTGCTGGCGATACCATTTACTGATTTGCAGTAACACCACAATGCCGAGCAGCGCCGCCAGTGAGAACCACGCTACATTGCCTTTACCGTAAGGCGCAATAATCAGTGCAGCCAGCAGCGGGCCGAGGGAAGCGCCGAAATTACCGCCCACCTGGAACAGCGATTGCGCCAGCCCGTGACGACCGCCGGAAGCCATGCGTGCCACGCGCGAAGACTCAGGGTGGAAAACCGAAGAACCCGTCCCGACCAGCGCCGCCGCCAGCAGCACGACAGGGAAACTCTGCGCCACAGCCAGCAGCAGCAGCCCGGAGAGCGTAAAGCCCATGCCGACCGGCAAAGAATAGGGTTGCGGATGTTTGTCGGTGTAATAGCCGATCAGCGGCTGCAACAGTGATGCGGTGATCTGATACGTCAGCGTGATCAGCCCGATCTGTGTGAAGCTCAGGGAAAACTCGTTTTGCAGCAACGGATAAATCGCCAGTATCAGCGACTGGATCATGTCATTAAGCAGGTGAGAAACGCTGATCGCCGCCAGAATAGAAAACGCAGTCTTTTTGACTGCGTCTTTCTGCGGGCTGGCTGGCGTTGACGTCGTGTCTGTCATAGCAGAGGAGGCCTTCTTATTGTAGAGGTGCAGAGTACCGGCCTGTCAGCTGATTTTCGCGATCTCAGCAAACTGACCTTTCAGTAAGCGACAAAGATCGCCTGCCGCCAGTTCAATATCAAGGCCGCGTTTACCGCCTGAAACATAAATGGTATTGAACGTCTGCGCCGGGCTGTCGATCACCGTGGGCAGCAGCTTTTTCTGTCCGAGCGGACTGATGCCACCGACCAGATAACCGGTAACGCGTTGTGCAATCATAGGATCCGCCATATCGGCTTTTTTCGCCCCCAGCGCTTTCGCGACTTTTTTTAAGTCCAGCTGGGATGCCACCGGCGTGACCGCCACGGCCAGATTTTTAGCATCACCATTCAACGAAACCAGCAGGGTTTTATAAACCTGACGGGCGTCCAGACCGAGTTTTTTTACGGCTTCATCGCCAAAATTGGTTTCATCGCTGCTGTGTTCATACGGATGAAGGGTGAAGCTGACTTTATTCTTTTCCAGGAGTAATACGGCAGGGGTCATAGCCTGTCTCCTCTGTTTTATTTTATGTTGTTGTTCGAAATTTCATCACCTGTTCAATCTGATGAAATTAAACAATAAAGTGCACTTAATAAGCGAAGGAGAAATAGTAGAGCAATGAATGGTTATTGCCAAGACCCAACACAGATTGCTACCCTGTGCCAGCCGGTGTTGCGCCTGTAAAGGCTGACACTGAAGCTATAACTAATAAAATGAAATTCCTCTTTGACTGGCCGATAGAAATATCGGCCATTTTTTTAATCTCCGTCATCCTTCAGGCTATCTCTTCTTTGCGAGTAATTCCGGCAGATTCCCTTCGCCATACAAATGCAGCGCACCTACTGCGACCACATAGTTTCCCGCCGGGAGATCCAGCAACAGTTGTTTCCAGCGAATGTTTCGCTGATTCATCAGGATATCGTACAAATCGCTGCTGAAAGTGTTAGGCAGTTGCTCTGTCGCCAGCCCCGGTTTGGTATCCAGCCACCAGCTGATCATGGTTTGCAGCAAGCGGGCATTGGTGTGCCAGTGCGTCAGGGTATCTTCCAGCAGCGTGAGTCCGCCATCTGGCAACTGCTGCAATAATTCGAACTGTTCCTGCGGACCTTCCAGCTCGATGATTTTCGTCCCCTGCTTTTTGGCGGTCTGCAACAGCTGATAATCAATGCCGTAATTTCCGCGCAACCCGAGGCGCTGCGCCTGCGTGGCCTGCAACATCAGTGCCACCTGCCACGAGGGCAGCGGATTGAGCGTCCACATGGATACGCCCAGTTCTTCGCATAAACGTTCGACGTGCAGATACTGGGATTCGGGCAGACGTTCGGCCAGTGGCGGAAATTCGCCGGTCATGCTGAAGGGAGATTCCGTGCCGCTGATATCGGCTTCGACAATCAGTGCATCGGCTTTTTGCAGGCGGCGCAACAGGGGGGCGGGCAGGGGGTGCATGTCCTGCGTGCCCATATGAATGCTGCCGACCAGATGCAGGGAGCGGTTGCCGGGAAGCTGAATATCAATGGCGGGATAAGAATACTCGACGGGAAACAACTTGCGGAACCCGCTTAATACCCGGTTGAAAAAATGCGCCATAGTGCATGGTCTCCCGAAAAATGAGAGACCATGCTAACGCGTCATCGTTTTAGCGAACAGGGGAAACGTCTTGTTTTTTCGGCTTAAAGTGCAACAGGCGATTTGCGTTAGCGACGACGGTAATGGATGACAGTGCCATCGCTGCACCTGCCACGACCGGGCTGAGCAAGGTACCGGTCAGCGGATAAAGCACACCGGCCGCAACGGGAATGCCAATCACGTTATAGATAAAAGCGCCCAGCAGGTTCTGCTTCATGTTACGCAGCGTCGCCTGAGACATCGCCAGCGCATCGGCGACACCGTGCAGACTCGGACGCATCAGGGTAATGGCCGCTGTTTCGATCGCCACATCGCTGCCTCCGCCCATCGCAATCCCGACATCGGCCTGCGCCAGTGCCGGGGCATCATTAATGCCGTCGCCGATCATGGCGACCTGCTGGCCTTTGTCCTGCAACGCTTTAATGGCATCGGCTTTGCCTTCGGGACGCACACCGGCAATCACTTTATCGATTCCTGCTTGTGCGGCAATTGCCTGAGCGGTACGCGGATTGTCGCCGGTCAGCATCACCAGCTGATACCCAAGCTGATGCAGACGTTGTAAGGCGCTGACGCTGTCTTCACGTAATGGGTCACGCAGCGCGAACAGCGCCGCCAGTTGTCCGTTTGCCGCCAGCAATACCGGCGTCGCGCCTTCGCCTGCCATGCTTTCCAGCAGAGTGTTGGCATCCACGGTATCCACGCCATTTTCCTGCATCAGCGCCTGATTACCCAGTAATAACGCCGTACCGTCAACATCGCCGCGTAAACCCAGACCGCCAAGGGTACGGAAATTCAGCACGTCAGGAATGTCCAGCCCGCCAGCTTTTTCAACAATCGCCTGCGCCAGCGGGTGGTGCGAGCCTTTTTCCAGCGCGGCGGCAAAGCGCAGCGCCTGCTGTTCACGGATACCGCCAAAGGTGTATGTATCCGTCACTTTCGGCTGGCCTTCCGTCAGCGTCCCGGTTTTATCAAATACCAGCGTGGTGAGGGTACTGGCTTTTTGCAGCGCATCGGCATCACGCACCAGTACGCCGAATTCCGCCGCACGGCCGACGCCCGCGGTAACCGACATCGGCGTCGCTAATCCCAGCGCACAAGGACAGGCGATAATCAGCACGGTAGTGACGATCACCAGCGTATACATCAGTTGTGGCTGCGGACCAAAGAAGTACCAGATTGCGCCACTGAACAAAGCAATCAGCACCACGGCGGGCACGAAGACAGAAGATATTTTATCTGCCAGCTTACCGATTTCAGGCTTGCTGCTCTGGGCTTCGCGCACCAGTTTGATGATCCGCGAAAGGGTCGTCTGGCTGCCGATAGCGTCAGCGCGGAACAGCACGCTGCCGTCTTTGACCAGCGTCCCCGCATGCACTTTTTCACCCTGGGATTTCTGCTGTGGGATGGGTTCGCCGGTCAGCATAGCTTCATCCATCCAGGCTTCGCCGCTTTGAATTTCACCGTCAACCGGCACACGATCACCGGTGGTGAGCCGCAGCGTCATGCCTTGCTGTATTTCAGCCAGCGGCAGGGTTTTTTCGCCTTCTGCGGTGACAACGCGTGCGGTCGGTGGGGTCAGGTCCAGCAAGCGTTCGAGTGCTTTTGATGAACGCTGACGTCCGCGTTGTTCCAGCGCGTGACCCAGATTAATCAGGCCAATAATCATCACACTGGCTTCATAGTAAAGATGGCGCGCCTGCACCGGGAACGCGTCCGGCCACAGGCTGACAGCGAAGGAGAAAATCCATGCTGCGCCGGTACCGAGTGACACCAGCGTGTCCATATTCGCGCTGCCGTGCATCAGGTTTTTCCATGCACTGCGGTAAAAATGCCCGCCAGCGACAATCATAATCAGCAATGTCAGCAGGCCGATAATCAGCCAGCCGGTCTGATTACCGGCGGTGACCATCATTTCGCCGCCGAGCAATCCCCATAACATCATCGGGATACCGGCAGCCAGGCCGAGCGCTGCCTGCCAGCTAAAGCGGATCATGCTTTTGCGTGAGGTTTGTTGCTGGCGCTCACGGCGTTCGGTTTCGTCGATAATAATTTCAGCGCCATAACCGGCACGTTCAACGGCGGCAATCAGTGCGTTTTGATCAGCTTTGCCGCTGACCAGCGCACTGCGTTCCGCCAGATTGACCCGTGCCTGCTCGACACCATTCACGCCTTCCAGCGCCCGTTGCACTTTACTGACACAACTGGCGCAGCTCATGCCGCTGAGCAATAATTGCACGCTGTCATCAGCGGCTTGCGGGGCGTGAGTCTCAGCCGGAACAGGTGACGCAGCCGCTGACAGGGGTTCCGGCAAAACACTCGCCTTATCGGTCAGCGGCTCAGATTTTGGGGATGTATCTCCTGCAACCTGCGCGTCGTAACCGGCGTTCACTACGGCGTCGATCAGGCTCTGGCTGCTGGCATCGCCTTTGACGATGGCTTTATCCAGAGAGACTTCTACAGAGGTGGTGCCTTCAACCGCTTCCAGCGCTTTACGCGTTGAAGCGACACAGTGCCCGCAGGACAAGCCTTGCAGGGATAATACGGTAGTCGTCATGATGAATTTCCTTTTTGCCTTGACCTGATTGTCAAATTTCACTAGTTATAGAGCATAAACCTTCCAGCAAGGGTAAGGTCAAGGAGGCAAAATGAACATCAGTGATGTGGCGAAAAAAACCGGGCTGACCAGCAAAGCGATTCGTTTTTATGAAGAGAAAGGGCTGGTCACCGCACCGGCTCGCAGTGAAAACGGCTACCGCAGCTATGCACAAAAACATATCGAAGAACTGACGTTGTTGCGCCAGGCGCGGCAGGTTGGTTTTACGCTGGAAGAGTGTCAGGAGCTGGTGGCATTATTCCACAATCCTGACAGGCACAGTGCTGACGTAAAAGCGCGGACATTAGAAAAGGCCGCCGAAATTGCGCGGCACATTGAAGAACTGAAAGTGATGCGTGAGCGCTTACTGACGCTGGCGGAATCCTGCCCCGGCGACGAGGGTGCGGATTGCCCGATCATCGATAATCTCAGCGGCTGCTGTCATAACAAACATTAACGCGCATCGGGTTCTACGCGCAGCGTCGCCCCTTCCACGCCGGTGATAACGACTTTGTCCCCGACGTTCAGAGGGGAGCTGCAGATCGCACGCCAGCTGCTGTCACCGATTTGTACCCGTGTGAACTGGTTAGTTACCGGTTCCAGCACCGTAGCGTAAGTGCCCACTAATTGCTGGCCTCGCTGATTGAGTGCGGCATTGCCGGAAGATTTATCCACCCGCTGGTTCAGCCACTTCCACCACAGCCACGCCGCCAGAATGGTCAGCAGGGCAAATGCCGTGCCCTGCCATGCCCACGGCAGCGGCAGGATCCACGTGACAGCACCCACCAGGGCCGCCGCCACGCCGCTCCACAGCAAGTAACCACTCGCACCCACCAGCTCAGCTGCCAGTAACAGGCCACCCAGAGACAGCCAGAATACGTGCGGATTTGCCATGAAATCATGCAGCATTATTTGCCGCCTTTGGTTTCTTTCAGCAACTCAGCAATTCCGCCAATGGAGCCCATCAGACTGGTGGCATCCAGCGGCATCATGATGATTTTGCTGTTATTGGCAGAACCGATTTTCGTCAGGGCATCGGTATATTTTTGTGCCACGAAGTAGTTAATCGCCCGCACATCACCGGCCGCAATCGCTTCGGACACCATTTTGGTGGCCTGGGCTTCCGCTTCCGCCGCACGTTCACGCGCTTCTGCCTGCAGGAATGCTGACTGACGCTCACCTTCGGCTTTCAGAATTTGCGACTGTTTTTCACCTTCAGCACGTAAAATGGCGGACTGACGTACACCTTCGGCTTCCAGAATGTCGGCACGTTTTGTACGTTCGGCTTTCATCTGTGCGTTCATCGCAGAGATCAGTTCAGCCGGTGGGCGCACATCACGGATCTCGATACGGGTGATTTTCACGCCCCACGGATTGGTAGCTTCATCGACGATATGCAGCAAACGTGCGTTGATGTTGTCGCGTTGTGACAACATTTCGTCCAGTTCCATCGAGCCGAGAACGGTACGGAAGTTGGTCATCGTCAGGTTAACGATCGCCTGCTCCAGATTGCTGACTTCATAGGCGGCGCGCGCCGGGTCAATCACCTGAATGAAACACACCGCATCGATGGCAACATTGGCGTTATCGCGGGAAATCACTTCCTGAGAAGGAATATCCAGTACCTGTTCCATCATATTGATTTTGCGACCGATGCGGTCGACAAACGGCACCACCAGGTTCAGCCCCGGCATCAGGGTTTTGGTATAGCGGCCAAAACGTTCGACGGTCCACTGGTAGCCCTGGGGCACGATCTTGATCCCGGCGTACACCATCAGCAGCGCCAGTACGATCAGAATAAGGATAGGGATGGGAATAAGGTCAAACATAGTATGAAACTCCTGTAAAACTGTGTTCTGACTATTCACGGGGGAATAATCGAATAAAAACATGTCCCTGGCGCACTCACCGACCGGTCAGGCGCGTGTTCAATTGTCGCACAAATCGTTAAGTCATCGTATTAATAAAAGGATAGTTCAGAGGATAAAAGACGGGGGAAATGCTAAAAAAAACGCACGTCCGGAGAAGTGACGTGCGCAGGGCGTTTACGGTGAAACCGGATGAATCAATAGAGCAGGGAATATAACTGGCGGCGGTATTTGGCGGCCAGCGCATCGCCGGTGCCGAGTGCTGCCATAATATCCATCAGCGTTTTACGTGCCGCACCGTTCGCCGCCCCTAAGTCTTTCTTCAGCGGAGCCATCAGCAGTTCCAGCGCTTCTTCATTACGCCCGACCTGATGAAGTTGCAGGCTGAGTTTGACCACCAGCTCGGCATTCTCAGGATCCTGCGACAACTCCTGCTGAAGTTGCTGAATTTCCGGCGTATCGGCGGCCTGTTTCAGTAACTCGATCTGCGCAATCAGCCCCTGATAACGGGAATCTTTATCCTGTAACGGAATGGTCGCCAGCACGGCTTCGGCATCGTCAGTACGGTGCAGATTAATTTGTGTTTCCGCCAGCAACAAACCGATGTCACTGCGCTGATTGCTCAACTGCCATGCTTCTTTCAGCAACGGCAGGGCACCATTCACATCGCCCGCTTGCAACATTTCCTGCGCCTGAGCCAGTTTCAGCTCTTCTTCTTTCGGCAACACTTTCTGCAGCAGTTCGCGGATCACTTCTTCCGGCTGCGGACCCTGGAAACCATCGACCGGCTGACCGTCTTTGAACAGATAAACGGCAGGGATCGAGCGCAGACCAAACTGCTGGGCGATCATCTGCTCGGCATCGCAGTCCACTTTTGCCAGGATTAGCTGACCGGCGTATTCGACGGCCAGTTTGTCGAGAACCGGACCCAGTTGCAGGCAATGCTGGCTGCGTTCAGACCAGAAATAGAACATCACCGGCACAGACATGGATTGTTCCAGCGTCTGGTGCAGGTTGGTTTCGTTGATATCGATTACTGTAGGTTGTGCAAGCATGAATTCTGTCTCTCCGCTACCCGTCATACTTCGAGCTGCTGATGCGTTGGCTGCGCTCATTCAGCCCGGTCACTTAGTTATCTAAGCTCCCGGGTCTTCGTGAGCTTGCCGCCTTCCCGCAACTCGAATTATTTAGGGTATAGAAAATTAAAGTATTTAAGAACAAATGGGGGCGACTCTTGCCGCTTCAACCCCGAATCGCTTTTACTTAGCTGTTTCCGCGTAATATTTTGTCCAGCATGCGCGCGGGCAACAGGCGTTTCAGCACCGTCAGTGCATGGGCGACCAGTGTGACCGGATAACGCAGGCGCGCGCGCGGATGTTCTAAAGCATGGTGCAGTTTGGGCAAAACCGCCTCCGGCTTGAGTGTAAAACGACGGGCAATACCCGGATTTTCGACCGGCTGGTCGGTCTGCGACTGACTCACATTGGCGGTGAAATTACTGCTCAGCGGGCCGGGTTCAATCAGGCTGACCTGAATACCGGTGCCGTGCAGCTCCATGCGCAGTGTGTCGGACCAGGCCTCCAGTGCAAATTTACTGGCAGCATACACGCCCCGGCGCGGCGTAGTAATCAGCCCCATCACCGAGCTGGTCTGGATAATACGGCCTTCGCCGTGTGGCAACATGGCGGGTAACAGAAGCTGCGTCAGCTGATGTGTACCAAATAAATTGGTGGAAAATTGTTGTTCGAACTGCTCACGGCTGATGCTGCTGAGCGGGCCATAAACGCCGTAACCCGCATTATTAAACAAGCCATACAGACGGTTGCCTGTCAGCGCAATGACCTCGGCGGCCGCAAGTTCGACGCTCTGTTTATCATCAAGATCGCACTGAATAGTTTCAAACCCCATCTGCTGCAGCGTGTCGATATCCTGCGTTTTCCGACATGCCGCCAGTACCCGATAACCGCGTGCGCGCAAATCCTGTGCGGCAACCAGCCCGATACCGCTGGAACAACCGGTGATTAATACTGCTTTTTGCATAACTTTACCTGTGAGGTGTCCCTATTTTTTATGACTGTGATTTACTAGGGAGTCGGGTGAAAAAGGTAACGTCTTGGTTTTACTCACGTCCCGGTATTATTTTTATTCGTCGTATTTTAACCCTAATGCGTCAGCAGCGGCGTGAGTTTTTCTGACATCCATCCGGCAATAAAGGATTGTGCTGCCAGCGCAGGATGTAAACCGTCGTCCTGCATCCATTCAGGTTTCACGGCGACCTGCTCCATAAAGAACGGCACCAGCGGGATGTTTTCCTGCTTTGCCAGCGCCGGATAAATGGCGTAGAACGCGTCGCCGTAGCGGCGGCCATAATTGGGTGGCAGACGGATTTGCATCAGCAACGGTTGGGCATTGCTCTGTTTTACCTGTTCAATCACCTGTTGCAGCGTCCGGGAAAGGGTTTGTGGCGGGAAACCCCGCAATCCGTCGTTGGCACCCAGTTCAATCAGCACCCAGCGGGGGTGATGTTGTTGCAGCAAGGATGGCAGGCGTGCCAGCCCTTGTTCAGCGGTATCGCCGCTGATACTGGCGTTGATTATGGTGGGCTTGCCACCTTCTTTTTGCCATGTGTTATTCAGTAATGTCGGCCAGGATTCGGCTACCGGAAGGCGATAGACTGCACTCAAACTGTCGCCAATAATCAGCAAGTTATCAGCAGCAACGGCGCGAAAACTCAATAATCCTAACAACATAAGGAAGGGGAGATGCCAGCGGAAAATGTTCTTGAAGTTCATCATCTAAGTAAGCACGTCGGTCAGGGTGAAGGTCAGCTCACCATCCTGTCCGGTGTGGAGCTGGTTGTCAAACCTGCCCAGACAATTGCCCTGATTGGCGAATCCGGTTCCGGTAAATCCACCTTGCTGGGCATTCTTGCCGGGCTGGATGATGGCACCCGGGGTGATGTGAAATTACTGGGCAAATCCCTCAGCGAACTCAATGAGGAAGGGCGCGCGGCGCTACGGGCAAAAAATGTCGGTTTCGTGTTCCAGTCTTTCATGCTGGTGCCGACACTCAACGCACTGGAAAACGTCCAGCTTCCTGCGTTGTTGCGCGGTGAAAGCGACAGCAGCAGTCGTCAGCAGGCCGTGCAGTTACTGGAAAGTCTCGGGCTGGGCGGGCGTCTGCATCATCTTCCGGCGCAGCTTTCCGGCGGCGAACAACAGCGTGTGGCGCTGGCGCGGGCATTCATCGGCAAGCCCAAATTATTGTTTGCCGATGAGCCGACCGGCAATCTGGATCGCGTGACCGGCGAGCGTATTGTCGATTTGCTGTTTTCACTGAACCGCGATGCGGCAACGACGCTGATTCTGGTCACCCATGACGAACAGCTGGCGGCGCGCTGTCAGCGGCGGTTGCGTCTGCGTGACGGGAAATTATGGGAGGAAGCATGATCTGGCGCTGGTTCTGGCGGGAATGGCGTTCGCCTTCGCTGCTGATCGTCTGGCTGGCGCTGACCCTGGCAGTGGCCTGTGTGCTGGCGCTTGGCAGTATCAGCGACCGCATGGACAAAGGGCTGAGTCAGCAAAGCCGTGAGTTTATCGCCGGGGATCGCGTCCTGCGTTCCGCGCATCCGATTACGGAAGCCTGGTTGCAGGATGCACAGTCGCAGGGGCTGAAAGTCAGCCGTCAGCTCTCTTTTATGACCATGACGTTTGCCGGCGAAACGCCGCAACTGGCGGCGGTGAAAGCCACCGATCTGGCATATCCGCTGTATGGCGCGTTACAAACCGAACCGGCAGGACTGAAACCTGAACCGGGAACGGTGCTGGTCGCGCCGCGCCTGCTGGCACTGCTGAACGTAAAAGTCGGCGACAATCTGGATGTCGGAGATACCACGCTGAAAATCGCCGGTGTGATTGTTCAGGAGCCGGATTCGGGCTTTAACCCGTTCCAGACTGCGCCCCGTGTGATCATGAATCTGGAAGACGTGCCGAAAACCGGGGCTGTTCAGCCGGGCAGTCGTCTGACCTATCGCTATATGTTTGCCGGTTCGCCGCAAGCGATTCAAAGTTACGGCGAAGCGATAAAAGGGCTGCTTAAGCCTGATCAGCGCTGGAGCGGGATGGAAGATTCCGACGGGGCGCTGGGCAAATCATTACAGCGCTCTCAGCAATTCCTCACGCTGTCGGCACTGCTGACCCTGATGCTGTCAATCGCCGCGATTGCCGTGTCGATGGGGCATTACTGCCGGAGCCGTTATGATCTGGTTGCGGTCCTGAAAACGCTGGGTGCCGGGAAAAAGGCGCTGCAAAAGCTGATTATCGGTCAGTGGCTGGCGGTGCTGGCGCTGGCGGGGTTGTGCGGCAGCGTGGTTGGTCTGGCATTTGAAGCCATCCTGATGAAAGTGCTGGCGCCGGTTTTGCCTGCAGAATTACCGCCTGCCGGTGGCTGGCCGTGGGTGTGGTCGATGGGCGCGATGGTGGTGATCTCGCTGTTGATCGGCATTCGTCCGTATCGCCAGTTGCTTGCGACCCAGCCACTGCGGGTGCTGCGCCATGATGTGGTGGCAAATGTCTGGCCGCTGCGTTATTTCCTGCCGGTGATGGTTGTGGTAGTGGTGGGTTTGCTGGCGGCGCTGATGGGCGGCAGTTCGCTGCTCTGGTCATTGCTGGCGGGCGTACTGGTACTTTCGCTGCTGCTTGGTCTGATTGGCTGGGGGGCGCTGCTGCTGTTACGCAAGCTGACATTCCGTCAGTTACCGCTGCGTCTGGCGGTCAACCGTCTGCTGCGTCAGCCGTGGGTGACGCTCAGCCAACTGGCGGCATTCTCGATGTCATTTATGTTGCTGGCGTTGCTGCTGGTGATGCGCGGGGATTTACTGGATCGCTGGGAGCAACAACTGCCGCCGGACAGCCCGAATTACTTCCTGCTTAATATCACCAAAGACCAAATCCCGCAGGTGACGGATTTCCTGCATCAGCATAACGCGCAACCGGAAACCTTCTACCCGATTGTGCGGGTACGTCTGACGAAGATTAACGACAAAGTTGCCACTGATATCATCAAACCGGATGACGCAGGGGGAGAGGCGGTCAACCGTGAACTGAATCTGACCTGGATGCAGGGACTGCCGGATCACAATCCGCTGGTTGCAGGCAACGGACCGCCGAAAGTCGGTGAGGTGTCGGTAGATGAAGGGCTGGCGGGGCGTCTGGGACTGAAGCTGGGCGATACCGTCACGTTCAGCGGTGATACGCAGGAATTCAGCGCCAAAATCACCAGCCTGCGTAAAGTGGACTGGGACAGCCTGAAGCCGAATTTCTACTTCATCTTCCCGCCGGGTGCGCTGGATGCACAACCGCAAAGCTGGCTGACCAGCTTCCGTTATCACGGTGATGTCAGCACCATCACGCAGCTTAACCGTCAGTTCCCGACGCTGAGTTTGCTGGATATCGGCTCGATCCTGCGTCAGGTCGGCCAGGTATTACAGCAGGTGAGTCGGGCGCTGGAAGTGATGGTGATCCTGGTGATGCTGTGCGGCGGATTGCTGCTGCTGGCGCAAATTCAGGTCGGCATGCGTCAGCGCCGTCAGGAGCTGATTGTTTACCGCACGCTGGGTGCCAGCAAAAAAATGCTGCACCGGACATTGTGGTGTGAATTTGCCGTGCTCGGGCTGGTGGCGGGGATCGCCGCCGCCATCGGCGCGGAAGCTGCATTGTGGCTACTGCAACGCCAGGTTTTCGATTTCCCATGGGAACCGAATTATCTGATGTGGATTGCGGTACCGGTGGTCAGCGCGGTGCTGCTGTCGGTTTGCGGCGGTTGGCTGGGTGTGCGGTTGCTGCGGGGGCGGGCGTTGTTCCGGCAATACGACTCGTAGTTTCTAAACTCCTCCCCCTGCGAAGGGGGAGGCAGGGAGGGGGTTTTAATGGCTAACTGTTTGTCAAAGCACACTTTAACTATGAGATTTTGACCTTAATACCCCACCCCAACCCTCCCCTTCGCAGGGGAGGGAGCCGATCAAATCAAAGCTTTTCAATCGCCCATTCAATCCCGCTGGCGTATTCTTCCGGCAGCATCGGGACCAGTGCGTTGAGATTGTCTTTCAGCAGGCTGGCGCTGGCGTCGTTGAGATTCAGGTGTCCGACTTTACGACCCGGACGCACGTCTTTCTCGTACCAGTGCAGATTGACCAGCGGCAGGCTCAGCCATTTTTCTGACACATCCGTGCCAATCAGATTCACCATCACTGACGGTGTGCTCACCACCGGTTTCGGCAGCGGCAGACCAAGGATGGCGCGCAGATGCATTTCAAACTGACTGTAAGAGGCGCCGTTCTGTGTCCAGTGCCCGCTGTTATGCACACGCGGTGCCAGCTCATTGATCAGCAAACCTTCGCTGACCACGAAACACTCCATTGCCATCACACCGACATAATTCAGTTCGTTCATGATCGCTGACAGCATGTTTTCTGCCTGCTGTTGCAGGGCGGCATCCGGCTGCGGCAGCACAACACTGGTGCGCAGAATGCCGTCCTGATGCAGGTTATGGGTCAGCGGATAAAACACGGTTTTACCATCGTGACCTCGCGCGCCCACCAGCGAAACTTCACCGGAGAAGTTGATACCCTGCTCAACGATGCATTCGCCATAGCAATCCTGCGGCAGGGTATTTTCTTCACCAGAACGCAGACGCCACTGACCCCGGCCGTCGTACCCGCCGACGCGACGTTTCACAATCGCCAGTTGGCCAAGCCGGGAGAATACCTGCGGCCATTCGGCGGCATCGGCCAGCAATTGCCACGGCGCAGTCGCCAGACCGAGCTGGTCGAGCAACTGTTTTTGCGTCAGGCGATCGGCCAGACGCGGGAAAATGTCGCGGTTAACGAACGCATTGTGCGTCGCCAGTTCGCGGGTCAGCGCCGTTTCCGGCCAGCGTTCGATTTCAGCGGTGATCACGCTTTGCTGATACGGCACGGCTTCCGGTTCAGCATCAAGGCCGACAGGATAGACGGCGATGCCCAGCGGTTCACCGGCCTGACGCAGCATTCGGCCTAACTGGCCGTTTCCGAGTACGCAAACCGGTTTCATGCTTCCTCCCGCGGGTCGGGGTTATTCAGCACTTCGTCAGTTTGTGCGGTGCGCCACGCGGCCAGGTTTTTGGCAATCTCAGCATCGTGCAGTGCAAGAATCTGTGCCGCCAGCAATGCGGCGTTTGCGGCACCGGCTTTACCGATCGCCAGCGTACCGACCGGAATACCACGCGGCATTTGCACAATGGAATAGAGACTGTCGATGCCACTGAGTGCAGCACTTTGCACCGGCACGCCCAGCACCGGCACCAGCGTTTTCGCCGCCAGCATGCCCGGTAAATGCGCTGCGCCACCGGCACCCGCGATGATCACATCAAAACCGTTAGCGGAAGCCTGCTCAGCGAAAGTAAACAATTTGTCCGGCGTACGGTGAGCGGAGACGATATCGACATGGAAAGGAATATTCAGCGTTGTGAGGACGTCGGCGGCGAACTGCATGGTCGCCCAGTCACTTTTAGACCCCATAACGATGGCGATTTTTGCCGGGGTAACGTTGGATGACATGTCTGTAAAGCTCCTGTGATTCGGAAATAGAAACTGCGAGGGCGCAAATGATAGCACGCTCCGTGAGGGAGGAAAACGGTTGCGTCGCCGGAAAACGGCGCATTTTTGATGAGAAGTTGGCGGCAGATTTGTATAATCCAAACCAATATATTAATGACAAACTTCATTGGAAACTGATTTATGACGCAGGCTTTACTGGCACCGATTTATGATTTTCTTCACTGTGAAACACCCGCTCTGTGGGTGGATGTGGCGCTGGAAAATCAGACGGTGATGCTGATCGACCACGCTAACTGTGAAAAGAAAGCGGCGGCCACGGCGATGAGCCTGATGACCAAATATCTGGATCGCACCGAGCTGCTGTTTTGTGCGGCGCGTCTGGCGCGTGAAGAGCTTCATCACTTCGAACAAGTGGTGGAAATCATGCAAAAGCGCAATATTACTTATACCCAGCTTTCCCCCTCGCGCTACGCCAGCGGTATGATCAAACATACCCGTCATCACGATGATCTGAATATTCTGGTCGACCGGCTGATTATCGGGGCGTACATAGAAGCGCGATCCTGTGAGCGTTTTGCCAAAATTGCGCCGCATCTCGACGAAACCTTGTCGCGTTTTTACACCTCATTGCTGCGTTCAGAATCACGGCATTTTGCCGATTATCTGGCGCTGGCGGAGCAATATGCCGGAACGGATATCAGTGAGCGGGTAGAGGAGTTTGGCAGGATTGAAGCGGAACTGATCCTCACGCCGGACGAACAATTCCGCTTCCATTCAGGCGTACCCGTTACCCTTCATACTTCGGGCTGCTGATGCGTTGACTGCGCTCATTCACCCCGGTCACTTAGTCAGCTAAGCTCCCAGGGATTCATGAGCTTGTCGCCTTCCAGCAACTCAAATTATTTTGGGTAACTTTGAGGTGACTCAAAACGGGAAGCTGATCAGCTCGACGTTATCGGCGGTGACTTTCACCATCGAGCCTTCTTCGTGCCATGCGCCGAGTACCACGCGGTGGCCGGTTTTATTCCCCAGCGGCACATCGTGAATTGCCGGACGATGGGTGTGACCGTGAATCATCCACTCCACGCCTGCCATCTGCATTTCGCTGACCACCGCCTGCGGGTTCACATCCATAATTTCCAGTGATTTGCCCTGGTTTGACGCCTTGCTGTTGGCGCGCATTCTGGCGGCAATCGCCAGTCGCCATTTCAGCGGCAGCATCAGGAAAAGTTTCTGGATCAGCGGGTTGTGGACTTTTTTGCGGAAGTTCTGATACGCGACATCGTCGGTGCACAGTGTATCGCCGTGCAGGATCAGGACGCGGCGTCCGTACAGTTCCAGCACTTTTTTCTCCGGCAGCAACGTCATCAGGCTCTCGCGGGCGAAACGTCTGCCGAGCAGAAAATCGCGGTTGCCGTGAATGAAGAAGCAGGGCACACCTTGCTGGTGTAACTGATTCAGTGCCGCCGAGATTTCAGCGTGAAGCGGCTGCGGATCGTCGTCGCCAATCCAGGCTTCGAACAGGTCACCGAGAATGTACAGGGCGTCGGCCTGCGGCGCATCTTCACGTAGAAAACGCAGAAAACCGGCAGTGATTGCCGGTTCCTGTGCGCAAAGATGGATATCTGCGATAAAAAACGTGGTCATCCCGACGTTGATTATTCGCTGACTGTGACGCTTTTGATCACAACATCTTCTTTTGGAACGTCCTGGTGCATACCGCTGCGGCCGGTTTTGACGGCTTTGATCGCGTCAACCACGTCCTGACCTTCAACCACTTCTGCGAATACGCAGTAGCCCCAACCCTGTGCGTTTTTGCCACTGTGGTTCAGGAAGTCGTTGTCAGTTACGTTGATGAAGAACTGTGCCGTGGCGGAATGCGGATCGTTGGTACGCGCCATCGCCAGCGTGCCTTTGGTGTTTTTCAGGCCGTTGTCTGCTTCGTTATTGATAGGCGCATCGGTGTTTTTCTGGTTCATGCCTGGCTCAAAACCGCCGCCCTGGATCATGAAACCGTTAATCACACGGTGGAAAATTGTGTTGTCGTAGAAGCCTTTACGGCAATAGTTCAGGAAGTTTTCAACCGTGGCTGGCGCTTTGTCAGCGAAAGTTTTAATGACGATGTCGCCGTGGTTGGTGTGGAAAGTGACCATAATTATCATCCTGCTAATGTTGATGTGTGCTCTTAGTAAGAGCGGCTACTATAGCCTTTTCTTATACCATAACTCAAAAGTTGCCGTCAGCAGCGGCTTTGTGACGACTAAAGCCCGTCCGGCGGCCTTATGCCGTTTCGGTGAAATCATTTTCGTTATATTATACGCGTTAGTGTCGCTTAAACGCGCCAACGTCATTTTCTACGCCCAACACACGGAATAGCCTGATGCTGAAGATTTTTAATACCCTGAGTCGCCAAAAAGAGGAATTCAAGCCAATTCATGCCGGTAAAGTCGGGATGTACGTGTGTGGGATCACTGTTTACGACCTGTGTCATATCGGCCACGGTCGCACCTTTGTGTCTTTCGACGTGGTGTCGCGTTACCTGCGTTACCTCGGTTATGACCTGAAATACGTGCGCAATATCACCGATATCGACGATAAAATCATTAAACGTGCCGCTGAAAATGGCGAAACGTTTATGGCGCTGACCGACCGTATGATCGCCGAGATGCATGCTGATTTTGCTTCACTGAACATTCTGCCGCCGGACTCCGAACCGCGCGCCACGCAGCACATTCACGAAATTATCGATATCGTGCAGAAGCTGATTGACCGTGACCACGCCTATGTCGCGTCGAACGGTGATGTGATGTTCTGGGTGGAAAGTGATCCGGATTACGGACTGTTGTCCCGTCAGGATCTGGATCAGTTACAGGCGGGTGCGCGCGTCGAAGTCGAAGCCAACGTGAAACGCAATCCGATGGATTTCGTACTGTGGAAAATGTCCAAGCCGGGCGAACCGAGCTGGACATCTCCGTGGGGCGAAGGTCGCCCGGGCTGGCATATCGAATGTTCTGCGATGAACTGCAAACAGCTCGGTGCGCATTTCGATATTCACGGTGGCGGTTCTGACCTGATGTTCCCGCACCACGAGAACGAAATTGCGCAGTCAAGCTGTGCCCATGACGGCCCGTATGTGAATACCTGGATGCACTCCGGCATGGTGATGATCGACCGCGAAAAGATGTCCAAATCACTGGATAACTTCTTCACCGTGCGCGATGTGCTGAAATATTATGACGCTGAAAGCGTGCGTTACTTCCTGATGTCGGGTCACTATCGCAGCCAGCTAAACTACAGCGAAGAGAACCTGAAACTGGCGCGTACCTCAATGGAGCGTCTGTACACCGCACTGCGTGGCACTGACGCCGCTGCAACGCCAGCCGGTGGTGAGGCTTTCGTTACGCGCTTCCGTGCGGCTATGGACGATGATTTCAACACACCGGAAGCTTATTCCGTGTTGTTCGATATGGCACGTGACATCAACCGTCTGAAAACGGAAGACCTGTCTGCGGCCAACGGTCTGGCAGCGGAACTGCGGCAACTGGCAGGTGTACTTGGCCTGCTGGAGCAGGATCCGGAGCAGTTCCTGAAATCCGGTGCTCAGGCGGATAACGATGACGAAGTGGCTGAAATCGAAGCGTTGATTAAACAGCGTAACGATGCCCGCGCCAGCAAAGACTGGGGCATGGCGGATAAAGCGCGTGATCGTCTCAATGAAATGGGTATCGTTTTAGAAGACGGCGCAGCAGGGACCACCTGGCGTAGAAAATAGTCTATTCTTTTGTTCTTAATGCTGAATTATGGCTCCCAACCGGGGGCCATTTTTATAAGGATCATGCTGTGACAACCCTGTTTCTGACCTATCAGCCTCCGTATGACTGGCAATGGATGACGGCATTTCTCGGCGCGCGTGCATTGCAGGGTGTTGAACAGCAGGATGGCGAATATTACCAGCGTACGCTGGCGGTGATGCACCACGGCGAACGGCTGACCGGCTGGTTGCGGTTGCGTCCGTTGCCTGAGCGAAATGGCGTTGAGCTGGAAGTGTCGGCGTCGCTTTCGCCGGTCACGGAGAACATAGTTGCCCGGGTGCGGCGGTTGCTGGATCTGGACGCGCAACCCACGCTTATCGCCGAGGGTCTGGGGGGACTGGCTGACAATGCGCCGGGATTACGCCTGCCGGGCTGCGTCAACCGTTTTGAACTGATGGTGCGCGCGATCCTCGGGCAACTGGTGAGCGTGAAAATGGCGGCGACACTGGCGACGCGGCTGACTGAAAAATGGGGCGAACCGGTGCGTACGCCGTTTGCCGCGCTGACGCATTTGTTTCCGTCTGCAGCGGCCATCGGGCAGTTAACGGTAGACGATTTACGGGGTATTGGTGTGCAGGCCAAACGTGCAGCGTGTCTGATTAATATTGCGCAGGCAGTGGATGAGGGGCGTTTGCCGCTGGATGACATCACCGATGTGCAGGACGGAATAAAACAGCTGCAGGCGATGCCGGGGATTGGCAACTGGACTGCCAGTTATGTGGCAATGCGCGCCTGGTCTGCGCCTGATATTTTTCTCGGCGGTGACTATCTGATTAAACAGCGTTTTCCGGGCATGACGCCCGCGAAGATAGCCCGCTATGCCGAAGTCTGGAAACCTTGGCGCACCTACGCCACGCTGCATTTGTGGTTCAATAATGAGTGGCAGCCGGGCACGCCGTAGGCGGGGATTAACGTGACACTTCTGTGCCAGACTGATGGTCTTCAGGGGGGATGGCACCGCTGGTATGTGCAGTGGCCGTTTTTTGCGCCGGTTCATATTTATAAACCCGCCCGCGTCCGTTGTGTTTGGCGATGTAGCAGGCCATATCCGCTTGCGCCATGTATTCGCTGCCGGTGATGTTCGCATCGTTTATTTGCGTCATTCCTGCGCTGGCTCCGATCCGGTAGGCATTTCCTTCCCAGATAAATTTGAAATCGTTGATTTTGTCCACCAGATGCTGCAGCGTTGCCAGCCCTTCTTCCTGAGGACAATCAAATAAGATCAGCGCAAATTCATCGCCGCCCAGCCTTGCCAGCCGGTCGCTGTTGCGGATGTTTTCCTGCATCAGTGCGCTGATCTGGCGCAGCAGTTCATCCCCTGCAGCATGTCCTGCGGTGTCGTTAATCGCTTTAAAATGATCCAGATCGATAAACGCCAGACCGTGAGGCTGACGTTGCGTTGCAGTCAGATTCAGCGCTTTTTTCAGGCTCGATTCGAAACTGCCACGATTCGACAACCCGGTGAGTAAATCGTGAGAGGCGCTGTAACTGAGTTTTCGCATCAGTTCGCGGGATTTACTGACGTCCTGTAGCACCAGCACAATGCCAATCGGTTCGTCTTTCAGGGTGCGCAGCGGTGACACTGCCAGCTGAACATCAAACAAAGCCGTGTGATGGCCGTGCAGAACCAGCGAACGCTCAACGGAAGAGTGCAGATTTTCATTGATATCAAACTGCAAAAGATCGTCGATAAGCGGCCCTCCCGCTCCTTTGCTGATGCGCACGATGCGGCCTACCGGTTGCCCCTGCGCCTGCTGTTCTGTCCAGCCAGTCATTTTCTCTGCGACCGGATTCATGAAAGTGATATTCATATTCCGGTCGGTGGAGATCACCGCTTCATTGATCGAATTCAGCGTGATATGCAGCAGCTCTTTTTCTTCATGCAGCGCTTCCGAAAGGCGCTTGTTAGTCATTTCGGTGTGTTTAAGCTCGTTGATATCTTCAATCTGAGAAATGAAATACATCGGATTATGGTGTTCATCACGCACCAGAGATACGGCGAGGAATGCCCAGATAACTTCTCCGCTGCGGCGCAGATAACGTTTCTCCAGGGTGTAACTCTGGATGTCATCGTTCAGCAATTGCTGCAACAGCGCCAGGTCTTTGCCCAGATCTTCATGATAGGTAATTTCCTGGAACGTCAGGGTGGTCAGATATTCCGCCTCATAACCCAGCAGATGACACAGGGCTTTGTTCACCTGCAGCAGCTTGCCTTCCGGTGATACCAGCGTCATGCCAATTGCGGAATATTCCATGGCGTTTCGGAAGCGATTTTCACTTTGCGTGATGTGAGATTTTTCAGTACGCAACGCATGCATTGCCATCGCCATGGCATTCGCAGGCATCAGAATCAATAGCAGCGGCAGGAAAATCAATCCCTGAGGGAGCTGATCCGCCAGGTGCGGCTGAACGGAAATAATGCCGCTGGTATGCAGTAACGCAATCATCAGTGTCATCGAGAGGAAAATGATGAACGATTCCATACGGGGTAAACGGATGGCGGCCGATAACAGCGGAATGGTGATAAAGGCGAAAGTGTAAGGCAGCCATTTCAGGGCCAGAAAACCGGCCGCCAGCGTCAGGATCAACGTCAAAAGCAGTCCGAAAAGACGCGGCGAGGTGATCAGTTTAACCAGGTAGCCGCGCTGGTAGATAAGCCCCAGCGGCGTGAGCGCGAGGATCGCCACGGCTTCTGACATAAACCAGGTGGTAAAGCGGCTTTGTAATTCTGCCGGAGAATGAACATGCAGAATAAACAACAGCATGATTAACGCGCTGACCAGCGGGCAGAAGATCACCGCGACGAAAAGGAATTTCATCCAGGAACTCAGCCCCGAAAGCGGATCCTGCGCTGGCAATATTCTGCGCAATAAATCCGCACACAGAGAAGCCTCAATAAGGTTGTTGAGCAGATAAGGCAGATAGCGAAAGAAGGGCGTACCGAGGATCGTATGTGATGCCGCGATGCCCAGTGCGGCGGCGCACAGCAGCGGGATCCAGTCGCGATAGCGATGGTGGAATAAAACAGGGATCAGCAATGCTGTCGGTAGCCACAATCCGGCGAGGCTGGACGACTTCTGAATGATACTCAAACAGGCAAAGGCCAGCAGGCAGGTTGAGATGCCTAAAAGTAAGCAGGATGTCCAGTTTGCCCGATTAGCCCCAGTTGAGGGCGGCTTGCTATTTTCCACGGTGAAAACCTTTTTCTGGCTGACGGAGCGTTGCAGGCAGTCGCAGTGATACTTATTGATTAATGTTATCAATGCACTACCGCAGGGCGAACTGCGGCAGGGGTTAATGAGTACCGGAAAATCAGCGCTAATGATTAATATAAATTCTACATTACGCTGTAATAGATAACGAATTTTCCGGCCAGAAAGCCGGAATTCATTTCGTTAAAGCAGGAAAATGGTGGCAAGGCCGAGGAAAATGAAGAATCCGCCAGTGTCTGTCAGCGCGGTAATCATCACACTGGATCCGACCGCAGGGTCGCGGCCCAGGCGTACCATGGTGAGGGGAATGACGACACCCATCAGCGCGGCCAGCAGTAAATTTAGCACCATCGCCAGCGTCATCACCGCGCCCATCTCCCAGTTGCCATAGAGCAGCCAGGTGACAATCCCCATTAATCCGCCCCAGACGAGGCCGTTGATCAGTGCCACGCCCAGCTCCCTGAACATCAGGAATTTCAGATTGCCGAGCTGAACATGGTGCAGCGCCAGCCCGCGGACAATCATGGTGATGGTCTGATTGCCGGTATTTCCGCCGATACCGGCGACAATAGGCATCAGCGCGGCCAGCGCAACGAGCTGCGAAATCGTGTGTTCAAACAGGCCGATCACACGGGAAGCCACAAACGCCGTACACAGATTGATGGCCAGCCACGCCCAGCGGTTACGCACGGCTTTGGTTACCGGCGAGAAAACGTCTTCTTCAGGGCTTAAGCCACCCATGCGGCGTAAGTTGCTGTCGGTGTCGTTATTGACGAAATCGACGATTTCTTCCACCGTCAGGCGGCCCATCAGTTTACCTTTTTTATCCACGACGGCAGCGGTGATCAGGTCATAACGTTCGAACGCGCTGGCGGCGTCTTCGGCTTTGTCCTCCGGTTCAAAACTGGTGAGATCGGTGATCATTACGTCGGAAACCAGCGTATGCGGCGCGTTCAATAAAATCGTGGTCAGCGGCAATTCGCCAAGCAGCGTATTTTTCCGGTCAGTAATAAAGACTTTATCGGTTGCCTGCGGAATTGACTTACGTGAGCGGAGAAAGCGCTGAACGGTGCCCAGCGAGACATCCGGGCGAACGGTCAGCAACTCGAAATCCATGATACGGCCAACGCATTCTTTGCTGAATTTCATCACTTCGCGGACTTTCTCTCGCTGGCGGGGATCCAGTGAGGTCAGTACGCGGCCAATCAGGTCGCGGGGCAGATATTCCGCCAGATAAACCTGATCGTCCACATCCAGCAGTGACATGGTTTTGAGCAAATCCTTATCGCTCATTTCTTCGATCAGACTGTCCCAGACGGTTTCTGAGACTTCCACCAGCGCTTTACCGCGTGCTGCGGGTTCGACCAGCCGCCACAGCGCCAGACGTTCACGGATCGGCAGTGCTTCCAGTACGTCCGCAACGTCCGCCGCGTGAAGACTTTGTACCCGCGAGGTCAGCTCGGCGGTGTTGTCCATCAGTTGTGCGCGGGTGGCGTCATCAACATCAGGTTCCTCGCCCAGAATACTGTCGGCGAGGTCATCGGTGTTCAGAAGGAGATCGAGGATCCTGCTGCGGCTTTCAGCCAGTTTCTGGCCGTAATTCTTTGGTTTTCCACCAGACATTTGTGATCCTTAGTCCTTTGAGTAACGACAGGTTTTCAGCGTGCCGGTACAGGTTTTTGCCGGAGTCTGTTCCTGTAACTCCACAGTTTGCGTATCGGTCCGGGTTTGTTTTTGATTCTGATGATGTGAATACGCACCGATAGCGGAGTAGACCAGACGCCCGAACAAAATAATGAAGCTTATCGCTAAAACGATTTTCGTCATTCTGATGTTGGTTTTTCGAGACATAATTTAATCGCTTAAGTAAATCGTTGCTCCGGTGAAGGAATGAAGGTGTGCAAATGATAACGTTTACAATATATAACACATCTAAACAGGCAGCCAGATAATCGGATTAAGGGCAAACTCGCGGTTTAAAGGGGTATAAATCCATCAAACCTAAGACTTTTCGTTCTCCTTAAGAAGGATCGCATGAAATTGCCAAAAAAAATTTATTTCATGCATCACGCGATGAATTTGTCTGAGATGAATTTTTGTCAAATCACAAAGATTGTGTTTATTGATATGCATCAAGGGATTTAAGATAAGTCACATTAGAATCCAGCCATATTTTAAAATTTATATCCCGGCCTCCGCTGTATTCTTTTTTCTTCTGCGTTTTTTCTGTGAGATGACGTTTTTACAACGATAATTGAGGACGGAACCTGTGGCCATCGTCATCGGACTGTCTGTCTGATGTCTATT
Source organism: Rahnella sp. CG8 (assembly GCF_023701875.1). Taxonomy (NCBI): domain Bacteria; kingdom Pseudomonadati; phylum Pseudomonadota; class Gammaproteobacteria; order Enterobacterales; family Yersiniaceae; genus Rahnella; species Rahnella sp. CG8. Next base: position 178,770 of record NZ_JABAED010000004.1, read on the forward strand.
ACACCCTGAACCCTTCACTGCAGCATGAAGTTCATGCGCAAAACTTAGATGGACTTGATGCGTAAAAAATTTTCCTGGCAAGACATGCGCCATAAATGGTGGGGCCTTCCTGCGATTTTTGCTCTGGTGCTGATCCCGGTGACCTCGTGGCTTTCTCCGATGATTTCCCTGCCGGATGGCCGTACTTATCTCATTTATATGCCGATGGCGACCTGCGTCGCGTTGCTGATGGTATTTGACTGGGCCGCATTGCCGGGCATCGTCCTGACGCTTTTCCTGCGCTATTACCTGCGGATTGGCTTCGAGATGGGGATGCTGATGACGGTGATTTATTTCGCCGCGCTGTCTCTGGCCTGGCTGGGCTATCGCTGGCAGGCGGGAAGTCGCTGGTCCGCACCGCTCGGTCTGATGAATCTGGCGAAAGCCCGGGTAGGCTGGTTGCTGATTTTCCTGACATTATTCTTAGTCATCGTGCTGCAAATTGTGATTGAAAGCGGATTGCTGCCCGATTATCTCGGCATGGCGACGCGGGACTTTTTCACGCTCAGGACCCTGGTCAATTTACAGGGGATGGTCCTTGGTATTCTGCTTAACTCGCATGTGATTTATCTGGTGATACGCATTATCCGCAAGCCGCATTATTTACGTGTGGTCTGCACGAGGTTGCGTCAGGAAATGGCACCAGGCGTGAAGTTTGCTGAGATTATGCTGTGGTTTGCGGTTCTGGGGGTCATGGTCACGTTGTTGTGCCTGCCGGGGCTGAGTGAACCGTTCATGAAGATTTTACTCAGCGATTACACGCTGACGCTACTGTTTCCGGTATTGCTGTTTGGAGCCTGGCGCTACGGTTATTACTTTATCAGTATCGTCTGGACCGTCACCCTGACTGTGTTATTTGAATTTTATCAGGGGTTTATCTCCGAACACGGCTTTGTTCATAATCTGGTGTTCGTGTCCGCCCTGATGTTGGTCTATACGATGACGTTGTTGCTGATGGCGGCCATCGCCTCACGTCAGCGTCTGCTGATGAAAAAATCCAGCGCCGCCGCATTGCAGGATCCGGTGTTTGGTCTGCCAAACCTGCGTGCCTTCAACCGCGATCTGGCGAGCTATCCGCGTTCCATGCTGTGTTTTATCCGTGTTTCCGATATGGACGTGCTGAGCCGTAACTACGGCATGCAGTTGCGTATCCAGTTTAAACAGCAACTGGCGCACGGGCTGAAGCCTTATCTGCAACCGGGTGAGCGGGTTTATCATTTACCGGGTTATGATCTGGTCTTGCGGCTTAACTGCGAAGATTCGGATAAAAAATTGCAGAATTTGCATGACTATCTGGAAGATTTCCGCCTGATCTGGAACGGCTTGCCGCTGCATCCCAATATAGGCTTATCGTACTGTACCGTGTATTCGCCAGTGGAACATCTGCCGATTTTGCTGGGCGAACTGAGCGGTATTGCTGAAGTTTCCCTGACCACCGGGCAGCCGGAATCCAATAAAAACGACCACAGTCAGGTACAACTGGAGATCAGAGAAAAAGTCGACATGCTGCATAAAATTCAGCGGGCACTGGATGACGATCGCTTTGTGCTGATGGCGCAACCCATCTTCGGGGTACGTGGCGACAGTTATCATGAAATCCTGCTGCGTCTGTCTGACAGCGCCGAAGGAACGCTGATCACACCGGATAAATTCCTGCCGGTGGTGCATGAGTTCGGTTTGTCGTATCAGCTGGATATGTGGGTGCTGAAACATACACTGATGTTTATTAATCAGAACCGTGTTCATTTGCCGAGTCTGCGCTTTGCGGTGAATTTCACACCCTCGACGCTGTGCCGCCCGACCTTTAGCCGCGATTTTAAAACGCTGATGCTGGAATATGAGGTAGAACCGTTCCAGATCGTGCTGGAAGTGACCGAATCCCATCTGCTGCAGAACATGAAATATGCCGACCTGGCGATGCGGGAATTGCGTTCCTACGGTTGCCGCATTGCGATTGATGACTTCGGTACGGGCTACGCCAGTTACGGTCGTCTGAAGGCTATTCAGGCAGATATCCTGAAAATTGACGGCAGCTTCGTGCGCAATATGCTCACTGATTCGCTGGACGCCTACATTGTGCAGTCAATCTGTCAGGTGGCGCGCATGAAGCATCTGTCGATTGTGGCGGAGTATGTGGAAACTGAAGAACAGAAAATCGCGTTGCATGAGCTGGGTGTGGATTACATGCAGGGTTATCTGGTGGGTAAACCGCAACCGTTAAACAAACTACTGGAATTCCCGAACGTCTGACATTGAGCGATGTCCGGAAAGAAAAAGCCCTCTGCGCATCAGATGCCAGAGGGCTCTTTTATTGCAGCGAAACGGTTAGTTTTTCACAATACCGTCTTCTTCCTCAAGCATCAGTTTCCAGCCTGTCACGTCATCCCAGTAACTCTGTTCTCTTTCGAAATCCAGCTGAACCAGGTTGTTCTGAGCCAGATATCCGGCCGGGAAACGCAGCGTCCAGTGATTATCATCGGTAGATAACCGCAGGGATTCAGGCGTTGTCGTTGACTGACGCTGATTGTTGAGCAACGCCCCTAAACGCAGAAGCTGGATCAGCGGAATGTAGTGTTTCTTCTTGAACAGATTCAGGCGCGGCAGTTCTTCCAGCTTGATGGCTTTTCGGTGGAAACGGACCAGTGTGGCCAGCAGCGTTTGTTGTTCCTGATTGAAACCCGGCAAGTTGGTATTTTGCAGGATATACGAGGAATGGCGGTGCATGCCGGTGTGGTTAATGCTCAGACCGACTTCATGCAACATGGCGCTGAATTTCAACAGTGATTCCAGCTGTGGCTGCACCAGTTTGGTATTTTGCGCCAGCCACTGGGCATACAATTGCTCAGTGGTATCCAGCACACGGCGCGCCTGTTCACGGTCAATGTTGTAATGCTCAGCCAGACTTTTGGCGGTACGGGTACGGATATCCTGATGACGGAAACGGCCTTCCATTTCATACAGCACACCTTCACGCAGTGCGCCGTCAGAAAGACGCAGCTCTTTGATCGCCAGCGCATCGAACACGCCGCGCAGAATGGCAAGCCCCGGCACGAACACCGATTGCCTGTCTTCCGATAAGCCTGGTAAATCCAGGGCACTGAAATGTTTAAAGTTCAGTACCGCTTCGGACAGCATTTCCAGCCGTTCAGGGGTAATTAAGCCGTCTTTTTCGCCCATCGCGACCAGCACTTCGTGCGCCGCTTTAATACTGCCGGAGGCACCCAAAGCATACTGCCAGCCCTGCAGGCGGTACTGCCACGCCAGGGTTTCCAGCTTTTGCGCAGCAGCGAGCTGGGCACGTTTGAAGTTACTGCGGCTGATTTCGCCATTGGGGAAGAACATCTGCGCAAAACTGACACAGCCCATACGGCGGCTTTCGGCCAGCAACGGCTCGAAGTCCTCTCCGATGACCAGTTCTGTTGAACCGCCACCGATATCGACCACCAGCTTGCGGCCTTTTTCAGGCTGCGTATGTTCAACACCCATAAAAATAAGTCGTGCTTCTTCCTGCCCGGAAATAATTTCAATCGGGTAGGGGATGACTTCTTTGGCACGCTTGAGAAATTCCTCGGCGTTCACTGCCTGACGCAGCGTATGTGTACCGACGATAGTGACGTTATTTTCCGGAAAACCCTGCAGGCGTTCGGCGAATAAAGCCAGGCAATCCAGCCCGCGTTGAATGGCTTCTTCACTGAGCACATTTTTACTGTCGAGACCATCGGCCAGATGGACGCGCTGTTTCAGGCGTCCCAGGACCTGCAGCGCGCCGTTAACGACGCGTGCAATGACCATATGGAAACTGTTCGACCCGAGATCAATCGCCGCAATTTCCTGTGGCTTGGCATTCAGTGGGCTGCTTTTAAGGGGCATAGTTGTGTAACGCTCCAGGGGTTCAGGCTTGCTGACTTTGTTGTTCCAGCTCTTTCAGATATTCATAAATCGCCAGTTGCGCACGGACTTTGCGGCGATTTCCGCGTGGAACATACCGGTTGCTCAGTTCTTTATCAATCACTCTGGCTTTTACTGTGTCACTAAACAGCAGCTCAAGGATATCCAGAACGCGCTGTTTCAAACGCGGATCGAGCAGGGCGACGGCCACTTCAATACGATAATCAATATTACGCGTCATCCAGTCGGCTGAAGACAGGAAGACTTTGGAATCGCCGCCATTTTCAAAGACATACACGCGATCGTGTTCCAGATAGCGGTCAATGATGCTGGTAACCTGAATGTTTTCGCTAAAGCCGGGTAAATTCGGCACCAGAGAACACATCCCGCGGATCAGCAGACGGATTTTCACCCCGACGTTAGACGCGACGTAGAGGCGGTCTATCAGCCCTTTATCCACCAGATTATTGATTTTTAGCGTAATTCCGCCTGTTCCGCCCGCCTGAACGTTGGCAATTTCACGGTCGATCAAACGGTAAAGCATGTCGCGCGAGTTTTGCGGTGACACCATCAGATGCTCGAACGACACCGGGCGGTAAGGGTTTTCAATAAAGTTGAAGACGCGGCGGACCTCGTTGGTGATCCTCGCATCGGCGGTGAGCAGTGAATAGTCGGTATAAAGGCGCGCCGTTTTCTCGTTAAAGTTACCGGTCCCGATATGAGCATAGCGGACAATCTCGTCGCCTTCGCGTCGGGAAATAAGAAAGAGTTTTGCGTGTATTTTCAGGCCCGGCGCAGAGAAAATAACGTGCACACCGGCTTCAGTCAGACGTTTCGCCCAGTGAATATTGGCTTCTTCATCGAAGCGCGCCTGCAGTTCGACGACAACAGTGACTTTCTTACCGTTGTGCGCGGCGTGGATCATCGATTCGATAATGCGGGAATCTTTCGCCACGCGGTAAATATTGATTTTTATCGACAGCACGTTCGGATCGAACGATGCCTGACGCAACAGTTCCAGTACGTGCTCAAACGTGTGGTACGGATAATACAGCAGCACGTCTTGCTCGCGGATCGCCGCAAAGCCGTTGCGGAATTTATCGAACCACAAATGGCGCAGACGTGGCAGCGGACGGTTGACCAGATTGGCTTTGCCGACGTTCGGGAAGCCGATGAAATCTTTAAAATTGTGATAACGGCCACCGGCAATCACCGAATCATAATTGGAGATGCCAAGTTTACCGCGCAGCAGTTCGACCATTTCATCCGGCATATCACGCTGATAAACGAAACGTACCGGTTCGGCGGTCAGACGCTGTTTCAGGCTTGATGACATCAGCTCAAGCAGGCTCGATTCCATTTCCGTGACCAGATCATATTCGGCGTCACGGGTCATTTTCATGGAGTACGCGTTCAGTGCATCGTAATCGAAGAAGCCTTTGAAAATATCATCCAGACAATAACGCAGGATGTTATCCAGCAGGATCATCGGCTTACGACGGCGTGGTGCTTCCGGCGGCAGGTTAACGAAACGCGGCACTTTATCGGACGGGATTTCCAGCAGCGCGTAATGGATCTCTTCGCCACGGATAATTTCCACTGCCAGATAGGTGTAATCGTCTTTGAGGAATTGCACCAGATTGGTATCGTGGTTAATCAGAATCGGTGTGATGTACTGGCGCAGCTGATGTTTGAAGTACTGACGCAGCCAGGCTTGCTGGTTTTCAGAAACCTGGCGTTCGTTAATCAGGAAGATCTGATTACGCGCCATTTCCAGAAGCAAATCGTTGTAAAGACTGTCGAATTCCTGATCAATGCGCAGCACCTTCGCCTGAATTTTTTTCAGCAAATGACGGGACGCGCCCAGAAAACCTTGTTCTTCACTGATGAGGATCCGTCGTTTTAAATCGGCAAAACGGACTTTATAAAACTCATCCAGGTTATTGGAGTAGATCCCTAAAAAACGCATCCGTTCGATCAGGGGATTGCTTTTGTCAGCCGCTTCCTGCAACACGCGCTCATTGAAGGACAGCCAGCTTAGTTCTTTCTCGATATAAAGCTTTTCCTGACCCATTTTCACTCCGTTCATTTAGCTTGCAACCTGGCCCATACAGGCAAATTTGCCTGAAAACACCGCAATGTAGCTCAACATATTCTTCGTGTTGCCCGCCTTTTAAGCGGCCAGCGCAGCAGGAAGTCATCTGTGAGAGGGGCCTAGTGTCTACTATCAATATTGCGAAAGATTGACAGGAAAGTCCAACATAACAACGGATGATTTCAGGAGAGTCTTTAACGGGGAGTCAAAAGAGAGAAAAGTGTTACCGATGAAAGACATTTGCATCCTTCACCGGTCATTATTTTACGGATTTATGTCGCGGTGGAATTAAACCGCGCTGGCGCCAATCAGGGATTCCGGTTTGACCTGAACAGGCTTGGTTTTGTATTTCGCCAGAAACTGCGGCTGGAAAATACACATGCGGATGGCGCTGCGATATTCGCCGTTCACAAAGAATTCCTGTTTCAGTTCACCTTCAAGCTCGAAGCCTAATTTGCTGTAAATGTGGATCGCCTTTTTATTTTCTTTATCCACGATTAAATACAGTTTGTAGAGGTTAAGAACGGAGAAGGCATAATCCATCGCCAGACGGACAGCGTCACCGGCAAAGCCTTTGCCCTGATGCTGCGGGTCGATGATGATCTGAAATTCCGCGCGGCGGTGAATATGATTAATTTCCACCAGCTCGACCAGGCCGACCGGTCCGCTTTCGTATTCAATAATAAAGCGGCGTTCGCTTTGGTCATGGATATGCTTGTGATACAAGTCGGTCAGTTCGACGAAAGCCTCGTAAGGTTCTTCAAACCAGTAACGCATGATGCTGGCGTTATTATCAAGACGATGAACAAACGACAGGTCGTCCTTTTCCAGTGGACGTAATCTGACGCTGTTATGGCTAAACATGGGGTGTTCCTCAACTATAAAAGCCGTTTTATGAGGGTAACCTTCGTAAATATGAAATCGGAAACAACCGTGTTTCCGATGAAGGTCGGCGCACAAACGACGTTTAAACGTGCGCCGGGATGTGCATTATATCGGACGAAATGTAAACAAATGTCAAATGACGGAAAATAAAAAACCGGCGCATGGCCGGTTTATAGTGAAATCATGATGCAGTGGTAGATTAATCTTCTGCATATCCGCGTTCAGAAAGCGGATTGTTATCCAGCAGCGCCTGACCCTTTTGCAGCGACAAACGTCCGTCAACGAACCAGCTGACGACCAGCGGATAAATGCTGTGTTCCTGCGTTTGTATGCGGGCAATCAGCTCTTCTTCTGTATCGTCAGCAAACACCGGGACTTTGGCCTGTAAAATCACCGGACCGCCATCGAGTTCTTCAGTCACAAAATGCACGGACGTACCGTGTTCCGCATCCTGATTTTCAATGGCCTGACGGTGGGTGTGCAGACCCGGATATTTTGGCAGCAGGGAAGGGTGGATGTTGATCATGCGTCCGGCAAAGCGCTGGACGAATTCAGCGGTCAGAATACGCATATAACCGGCAAGTACCACCAGATCAGGCTGGAAAGTGTCAATGGCATCCGCCAGTGCAACGTCAAATTCCGCCCGGTCCCGGTAAGCCTTAACATCCAGTGCATGCGCGGGAATACCGGCTAAACGGGCTCTTTCAAGCCCGTATGCAGCTGCTTTATTGCTGAAGACCGCACTGAGTGTTGCGTTAATTCGTCCCTGCTGGCAGGCATCAATCAGGGCCTGTAGATTGCTCCCCTCGCCCGATACCAGCACCACAATCCTTTTCATTTTGCTACCCGTCTTCAGTCAGTTGATTTACTGGTTTTATTCAATAACCACGCGTTCAGCGGAGTCAGAGGCTTTAATGTAGCCAATTTTCCACGCTTTTTCGCCATTATCGTTCAGTAATGCAATCGCCTGATCGGCCAGTTCTGCCGGAAGTGCCACCAGCATGCCCACACCACAGTTAAAGGTGCGGTACATTTCGTGACGGCTGACATTACCGGCGGTTTGCAGCCAGGTGAAGACATCCGGCCACTGCCAGCTTGATTCGTCGATAATCACCTGCGTGTTGTCCGGCAATACACGTGGGATATTTTCCCAGAAGCCGCCACCGGTCAGATGGACGATGCCGTGAACATCCACGTTTTCGATCAGGTTCAGAATCGATTTCACGTAAATTTTGGTTGGTGCGAGCAGGTGATCGGCCAGCGGTTTGCCTGCCAGATCGGTGGTTTCCGGGTCAGTCTTACTGACTTCCAGAATTTTGCGCACCAGAGAATAACCGTTGGAATGCGGGCCACTGGCGGCCAGGCCGATCAGCACATCCCCGTCAGCCACTTTGCTGCCGTCGATGATTTCTGATTTTTCCACCACACCCACGCAGAAGCCTGCCACGTCGTAATCTTCGCCGTGATACATGCCCGGCATTTCAGCGGTTTCACCACCGACTAACGCACAGCCAGACTGTTTACAGCCTTCTGCGATACCGGTGATTACGCTGGCGGCAGTATCGACGTCCAGTTTGCCGGTGGCGTAATAGTCGAGGAAGAACAGCGGTTCAGCGCCCTGAACGATTAAATCGTTGACGCACATCGCGACCAGATCGATACCGATAGTATCATGGCGTTTCAAATCCATCGCCAGACGCAGCTTGGTGCCAACGCCGTCGGTACCCGAAACCAGTACGGGTTCACGATATTTTTGCGGCAGCGCGCAGAGGGCACCAAAACCGCCCAGTCCACCCATCACTTCAGGGCGGCGAGTCTGTTTTACTACACCTTTAATGCGGTCTACCAATGCGTTACCGGCATCGATATCTACGCCTGCGTCTTTATAGCTGAGAGAGGTTTTGTCGGTCACTGCGAAGTCCCCACGGCGGTTTGGGTTGGTGGTTGAAGAATAAAGCGGGGCAATTCTAACAGTGGAAGCAAACGTTTGCGAGCGCCTTATTCGATGATGAGTTTTAGGCTGTCTATACTCTAACCGGGTTACTGATGATCCAGATCAGGCTATTTGGTATGGCGTTCAAAAAAAATGGCGTTATAATCTCGCGATTTTTTTTTGCAGCTCAACCACCTTAGGAGAATAAATAATGAAGATCGTCGAGGTGAAACACCCGCTGGTGAAACACAAGCTGGGCCTGATGCGTGAAAACGACATCAGCACGAAACGTTTTCGCGAACTGGCTTCTGAGGTGGGAAGTCTGCTGACGTATGAAGCGACTGCTGATTTAGAAACTGAAAAAGTGACGATCGAAGGCTGGAATGGCCCGGTTGAAATCGATCAGATTAAAGGCAAGAAAATTACCGTAGTGCCTATCCTGCGTGCCGGTCTGGGCATGATGGAAGGCGTACTGGAACACGTTCCGAGTGCGCGTATCAGTGTGGTCGGCGTGTACCGTGATGAAGAAACCCTCAAGCCTGTGCCGTATTTTCAGAAACTGGTTTCTAACATTGAAGAACGTCTGGCACTGGTGGTTGATCCGATGCTGGCGACGGGGGGGTCTATGATTGCCACCATCGACCTGCTGAAAAAAGCCGGCTGCCAGAGCATTAAAGTGCTGGTGCTGGTTGCCGCGCCTGAAGGGATCGCCGCTCTCGAAGCCGCACACCCGGACGTTGAGTTGTACACCGCCTCGGTGGATCAGGGACTCAACGATAAAGGCTACATCATCCCGGGGCTCGGCGATGCGGGCGACAAGATATTTGGTACGAAATAAATAAGCGTTTAGCCGACTAATCAGTCGGCTTTTTTTTGCTCGTCATATACAACATCACACCATTGAGAGGATCACATTCATGACCCGTCGTGTCATCGGGGTAAGCGAACGTCCGCCATTGCTGCAGACGATTCCCCTGAGTTTCCAGCATCTGTTTGCCATGTTTGGTGCCACCGTCCTGGTGCCCATTCTGTTTAAGATCAACCCGGCAACGGTGCTGCTGTTCAATGGCATAGGGACTTTGCTGTATTTATTTGTCTGTAAAGGGAAAATACCGGCTTACCTTGGCTCGAGCTTCGCGTTTATTTCCCCGGTGCTGTTGCTGTTACCGATGGGGTATGAGGTGGCGCTCGGTGGTTTTATTGCCTGCGGGCTGTTGTTCTGCCTGGTGGCGCTGATTGTTAAGAAAGCCGGAATTGGCTGGATTAACGTGATATTCCCGCCTGCGGCGATGGGCGCAATCGTTGCCGTCATCGGACTGGAACTGGCGGGCGTGGCGGCGAATATGGCGGGTCTGTTACCTGCCGAGGGCGCGGCGGTGGATTCCACCACCATTACCATTTCGCTGGTGACACTGTCTGTGACCATTCTGGGGTCCGTGCTGTTCCGTGGTTTCCTGGCGATTATCCCGATCCTGATCGGCGTGCTGGTGGGTTATGCACTGTCGTTCTTTATGGGGGTGGTGGATGTCTCAACGATCGAGAATGCGCACTGGTTCGCGCTGCCAACCTTCTATACGCCACGTTTTGAATGGGTCGCCATCCTCACGATCCTGCCTGCGGCGCTGGTGGTTATTGCCGAACACGTCGGGCATCTGGTTGTGACGGCAAACATTGTGAAGAAAGATTTACTGCGTGATCCGGGCCTGCACCGTTCGATGCTGGCAAACGGTTTGTCGACCGTGTTGTCCGGTTTCTTCGGCTCAACGCCAAATACCACGTACGGTGAAAACATCGGCGTCATGGCCATCACCAAGGTATACAGCACCTGGGTTATTGGCGGCGCGGCCATTCTGGCTATTCTGCTTTCCTGTATCGGCAAACTGGCGGCAGCCATCCAGGCTGTGCCGGTACCGGTGATGGGCGGCGTTTCATTGCTGCTTTATGGTGTGATTGGTGCATCCGGTATCCGCGTGCTGATTGAATCGAAAGTGGATTACAATAAAGCACAAAACCTGATCCTGACCGCAGTGATCCTGATCATCGGTGTCAGCGGCGCGAAAATCCACATTGGTGCAGCGGAGCTGAAAGGCATGGCGCTGGCAACGATCGTGGGCATTTTCCTGAGTCTGCTGTTCAAAGTTATCGAGATTTTCCGTGGCGAAGAACAGATCATTGATGTTGAAGATGAGCGGGAAAATCCGCCGGTCTGATCTGCACGTTTTTAAGTGAATCCCTGACCGGCGGGTGTATTGCCAGCCGGTCAGGTGCTCGGATCGCAAGCGGTTGCACCCGGCACAGTTCATTTCACAACGGATCCTTGCTAGAATTCGGCAGTTCCTTTTATTGACGTGACAACATCTGCGGTCATTATACCGCTTTGGTTGAGGTGCTTCTGAATACGCCGGCACAGCTTTCTTTGCCACTTTATCTTCCCGATGATGAAACCTTTGCCAGTTTTTATCCGGGGGAAAACCCCTCTCTGCTTTCTGCCATTCAGAGCGCATTGCATCAGGAACACGGCACTTATATTTATTTCTGGTCACGCGAGGGCGGCGGCCGCAGCCACTTGCTGCATGCAGCCTGCGCCGAATTATCACAGCGCGGTGAAGCCGTCGGTTATGTGCCATTAGACAAACGCGCGTATTTCGTGCCTGAAGTGCTGGACGGTATGGAGCACCTGGCGCTGGTGTGCATCGATAATATCGAAGGCATTGCCGGTGATGATGAATGGGAAGCGGCTGTTTTCCATCTCTATAACCGCATTCTTGAAACCGGCCGTACGCGCCTGTTTATTACCGGCGATCGACCTCCGCGTCAGCTCAATCTCAGCCTGCCGGATCTGGCTTCCCGTCTCGACTGGGGGCAAATCTACAAACTTCAGCCGCTTTCCGATGAAGAAAAACTTCAGGCATTGCAGCTACGCGCTAAACTGCGCGGGTTTGAACTGCCGGAAGACGTGGGCCGTTTCCTGCTCAAACGTCTGGATCGGGAAATGCGTACGTTGTTTATGACCCTGGATCAGCTCGATCGCGCTTCGATTACGGCGCAGCGGAAACTGACGATCCCGTTCGTGAAAGAAATTCTCGGGTTGTGACAGGAAGGGATGTCCGGGTTCGTTAGCACTGAACCCGAACTGAAAGCGCGGGGTTATAAAATCTCTTTGACCTGTTCCGGCGGACGCCCTAAACGCGCTTTGCCGTTGGCCACCACAATCGGACGTTCAATCAGCCGCGGATGATCGGCCATCGCCTGTAACAGCGCGTCCTCGCTCAGACTGGTATCCTTCAGATTCATGTCTTTATAAATCTGCTCACCCTTACGCATCAGTTCACGTGCAGAGCTGAAACCCAGCAGGTCGATCAATTCTTTCAGCTTATCCACTGACGGCTGCGTTTCCAGATACAAAATCACTTGCGGTTCAATGCCTTCTGCTTCCAGCAACTTCAGGGTTTCACGGCTCTTCGAACATGCCGGGTTATGATAGATTGCGACGTCGTGTTGCATAAAATTCCCTCCATTTTGGCACTGAAATCAGCCTTTCTGATACTGACGGAATCGCTGCTGCAACTGACGAAGCTGGTCGATTCGTGCGTCATAACGGGCCTGTTCCAGACTGCCTAATTTTTGTAATGCGCTGGCATTGCTCAGCATTTCAATCGCCTGATCCAGACGTCCGACTAATGCCACGCTTTCCGCACGGGCAGCCAGTTCCTGCGCACGTAAACCCTGGGCGGCAGCGGCCTGAGACAACAAATCCCAACCATTCGGATCACCCGGATAATTGAAAGTATAGCGGTTGAGGATTTTCATGGCATTGGCCGGTTTCGCGCCTTCGAGATAAGCATTGGCCAGATTGAGTTGCAGCACGGCGTTGGCACTGCTGGCCGCACCGGCCTGCTCCAGACGCGCTATCGCCTGCGGCGCACGTTTGCTGTCGATATCATTATCGGTGGCTAAATCGAGTAACCATTCGTTGCCCGGATTCTGAGCCAGCAGCGGTTCAAGGATCGTCCGCGCCTGATCGTATTTTTTGGCTTTATAAAATTGCAGTGCATGGCCGTATTTTGCCGCCAGTTGCTCGCGGATATTGCCATTGCTCAGTTTCAGCAGATAGTCGTCACTCAGCGGGAAGCTCTCTGAACCGTACATCCCCAATATGCGTACTTTCGCCAGGGTATAATCTTGTGAAGATTGCACAATCGGGTGCGGCATCTGGTTGGCGCGGTTACGGATATCGGCCAGACGGCTGTCGGGCAACGGGTGCGTCAGCAACATTTCCGGCGGACGGGTTGAGTAGCTCGCCTGATCTGCCAGTTTTTGCAGGAAGGCGGGCATCGCCTGCGGATCAAACCCCGAACGCTGTAAGACCTGAATGCCGATACGGTCGGCTTCCTGCTCATTGCCCTGCGTGAAGCTGATCATGCCTTGCTGCGTGCCTGCTAGTGTACCGGTCAGCGCCGCCATGCCCATTTGCGGACTGGCCATCGCCAGTAGAATTGACCCCAGCGCCCCCACCCAGGTGAGCGGCGCGTTACGTTGCTGGTCTTCCATCGCACGCGCCAGATGGCGCTGGGTCACGTGGGAAATTTCGTGCGCCATGACCGACGCCAGCTGGCTTTCGTTATCGGTATAACGGAACAGTGATGAGTGAAGCACCACATTGCCGCCAAAGAAGGCAAAGGCGTTCAGCTCATCGTTATTGACGATGAAAAAATGGAATGGCGTGCGGACGGAATAGGCATGCGCCACCAGCCGTTGCCCCAGTTCGTTGATGTACTGATTGAGCAGCGGATCGTTAATCAGCGGCGTGCTGGCGCGCATCTGACGGACATAAAAATCGCCCATCTGTAATTCCTGATTAATACTGAGTGTACCGCCTGCAGTCGTGCCGATGTCCGGTAATTGGTCGCTCACCGGCGGGGCTAACGGCGAGTTAGGGCTTTTTACGGGGCTCACGGGGGTTGACCAGAATGAACTGTCATCCGCACCGGCGGGCGGTATGGAACCCGCCAGCAGGCTGCCCAGACACAGGGCAATCACCCTTTTTTTCAACCGCATGACCATAAACATTTGCTTCCCAATAAGTTAACCGCGATACCGATGAGCTTTGCGAGCCTTTCTTCTGCGGACAGTCAGTCAGACCATTATTTTCTTGCGCTTTTCTCTGCGCTGGTCTCTATAGTAGCTATCCGCGTGAGAGTTTAAAACACTCCGAAGCTACAGTCGTGTGACAACGAATTTTTTAAATAGTTACTTGTGTCTGAGCGCGCAGGGAACGAACAGCGCGTAGATGCCAGACCCGAAATTACAGGAGCGTTTTCTTAATGTTGGATATGTTATTACAGTGGTACCGCCGTCGCTTTACCGACCCGCAGGCTATCGCGCTGCTGGCGATTCTGGTCGCAGGATTCTGCATCCTCTATTTTCTCAATGGTATCCTTGCGCCGCTTCTGGTGGCGATCGTACTCGCCTATTTGCTGGAATGGCCGACGGTGCGTCTGCAACATGTCGGGCTTTCCCGCACGCTGTCGGTCAGCGTGGTGCTGATTATTTTTGCCGGTATTTTGCTGCTCGGTATGTTTGTCATTGCCCCGGTGACCTGGCAGCAGGGGGTGAACCTGATGACCGATTTACCGAGCATGCTGAACCGCTTTTATGATTTCGCCGCAACATTGCCGAAGCGTTATCCGGCGCTGGTGGATGCGGGCATCATCGATATGATGGCGGAAAACATGCGCAGCAAATTATCCGGGCTGGGTGAGTCAGTAGTGAAATATTCACTGGCCTCGCTGGTCGGTTTACTGACGCTGGCAATTTATCTGATTCTGGTGCCGATGATGGTGTTCTTTCTGCTCAAAGATAAAGAGCAGATGCTGAGTGCCGTGCGTCGCGTTCTGCCCCGCGATCGCGGGCTGGCCGGACAGGTTTGGGTGGAGATGAATCAGCAGGTCACCAACTATATTCGCGGCAAAGTGCTCGAAATGATTATCGTCGGAGTGGCCACGTATCTGGTGTTCTGGGTGATGGATTTGCATTATTCGCTGCTGCTGGCGGTGCTGGTCGGCGTATCCGTTCTGATCCCGTATATCGGCGCGATGCTGGTGACCATTCCGGTGGTGATTGTCGCGATGTTCCAGTGGGGGCTGGGCGCGGATTTCTGGACGCTTTTCGTCGCCTATCTGGTGGTGCAGGGGCTGGACGGTAATGTGATCGTGCCGCTGCTGTTCTCCGAGGCCGTGAACCTGCATCCGCTGGTGATTATTCTTTCTGTCGTGGTGTTTGGCGGTCTGTGGGGATTCTGGGGGGTGTTCTTTGCCATACCGCTGGCGACGCTGGTCAAAGCCGTGGTTCACGTCTGGCCGGATGAATCACTCAACGAAACGGTCTGATTTTTTCTGCTTACCGCACCCAATAAAAAAAGCGCGTCTGCGCTTTTTTTGTCTCCACAATCTGACCGTGTCGGCTATTTACCGTTGAGGTAGGCCATGACGATGTCATGGTGATTGGTGGTTTTGAAATCGTCGAACACTTTCTCGACTTTGCCATTGCCGTCGAGCAGGAAGCTGATGCGATGGATGCCGTCGTAGGTTTTCCCCATAAAGGATTTTTCACCCCAGACGCCAAACTGCTCACAGACCTGATGATCTTCATCGGACAACAAGGTGAAGTTCAGCAACTCTTTCTCAGCAAAACGCGACAGTTTTTCCGGTTTATCGGTGCTGATCCCCAGCACTTCCACTCCGGCATTTTTTAACTGATCCATGTTATCGCGCAGTCCGCAGGCTTGTACGGTACAACCCGGCGTCATGGCTTTAGGATAGAAATAGACCAGGACTTTCTGTCCCTGGAAGTCGGCCAGATTAATTTGTTCACCGTCTTGGTCGGGCAAACTAAATTGCGGCGCAGGGTCACCGGCTTTCAGTGGGCTCATTGTCTTTCTCCATATCTCTTAGCGATTACTGCAGTTTATCTTCATTCTCAGAATAACTAACCACGTTAATACTGCCTTGCGCTTTCAGTTCTGTACATAGCTGATGAAACGCCTGCTCAATAATTGCCGCATCGGTATTGGCTGCGCTGTGTGCCGTTATTTGAATCGATAACTGCGCCGGCGTGGCGGCATCTGCCGGGCGCGTTTTTGAGGCAAGTTCGGCGATATTCATCTGATGCGTATCGAATAAATCGGTAAAACGTTCGATCAGATGCGGAGAGTCTTTCACCTCCACTTTCACCCAGACCGTAGCAGGCATTGGCTGGCGTTCATGTGCACTGGTTCGCTTCATCACGATCAATAATTCCAGCTCTGCGCCTTTTTGCGGCAGGGTGGATTCGATCAGTGTAATCGCGTTCCAGCTTCCGGAAAGCAGCATGATAAACGTAAACTCATCACCGAGCATCGCCAGACGGCTGTCTTCAATATTACAGCCGCAGCTGCTGACCTGACGGGTAATGGTGTTGACGATACCCGGACGATCAGCGCCTAAGGCGGTGATCACGAGATAATGTTGTTGTGGCTGCGGCAAAATAGGTCTTCCTGTCGTGCTTGGGAGTATTCCCAAGGTAAACATAAAAAAAACCGCCGGACAAGCGGTTACCGCTCGTTGATTGCTTGCTTTTGCAGTGGTGTCAAAAGTACCATGAGTGACCTGTTTGTGGAGGGGAAGGTCAATGTTTACGGGAAGTATTGTTGCACTGGTTACGCCGATGGACACCAAAGGTGCTGTCGATCGCGCGAGTCTGAAAAAACTGATTGATTATCATGTGTCCAGTGGTACTGCGGCGATCGTTTCCGTTGGCACGACCGGCGAGTCGGCCACGTTGAGCCATGAAGAGCACGGTGACGTGGTCTTACAGACGCTGGAACTGGCTGATGGACGCATCCCTGTTATCGCAGGCACGGGCGCAAACGCGACTGCTGAAGCGATTTCTCTTACGCAACGTTTTGAAAAAAGTGGCGTTGTTGGTTGCCTGACAGTCACCCCTTATTACAACCGTCCGACGCAGGAAGGTCTGTATCAGCACTTCAAAGCCATCGCTGAAAATACCTCTTTGCCGCAAATTCTCTACAATGTGCCTTCACGTACCGGCTGCGATATGTTGCCGCAGACTATCGCGCGTTTAGCAAAATTGAAGAATATTGTTGCTGTTAAAGAAGCAACAGGGAACTTAAGTCGGGTTAGTCAGATCCAAGTGCTGGTTGATGATGAAGATTTCATTTTGCTGAGCGGCGATGACGCCAGCGGTCTGGACTTTATGCAACTCGGTGGTAAGGGCGTTATTTCCGTCACGGCTAACGTAGCTGCCCGTGAAATGGCCCAACTTTGTGAGCTGGCAGCGCTTGGCAACTTTGCCGAAGCGCGTCGCCTGAATCAGCGCCTGATGCCTTTGCATCAGAATTTGTTTGTAGAAGCAAACCCAATCCCGGTGAAATGGGCCTGTAAGGCACTGGGTTTGATGGCAACCGATACGATGCGTCTGCCTATGACGCCGTTAACAGATGCTGCCCGTCCGGTCGTGGAAGAAGCATTAAAAAGCGCCGGTTTGCTGTAACTCTTAGGAAGATTTGATGGCCTCTTTATTTGACAAGAACAGTTTCCAGATGACCCGATTGCAGAAAACGGCCGTAGCGAAAGTGGTCGGGGTTTCCCTGATCATGCTGCTGGCCGCCTGTTCAAGCGATCAACGTTACAAACGCCAGGTAAGTGGCGATGAAGCCTACCTGGATGCGTCAGGTCTGCATGAGCTGAAAGCGCCGGTCGGGATGATTCTTCCCGTGCAGAACGGAACGTATGAAGTTCAGGCAGGATCAATGCAGGGCGCCGTGGGCAAACAGCTCGACATCCGTCCACCATCCCAGCCACTGGCGCTGCTGAGCGGTTCCCAGACGCAATTCTCTGGCAACAGCAGCACCGTGTTGCTGGAAAATACCGCGCAGAACCGTGATCTGTGGAATAACGTCGTGAAAGCGGTTGAGCAAAATAATTTCAAAATTGCCAACCGTGATGATGCTAACCAGACACTGACCACCGATTTCGTTGACTGGAATCGTGCGGATGAAGACTTCCAGTATCAGGGGCGTTATCAGATCAGCGTGAAACAGCAGAGTTACCAGTTAGCACTGACGGTGAAAACGCTTGAGCTGAAACAACAGGATAAACCTGTGACCTCTTCTGCTGAAATCCAGCGTTACAACAGCCAGATGATGAACGCCATCACGGCGAACCTGGATAAAGTGCAGCAGGATACTCAGGCACGCCTCGACAACCGTCGTGTTGGTGAGATTGATGTTCAGAGCGGTGCAGATGATACCGGCCTGCCGGTGCTGATTGTTCGTGAGAGCTACGGTGTTGTGTGGGATCGCCTGCCAAATGCCCTGACAAAAGTCGGCATGAAAGTGACCGACAGCAGCCGTCCGCAAGGCACATTGTCTGTGACCTACAAACCGCTGAATGACGATGCGTGGCAGACACTGGGTGCGAAAGATCCGGGGCTGACTTCCGGTGATTACAAACTTCAGGTTGGCGACCTCGACAACCGTAGTAGTTTGCAGTTCCTTGATCCAAAAGGACATGCTCTCAGCCAGTCGCAGAACGATGCGATGGTGGCGGTCATGCAGGCCGCGTTTAGCCAGAGTAACGCAAAATAATACCAAGGGGCTCCGGCCCCTTTTTACATCTGTTTTTTCCACTGGAGTAAGTAAAGATGCAAAAGTTAGCTGAGTTGTATCGCGGCAAGGCGAAAACCGTCTACACCACCGAAAACCCGGACCTTCTGGTACTGGAGTTCCGTAACGATACGTCAGCACTGGATGGTCAGCGTATTGAGCAGTTCGACCGTAAAGGCATGGTTAACAATAAATTTAACCATTTCATCATGGCTAAGCTGGAAGAAGCCGGTATTCCTACTCAAATGGAACGCCTGCTGTCTGACACCGAAGTGCTGGTGAAAAAACTGGATATGGTCCCGGTTGAATGCGTGATCCGTAACCGTGCTGCTGGTTCGCTGGTAAAACGTCTGGGCATTGAAGAAGGTCTGGAACTGAACCCACCGTTGTTCGATTTGTTCCTCAAAAATGACGCCATGCACGACCCGATGATCAACGAATCGTATTGCAAGACGTTTGGCTGGGTGAACGAAGAAAACCTCGCGCGCATGAAAGAGCTGAGCTACAAAGCCAACGACGTGCTGAGCAAACTGTTTGATGATGCCGGTCTGATCCTGGTCGACTTCAAACTGGAATTCGGTCTGTTCAACGGGGAAGTGGTGCTCGGTGATGAGTTCTCTCCTGACGGCAGCCGCCTGTGGGATAAAGAAACCCTGAACAAAATGGACAAAGACCGTTACCGCCAGAGCCTGGGTGGCCTGATCGAAGCTTACGAAGAAGTCGCTCACCGTATCGGTGTGAAACTGGACTAAGCTGCACGTTATTTTTTTAGCCAGACTACGCAATCGTTTACGCGGTATGCACTAAACGGGTGATGGCCTCCGTCACCCGTTCTCTTTCCTGCATTTAATTTTCTTGTTTTAACACTGATTCCTTTCATTTAATTCCTCCGCCACTAAACTTACGTCCTTTCGCAGATGGTATTAACTGCGTGTGCTGGCTAGTCTTAAAAAAACAGGTTGGAGGTATCTATGCGTTGGCAAGGGCGTCGCGAAAGCGACAATGTAGAAGACAGACGCGGACAGGGATCTAACGGCGGCGGTTTAGGCGGCGGAGGAATGCGCCTGCCGATCCGTGGCAAAAGCGGTATCGTGATCATCATCGTGGTGCTGGTGGCCGGGTATTACGGTATCGACCTCACTCCGCTGATTGACGGCGGTCAGTCCGGCGGCATGCAGCAAACACAGTCACAATCCATCAGCCCGAAAGATGACGAGCAGGCAAAATTCACCTCGGTGATCCTCGCTTCGACGGAAGACACCTGGAAAGAGATTTTCCAGCGGCAGGGCATGACTTATCGTGAACCCAAACTGGTGATGTATCGCGGCGCGACCCGCACCGGTTGTGGCACCGGCCAGTCAGTGATGGGGCCGTTCTATTGTCCGGCGGACAGCACGGTGTATATCGATCTGTCGTTCTATCAGGAATTGCAGAACAAACTCGGCGCGGGCGGTGATTTTGCGCAGGGCTATGTGGTGGCGCACGAAGTCGGCCACCATGTGCAGAATTTGCTGGGCACCGAACGCAAGGTTCGCGAGATGCAGCAGGGCGCGTCGCAGACTGTGGTAAATCAGTTGTCGGTGAAAATGGAATTACAGGCTGACTGTTACGCCGGTGTCTGGGGGCACGCGATGCAGCAGCAAAATGTTCTCGAAGAGGGCGATCTGAAAGAAGCGCTGGATGCCGCGCAGGCCATCGGCGATGACCGGTTGCAACAGCAAAGTCAGGGGCGCGTGGTGCCGGACAGCTTCACTCACGGTACTTCCCAGCAGCGTTATACCTGGTTCAAACGCGGCTTCGATACCGGTAATCCGGATCAGTGTAATACCTTTGCCAGCCGCTGATTAAGTGGCAGGAAGCGCTGGTCTGCTGCTAAAAACTGTTCAATAATCAATGACCGATCCAGAGAGGCTCCCCGGGCCTCTCTTTCATTTTCATGTTGAACCGCTGGGAATGCCATGGCTTTTCTCGATCCAACCCTATTGATCTTACTTGTTTTCGCTGGTCTGGGCATTATCAGCCACAACAGCGCCGTCACCATCGCAATGTTCTTCCTCCTCACGGTGCGTATTACGCCACTGAACAGTTTTTTTCCGTGGATAGAAAAATACGGCCTGACTATCGGCATTATTATTCTGACCATTGGCGTGATGGCGCCGATTGCCAGCGGAAAAATCAGCGCCAGCACCATGGTGCATTCTTTCCTCCACTGGAAATCTATTGTCGCCATTCTGGTGGGTGTGCTGGTGTCGTGGCTTGGCGGACGTGGCCTGACGCTGATGGGTACGCAGCCGCATCTGGTGGCTGGCCTGTTAGTCGGCACCGTGCTGGGCGTGGCGTTGTTTAAAGGCGTACCGGTCGGGCCGCTGATTGCTGCCGGTCTGTTATCGATGATTGTCGGGAAAACCTGACATGTCTGCGACGTTGCTACAGCAGCAGATGCAGCGGCTGGGTGTCCGGCGTTTGCTGGTGTTCAGTGGCGGGACGCAGTGGTGTGAACAACAGGCTGTTCTGTTCGCTGCCCAAAGTGCCGGTGACTGGCTGTGGCTGAGTGATTCACCGCCTGATGGCGTCACATCCTGCCCGCCTTCAGTTGCGCAGACGTTGCTCGGACAGGACATTTTTCACGGTGTGTTTGATGCGCGTTATGGCCTCAATGCCGAGGCGCTGGCGGTATTTTCCGGCACATTGAAAGCCGGAAGCTGGCTGATTCTGCTAATACCGGAATGGAACGCCTGGTCTGACACGCCGGACGCGGACAGCCTGCGCTGGAGCGAACAACCGCAGGCGATCCCGACGCCGCGTTTCATCCGCCGTTTCCGATCTTTGCTCGAACAAGATCGCAACATTACGGTTTGCCGGCAGGATCAGCCTTTTGATATCCCCCCGCTGCCAGCAGCACCCGACTGGCTGCCACCCGACGGTCAGCCCACCGCTGAACAATCGCAGATTTTACAACAACTGATGCAGGCTCAGTCCGGCGTATGGGTGCTGACGGCTGCCCGTGGCCGTGGCAAATCGACGCTGGCGGGAATGCTTGCCAGACAGTGGCCGGGCACCTGTTGGGTAACCGCACCGGCGAAAGCCTCAGCCAGCCAGATTCTCAATCATCAAACAGAGTCTGCCCGCTTTATCGCGCCGGATGCGTTGCTTTCATTATGCCGCGAAGGCGCGGTAACGGACATTGACTGGCTGATTATCGACGAAGCGGCGGCAATTCCGACGCCGATGCTTTCGGAAATTATCGCGGCTTTTCCGCGTGTGTTACTGACCACTACGGTTCAGGGATATGAAGGCACCGGACGCGGGTTCTTACTTAAATTCTGTGCATCCCTGCCGCGGTGGCATGACCTGCGTCTGAATTCCCCGGTCCGCTGGTCATCATCCGACACGCTTGAGCCGTTTATCAGTCAGTTATTGTTGTTTGACGAGCATTTGCCTGTAGCAGAACAGACGGGCGGCACATCAGAAATTTTCTCCATTGATGCCGACGACTGGCTGAGTGAACCGGCGCTGTTAGAGGAATTCTACGGCCTGCTGACCAGCGCGCACTACCGCACGTCGCCGCTGGATCTGCGGCGTTTGCTGGATGCGCCGGGCATGACATTCAGTGCGTCACGACAGAAAAACACCCTGCCCGGCGCATTATGGCTGGTGGATGAAGGCGGGCTGAGTGCTGAACTGGCGCAGGAAGTCTGGGCGGGCAGGCGACGTCCGCGCGGTAATCTGGTGGCGCAGTCTCTCGCCGCGCACGCGGGTTTCCCCGAGGCTGCCGTTATGCGTTCACGGCGTGTCAGCCGGATTGCGGTACATCCCGCGTTTCGCCGTCGGGGTATTGCCCGTGATTTGTTAGCAGCGCAAAAACAGCAGGCGGGGCTGGATTTCCTGTCGGTGAGTTTTGGCTACACGTCAGATCTGGCGTCATTATGGCAACAGGCCGGATTCCGGCTGGTGCGCGTCAGTATGCAGAAAGAAGCCAGTAGCGGCTGTTATGCCGCGATGGCGATATTACCGCTGAGCGCGGCGGGGCAGGCACTGGCGGACAGAGCCGTGCATCAGCTTGACCGTGACTGGCGCTGGCTGGCGCCTCAGATGGATTTAACCCTGCCGCTCGATACCACTGCGGATACGCAACCCGATGATGCCGACTGGCGCGAACTGAACGGATTTGCGTTCGCCCATCGTCCGCTGGAAAGCAGTTTACCGGCGCTCAGTCGCGTGCTGTTGCACAGCACTTTGCCACTGACGGCGTTGCGTGCGCATCTGCAACAGGGGCAAAGTGTCGCGCAAGTCGTCATGTCGCTGAAGCTTTCCGGCCGTAAAGCGCTGGTTTCGCGCTGGCGTGAGGAGACACGACAGGCGCTGAAAGCCGCGGGAATGGCTGAATAAATCAGCGGTTTCATTGCAAAAAATGGAAAGACTCGTTCAATAAAACCCGATTTCACTGACCGGCGGGCGGCGTATAGTGAACTCATTAAATGACAACGGGAGAGAGCAATGAGCTCAGAACAAATTATCGTCCAGCAGCCGGAAGAAATCGCTAACCAGCTGATTTTATTATTTCATGGCGTGGGTGATAACCCGATTTCTATGGGCGAAATCGGTAAGTTTTTCGCTGTTTCATTCCCGCAGGCGCAGGTGATAAGCGTCGGCAGCCCGGATATTTGTGATTTTGGCCGGGGCTTCCAGTGGTTTTCCGTGCAGGGCGTGACCGAACAAAACCGTCAGCCGCGAGTGGATGCCGCAATGCCAGCTTTTGTGCAGATTGTCCGTGACTGGCAGCAAAAAACCGGCGTTACGCCGGAACACACCACATTAGTCGGCTTTTCGCAGGGCACCATCATGGCGCTGGAATCGACGAAAGTGGAAGAGCATCTGGCGTCGCGCATTATCGCGTTCAGCGGGCGTTTTTCAACGCTTCCGGAAAAACCGATTGCCGCCGGTACGGTGGTGCATTTCATTCATGGCGAACAGGATCCGGTGATTAATCCGTTCCAGTCGAAAAGTGCGGCAGAACGTCTGAAATCATTGGGCTGTGAATGTACGCTCAATCTTCAGCCAGGTATGGGACACGGGCTGGATTCGCACATGATTAATACGGCGATAGCGCATTTGCAAAATTACGAACCGAAGTCGCATCAGCACTGATTTTATTGCCACTTTTATTGAAAAACGCCCCCGGCTGCATCACAACCGGGGGCGTTTTTTTAATGTCTGACTGAGGCGATTATTTGCGGTTTTTACGCATAAAATCATCCATGAAGTTCGTCAGCTTTTCTGCCGCTGGCAGTGACAGGGCGTTGTAGATAGAGGCACGGATGCCGCCAATCGCACGGTGCCCTGCCAGACCTGAGAAGCCAGCTTCCTGGCTTTCGGCCAGGAATTTCTTCTCCAGATCCGCATCCGGCAACTTAAACGCAACGTTCATGTGTGAACGGTCGGCTTTGCTGCTCCAGCCATTGTAGAAACCGTCGCTGTTGTCGAGCATTGCATACAACAGTTCTGCTTTATGGCGGTTGGTTTGTTCCATATTTTCCAGACCGCCGACGTCGTTAAGCAGCCAGCGGGTGACCAGCAGCACCACATAAATCGCAAATACCGGCGGCGTATTGAGGTTGGAATGAGATTCCACCTGACGGCGGTAATTCAGGAATGATGGCAATTCGTCAGATGACGCTTTCACCACGGTATCGTGCACCAGCACGATGGTGACGCCCGCCGGGCCGATGTTTTTCTGCGCATGAGCGTAGATGACTGAAAACTTATTGGCATCGCACGGTTTGGACAGGAAATCGGAAGACATATCGCAGACGCGGGGTACGTCGTCGCGGCCCAAAACGCGCTGAAACTGTAACCCTTCCACTGTTTCGTTCGAGACATAATGCAGATAGGGCGCATCAGGCGAGAATGCCAGTTCTTCGTCAGAGGGCAGACGGTTGAATCCGCACGATTCGCCGCTCCACAACACTTTTACCGGCCCTTCGCGACGCGCTTCGGTCACGACTTTACTGCTCCAGTAACCGGTATCCAGATATTCTGCCGCATGCTTCTGACCGCGCAACAGCGTCATCGGCACCATCGAAAACTGCTGCGTTGCGCCACCCTGCAGGAACAGGATATGGAAATCTTTCGACAAGCCGAGCAGGGTGCGGATGTTGTTTTCGGTTTCCTGCACAATGGCGGCAAACCAGTCTGAACGGTGGCTGATACCGAGGATCGACAGGCCGACTTCCGGCACTTCTTTTATCGCGGCTTCAACCTGAGTGAGAACGGTTTCCGGCAATGCGCCAGGGCCACCGGAGAAGTTCAGGGCGTTACGTGAAATCATGTTTATTCTTGTCCTTTAAACGCATCAGCAGAGGTGTCGGTGTGCGCAAAGGCACGGGATAACAGCAACTCGCGGCATGCTGTTTTAACTTTATTCATGTGGATTTTTTTGTGCGGGAACATCACTTCCAGATCCATTGCGTGCACCACCATCGCCGGATCAATTTCAAACACCAGCAATTCGCCGTCCGGTGTTTCGCTGCAATCGATGCCGAGATAGTCGAGCTGCGTGGTGTCATAAATCGCTTTCAGCGCCTGCTGGTGACGGGTGGCAAATTCGTGGAAGTTGTTCAGGAATGCGGCTTCTTCTTCACGCTTTTGGATATCTTCATACATGAAGGCGTTAACGTAATGCACCATCCAGTGGGATGAAATCGCCATATGACAGGCATACGGCACGCCGTCGATCAACGAAATGCGGTACTTACGGAACTGACCGTCTTCATTGCTGTAATCAATAAACTGCGACAGGAAATAATCTTCAACCTGCACGCGGGTCAGATAATCAGCCAGTTCTTCCTGACCGGTGATTTTTTCCAGACCGTGACCACCGTGCGAACCCGCAGGGCGCAGGATCACCGGATAACTGCTGTCAGGCAGCGCAGCGTGCAGCGTGGTTTCTCCGGCAGCGACGGCAGATAACGCCGCAAACGTCATCGCATGCGCCTGGGCAATGGCTAAACCCGG
The DNA here is from genome assembly GCF_023701875.1 of Rahnella sp. CG8. Taxonomy (NCBI): domain Bacteria; kingdom Pseudomonadati; phylum Pseudomonadota; class Gammaproteobacteria; order Enterobacterales; family Yersiniaceae; genus Rahnella; species Rahnella sp. CG8. The sequence continues at coordinate 204,288 of NZ_JABAED010000004.1, forward strand.
TTGGTTTTGCAACAGGCGGCTGGCGGTTTGGCGTTCAGAGCTCGGGATATGCTGTGGCGCATTGATCACCGGCACCGGCCAATGTTCCGTGACATCTTCCAGTTGCTGCAACAGGAACAGATTTTCGGTAGTGGCGCTGATGCCGACCATCAGTAAATCATGTTCAGGGATCGGGGCTTCAAAAGGGGCTTCGGGCGTGATGTAGTAATAAATCAGCTCGATGTCGCTGTTTTCCAGCAGGCAATCCAGCGGCACATTCGCGGAAAGCGTGCCGGGCACCATGAGTATCAGTAAGCGTAACTTCGCCGGTTGTAGCGCGGGGCAAAGGGTATAGACCTGCTGCATCGCCAGTGCCTGATTCTGAATCGTCAAACCCAGTTCAGTGCGTTGCAGGCACAGCATGACAGTGGAAAGGTTCATCCATAATACGGCGTCATCCGGGGTCTGTTGCGCACGGGTGATCAGTATCTGCGCGATGTCAGACCATTCCTCGCCCGCGATGCTCATACGTAGAAACGGAGCCAGACCCAGAAATTTCGACGCGTCAAAGCGTTCAGGCACTGCCTGATCCGCCCGGGTAATAGGTAATGTTTGCAAAGACTTGTTCTCTCCGTGCATCAGTTTCATGTTGAATGATAACGGCAGGAGGTAAAGTCAATCGGCGGAGAATCGCTAGATTATCCGCCGACTAATATTGATTAAAAGTGAGATGCTACCGGGGTGGGATTACTTTTTCTTTGGCCAGTCGTCATCTTTATCCCACTCGGCATTGTTGTCGCGATGCGGCGGGATCTCAGGTTTATCTTTCAGGAACTTTTTCACATCAACGCGGTTCAGCTCTTTGATGCCGCTGATAAACATGCCGACCAGAATGATCAGAACGATCCACCAGTAATCTTTAATCCACTCCATGGTGTACTCCTTAAAAGGGTGAGAGGGCGATAAATCGCGGGAAAAGAGTGTCCATTTGCCCGGCTAACCAGTCTGCAGCAGCGACGTCTTTTCCGGTCCAGGAACTGATCAACACCTGCGGCGTAAGCTGTTTTTCACATTCTGCCGCCAGCGGGCGGTAACTCAGATGCCAGGGTTCGACAGCCACACCGCCGCGATCTTCCGCATATGGCCGGTAAAAACCATATTCTGTCATATGCGCTGACATCCATTGGTTCAGCGGATAAAAATACCCGCCTTCTTCATATTCCCACGGCTCCAGTTGCAGCGTCTTACCCGCCGGTAACAATGAAGGATCGTACACATCCAGGTCACTGCCCCAGTGGTGACGGCTTGCACCCGGCAGCGCAGACCAGCGCAAAATCAGCTCGCAACGTTCTGCTGTCGTCAGCGCGCTGACATCCACCGGCTGACTGTTCTTATCTAATACTGGTCGCTCGCCGCGAAATTTGCCATTCCAGATAGCCAGTTGCCGATCGAAATCACGAAAGGTGCTGGCCGGTTGCAAGTCAAAACCGGCTTCACGGGCTGCCAGACGCATTTTTTCGAATGCCTGCGCCGCTTCCTTCTGCAAACGATGCGGCCCGTCGTCGATAATCACCAGATGCGCAGCGGAGCGTCCGGTCAGCATCTCGTGAGTGATCATGCGACTAATTGTTCCATGATGCGCTGATACATGCGGCTGAGCACCTGCAGATCGGCGGCATGTACGCATTCATTGATTTTGTGGATAGTCGCGTTGACCGGCCCGAGTTCAACCACCTGCGCCCCCATCAGCGCGATAAAACGCCCGTCAGAGGTACCACCGGTAGTTTGCAGTTCCGGCGTGATTTCACTGTAATGGCGCACCGCATTGACTACGGCATCCACCAGCTCACCGCGTGATGTCAGGAATGGCTGGCCGGAAACTACCCAGTTCAGGGTGTATTGCAGGTTATGGCGATCCAGTAATTCGGCGACACGCTGTTTGATGATGGCATCAGTCAGCTCGGTGCTGAAACGGAAGTTGAACTGCACATAAAGTTCGCCCGGAATGACGTTGTTGCTGCCGGTGCCCGCGTTGATATTGGCAATTTGCATGCTGGTTGGCGGGAAGAATTCGTTTCCGTTATCCCACACGGTGGCGACCAGCTCATTCAGCGCGGGCATGGCGCGGTGTACCGGATTATCCGCCAGATGCGGATACGCCACATGCCCCTGAACGCCATGCACATGCAGGTTGGCGGTCATGGAACCGCGACGGCCATTTTTCACAATATCGCCGACGCGCGTGGTGCTGGAAGGCTCGCCGACCAGACAGTAATCAAGGCGCTCATTGCGTGCCATCAGCGCGTTGACCACTTTGACGGTGCCGTTGACGGCGCTGGCTTCTTCATCAGAAGTGATGAGAAAAGCCAGACGACCCTGATGATGGGGATTGGCGGCGACAAACCGCTCTGCTGCCACTACCATCGCCGCCAGTGAGCCTTTCATGTCTGCCGCGCCGCGACCATACAACATGCCGTCGCGCAGCGTTGGCTCAAACGGGCCGGTAACCCACAGCTTGTGATCGCCGGTAGGGACCACATCGGTATGCCCGGCAAAGGCCAGGGTTTTGCCTTCACCACGTGTCGCCCAGAAATTCAGGGTATCGCCAAAATGCATCGGCTCAATGTGAAAACCAATGGCCTCAAGGCGGGCAATCATAATCTCCTGGCAACCCGCATCGTCCGGGCTGAGGGAAGGGCGGCGGATTAACTGTTGCGCTAAATCGAGAACCGGACAACTCATGTTACTTCACCTGTGCAAGGAATTGCTGATAGCTTTCTGGTTTGAATCCCAGCAGAGACTGGCCTTCTGGCGCCAGTAAAAACGGACGTTTGATGACAGCCGGATGTTCGAGCATCAGCGCTTTGGCGCTGGCTTCGTTATCACAGGCTGCGCGCGTGGCCTCATCGAGCTTGCGCCAGGTGGTGCCACGGGTATTGAGCATCGCTTCCCAGCCTTGTTTATCTAACAAATCCTGCAGCAACGCGGCATCCAGCCCTTCGACCCGATAATCATGAAACTGGCATTCAACACCGTTTTCTTCCAGCCAGCGGCGGGCTTTCTTAACGGTGTCGCAATTTTTTATGCCGTAGAGAATAAATGAGTTTTGAGCTGAAGTTGTTGCCATAGAAAAACGTAACCTGTCAGTAAAATAAGCGCTTTTTAGCTGCGCTGATAAGTGGCGTCAGAGAAGGACACATAATGAGGCAAAACGCCGGCAGGATCCAGACGGGGCGGGATTGTGATCGCGCTTAAAAATTAGTCACGGAGTTTTTGCATGGTCAAAAAATAAACGTATACTGCCAGCGTCCAATCAAGGGGAGTAAAATGTTAGAGCAAGAATTAGGTCACTGGAAAGACTTTATCGACCGTATGTTGAAAGCGTAATTGCCCACATCGTTACCGACAAAGCAAAGAAAAGATTTATTCTCAGTGCAGCACGTCATTATAAAAAACGTTTGTTCAGGAAGACCATTACGTTGCATTTAGCGACGATTCTCACAGCCAGTAAATCATGAATAAAAAAGGCGTTAATGTGAATTAACGCCTTTTTTGTTGCCTGCGATCCGGCGTTTTTACCGGTGCTCGGCGGGGACTGTTTCCACGATATCAGCAATTACCGGTGCAGTGTGTTTGCCCGGGAAACGACGGCGAATCAATACAAAGAACAGCGGTACGAAGAAAATCGCCAGCACCGTGGCGGAAATCATCCCGCCGATCACACCGGTACCGACGGCGTGCTGGCTGCCTGAACCGGCCCCCATGCTGGTCGCCATCGGCAGAACGCCGAAAACAAATGCCAGCGAGGTCATCAGAATCGGACGCAGACGCATTCTGGCGGCTTCGAGCGTGGCCTCCAGCAGTTCCTTCCCGCGAACATTCAGGTCATTGGCAAATTCGACAATCAGAATGGCGTTCTTCGCTGACAAACCGATGATGGTCAGCATACCGACCTGGAAATACACATCGTTTTCCAGCCCGCGCAGCCAGGTGGCAATTACCGCACCGAGCACGCCGAGCGGCACCACCAGCATGACGGAGAACGGAATGGACCAGCTCTCGTACAACGCCGCCAGACACAGGAACACCACCAGCAGGGAAATCGCATACAGCGCCGGTGCCTGAGAACCTGACAGCCTTTCCTGATACGACAGACCGGTCCATTCCAGACCAATACCCACCGGCAACTTCGCGACCAGTTTTTCCATGTCATCCATCGCAGTACCGCTGCTGATGCCCGTTGCCGGTTCACCGACAATTTCCAGCGCGGAATAGCCGTTGTAACGCTCCAGACGCGGCGAACCTGTCAGCCATTTCGACGTGGCGAAAGCGGAGAAGGGCACCATGGTTCCGGCGGAGTTTCGCACATACCAGCGGTCAATATCGTCCGGCAGCATGCGGTATTGTGCAGCGGCCTGCACGTAGACTTTCTTCACACGACCACGGTCAACGAAGTCATTGACGTAGGTTGAGCCCCACGCGGTACTGAGCGTGCTGTTGATATCAGAGATAGCGACGCCCAGCGCCTGCGCTTTCACCTGATCGATATCGATCTGCAACTGCGGGCTGTCATCCAGACCGTTGTGACGCACGCGGGTCAGGTTGCTGTCTTTGGATGTCATCGCCAGTAACTGATCGCGCGCCGCCATCAGCGCATCATGACCCAGCCCGGCGTGGTCCTGTAATTCCATATCAAAGCCGGTGGCGCTGCCCAGACCGTTGATGGCGGGCGGGCTGCTGGCGATCACGCGGGCTTCGGTTATCTTGTTAAACGCTTTGGTCGCCCGCTCAATCAGTGCAAAGGAAGAATCGTCGGTGCCGGTGCGTTCATCCCATGGCGTCAGGCGCACGAACATACGCGCAACGTTTTGCCCGTTACCGCCGGGGCCAGCACCGATGGTTGAGAACACCGAAAGCACGTCTTTCTTATCTTCAGTCAGGAAATACTTTTCGACCTTTTCCACCACTTTTTGTGTCTGCTGCAGCGTTGAACCCGGCGGCAACTGAACCTGAACAGTGAACACGCCACGGTCTTCCATCGGCAGGAAGGAGGTGGGCAGTTTGATAAACATAACGGCCAGCAAGGCGACCAGTGCGGCATATCCCAGCATATAACGCAGGCTGTTACGCAGAACCCTCGCCACGCCATTTTCGTAGCGACGCGCGTTGCGGTCAAACATGCGGTTAAACCAGCCGAAGAAACCGCGTTTACCGTGATGATGTCCCTGCGCGACAGGTTTGAGAATGGTCGAGCACAGCGCTGGTGTCAGCGTCAGCGCGACGAACACTGACAGCACCATCGCCGAGACAATGGTGATGGAGAACTGACGGTAAATCGCGCCGGTAGTGCCGCCGAAGAATGCCATCGGCACGAACACCGCCGACAGCACCATGGTGATACCGACCAGCGCACTCTGAATTTGTCCCATCGATTTTCGCGTGGCCTCTCTGGGGCTGAGGCCTTCTTCACTCATCACGCGCTCGACGTTTTCCACCACCACGATGGCATCATCCACCAGCAGGCCGATGGCGAGCACCATCGCGAACATCGTCAGAGTATTGATGCTGTAACCGAACTGATGCAGCACGGCGAACGTCCCCAGCAAGACCACCGGCACGGCAATTGTCGGGATCAGCGTAGCGCGGAAGTTTTGCAGGAACAGATACATCACCAGGAACACCAGCACGATCGCTTCAAACAGCGTTTTCACCACGTCGGTGATCGCCGCTTTAACAAACGGCGTGGTCTCGTAAGCGATTTCGGCTTTCAGACCGTGCGGATAATAGTGAGAAAGCTCATCAAGGCGCGCACGGACGGCTTTGTCGGTTTGCAGTTCGTTGGCACCGGACGCCAGTTTAACGCCCATCCCTGACGCAGCCTGTCCGTTATAACGGCTGAGCAGGGCGTAGTTTTCCGCGCCGAGACCGATGGTGGAAACATCCCCAAGTTTGACCTGCGAACCGTCCTGATTCACTTTCAGGGTGATCTGGCGGAACTGTTCCGGCGTCTGTAACTGTGCCTGGGCATTAATGGTGGCATTCAGGGCCTGAAAATCCACCGAAGGTGCGCCGCCGAGCTGACCGACAGCGACCTGACTGTTTTGCGCTTTGATGGCGGTGACCACATCGGCGGTGGTCAGCTGGTAATTATTGAGCTTGTCCGGATCCAGCCAGATGCGCATCGCGTACTGTGAACCGTAAGCATCAATGCTGCCGACGCCGGGCACGCGGCTCAGCGGATCCTGAATGTTGGACGCCACATAGTCGGCGATATCCTGCTTATCCATGCTGCCGTCGGTGGAGACAAACGCCACCATCATCAGGTTGGTATCACCGGTTTTTGACACCGTCACACCCTGCGTCTGCACGTCCTGCGGCAGGCGTTTCAGCGCCTGCTGCAACTGGTTTTGCACCTGTTGCAGCGCTTCGTTGGGATCGGTACCGGCGGTAAAGCTCAGGGTTATCTGCGACTTACCGTCATTACTGCTTTGCGATGACATGTACATCAGATTATCGAGGCCGGTCATGTTCTGTTCGATAATCTGGGTAACGGTATTTTCTAATGTTTGTGCTGATGCGCCGGGATAGGTTGCAGAAATCCTGACGTTTGGCGGAGCCAGATCGGGATACTGTTCAACCGGCAGAAAATAGATAGCGAGTGCGCCGGACAAGGAAATGATGATCGCTAAAACCCAGGCAAAGATTGGGCGATCGATAAAAAAGTTAGCCATGCTTCAGGAACCTCGTTGTCACTCTGGCGTGAGTAACTAACATCAGCAAACAAACAGAACGTCAGTAATCTGACAAAAAAATCCCCTGAGCGCTATTTTCTCATAGGCAGTCTCAGAGGCGGAACCGTCCCGACGGGACTGAGCAAGTGTTAGAGTGGAGTTCTACGCCAATGCACTTTACCTTCTCATGTCGCATAAAACGTGGAGAAATAAAGGAGATAATGTAAAAAAAACCTCCCTGTACACAGGGTTATGCCGCAGACAGATTCGCTGATACCGTCTACGCTTTGACAGCCTGCTTTTTTATGACACGCATTCGTATGTCCACACTGGAGCCGTTCAGATGAGTTTGATGTTAAATTCGGTTTTCGCCCGTCGTCTCTACCTTTGCTGGTTGCTGGACTCTGAACAAAAACCGAACGTACCAAAACTGATGGAAATCACCGGCTGGCCGCGCCGCACCTTGCAGGACGTACTGAAAGCGCTACCGGGTATGGGTGTCGAACTGGAATTTGTGCAGCAGGGTGTGCGCAATAATGACGGTTATTATCAGCTTTCCGGCTGGGGGCCGCTGGATGCGAAGTGGGTTGAACGCCATCGGGAACAACTGCTTAATGCAATTGAGCACGGCTGAATCTGGCGTGCGCGGTGTAATGCCGCTATGATGTCTGGCTTCTCTCACCCTCTGAGCGGAGGCACGCTTTATGTCATCTGATGACAAGTCATCCCGGATCGAAAACGTTCAAAACCAGTTACTCTCTGATAACTGGTATGTTCTTCGCAAATACACCTACGATTTAATCAAACGTAATGGCGAACGCCAGCCGCAATCCCGTGAAGTGTATGACCGGGGAAATGGCGCGACTATTCTGCTTTATAACCGTCCTAAAAAAACCGTTCTGCTGATCAGACAGTTCCGTATGCCGACCTACGTCAATGGCAACCCGACCGGTATGTTGCTGGAAACCTGCGCCGGTTTGCTCGACAACGATTCGCCGGAAGATTGCATCCGTAAAGAAGCCATTGAAGAAACCGGTTTTGCAGTGGGCAAGGTAGATAAACTGTTTGAAGCCTATATGTCGCCGGGCAGCGTGACCGAAATCGTGCATTTTTTCGCGGCAGAATACGATGAGTCGCAGCGTCAGAACGCCGGTGGCGGCGTGGAAGACGAGGACATTGATGTGCTGGAGGTGCCGTTTACCGAGGCGCTGGCGATGATCAAAGATGGCCGCATCAGAGATGGCAAAACCATTATGTTGCTGCAATATGCGCAGATTCAGGGCTGGCTGGCGTAAAGATGACCGGCGAAAATGCATCTGAGGCAAAGGCACCCGCGGGTGCCTTTGTTATTTCAGTGTTCCAGGTTTATTGCGGTGCTGCCCGCGTGGCCTTTCATGGCAGACCATGGCAGAACGGACCATTCCGGGCCTTCGCATGAACGCATGACACGGGCAAACGTCGGATCAAAATACAGCCCTTTTTGCGTGAAATACCAGGCCGGGAATTGCCAGACCGACGGGTCTGAATAATCACAATCGTCTTCGCTTTCTTCCGTCGGCTTTTTCATCTGTTGCGGATAAGCCGCGGTCAGTTGTTTCACCAGCCACGGCGCCCATTTCTTATCGCGGTACTGCGCGAAGGTATCGAAATCCACATCGTTTTTACCCGTAAGGGCGCGATCTTCAGCATTCAGATAGTGGAACGGTGCGCCATCGCCCACCCAAATCACATCTTCCAGCGTCAGCGTTTCTGCGGTTTTGGCGTTCAGGTTGATCGGCGCTTCGCCGAAATCAGGATGCGCACCGCCGCAGTCATAAGAGGTAAATACGCTGATGCTGACCACATCGGGACTCATGAACTTCGGCGTCACCGTTTGCTGATATTCTCCCTGACCAAAACGGCTTGCCCCGAGCATACAGGCATGCCAGCCGCTGACTTCCTGCCATAGACGGGCGCGCAACTTCTGGTTAATGGCCGGTAAACTGGCTTCCGGATAACCGGAGACAATCTCAAAGAAACTGATTTTTGATTGCGGTTCCGTCCACCATTGCAGCTGATAGCCCATGAAGTTTTCGTTTTTGCCCGCTTTCAGTTGCAGCGCGGATAAACGCAAATATTCGTACGGATCGGTGTGGATCAGCGAACTGAGATAGCCGTCGTCCGTGGCGGCTGCCGGTAACTGCGCGGGTTGCAGCTTAACCGGCAGTGTTTTGCCCTGCGGGTTGGTCCAGTTGCCTTGCCAGTCACCGTTTTCATCTTTGGTCAGCGTCAGTTCAGGGCGTGGTGTATCGTCGAAATCATCCAGACCTTCCTGTAATTTCAGTTCCTGACCATCCAGCGCTCCGTTGAGCGGCAGATCCAGACGGTATTTTTGATAGAAATACCGTCCGGTCACTTCGTCAGGTTTATTTAAATCGAGTTCGACGACAATGCTGGTTTTACCCAGTGTGCCGGCGTACACCACCGGAGGCTCTTCAGCCAGCGCCGGCAGTGATAACAGCGTTATCATCAAAATCAATAACTTCATCCGTATCTCCCAGAGAAATGATCTTCATCCTTTTCGCCATTATTGTTTGTTTTTGGCTCAGCCAGTGTACTGAAAGTTTCCCTGCGTCACCATTGCGGCTTCTCGTATGTCATGAAAAATTATTGTCTGCCGCAAACCCTGCGGGTGGAGTATCCCTTTATAATTTCGGGTAAAAAATGCTGCATTGAAGGCAGTCTCCTGGCGAGGGTTACGCTATTATCAGAAAGATAATTTCGAACAGAGCTGAAACTTATAATGTGCAGATGGATAACCGCCCCTTTATGCCTGCTGGCCACCATGCTGGCTTTTAGCGCCCAGGCTGAGCCGTTGCAGGCTATTTATAACGACTGGCAGGTCAGCTGTGACAACCTGAATCACTGCGTCGCGCGTAATTCGCAGGACGGGCAGGAACTGGTAATGAAAATCACCCGCGAAGCCGGGCCGGAAGGGAAATCCTCCGTCAGCATTGATTACCAGCGTAACAGTGATGAGCAGACGACGGATGCGCCGGTTGCCAGCCGCTTGCAGATGAACGGTAAGACACTGAGTTTTAATCACCGTGAATGGGATGTCAGTAAAAAACATCTTTCCACCACTAACCGTCTGGTGGTGAATGATTTTATTGCCGCGATCCGCGAAGGCAGCAGTATTCAGCTGGCAGTGAAAGCTGATCCGGCTCAGCCCGTTAAACCGGAAGTTTCACTGAAAGGGATCAAAGCCGCGTTGCTGGCCATTGATGCGCAGCAGGGGCGCGTTGGCACCAAAACGGCCTGGATTAATCGTGGTGCGAAACCGGCGAATACCGTGCCGCCCATTCCTGCCACGCCGGTTCTGCCGCGTTTCAGTGAACCGCATGCATTATCCGAAACTGAGATTTCGGCCATCACGCAGAACGCCGCCGCCACCATTGAGAATAATGATTGCAGCCTCGACCCTTCCGAACGGGAAGTGCATATTTTCGCGCTGAGCAACGATAAAGCCCTGATGACTGTCAACTGCGACATGGGCGCGTATAACCTGTATGCGCTGGGCTTCCTGGTTTCGCGTCAGGCGCCTTATAAAATGGACAATCTGGCGCTGAATATGCCGTTCAAACTGGGCGAAGATGATGATTCGCCGGAGCTGATCAACGCTGATTTCGACCCGAAAACCGGTATGCTCTCGACTTACGATAAAGGGCGCGGCATCGGTGATTGTGGCGTGTCTTCACGCTGGGTGTTTGATGGTAAACAGTTCCGGCTGGCGGCATTTGCCTCTGAACCCAGTTGTGACGGTTACAGCAGCGGTGGCGAATGGCCGGTGTTGTGGGTGACGCAGCAGTAATTTGCCTTCGGCCTGTCACTCTGCCGATAAATAAAAAAATGCCCTGTGAGCTTTCGCTTGCAGGGCATTTTCTTTTGTCGTGCAACGCTACCGGAAAGATTATTCGGACGCTTTCACCACGACTTTGTTGCTGGCGAACTCGACGTTCATATCAGCAACGATTTTGCAGCGCTTACGGGTTTCGACTTTACCGTTGACCTTAACCTGGCCTTCGGCAATCACTGCTTTCGCCGTACCGCCGCTGTCACACCAGCCCATAAATTTGAGCAGATCGCACAGTTCAACGTGCGGGTGTTTTTCGAGAAAGAAAGTTTCCATGTATTCCTGACTTTTTGTGTAGTGCAAAGGGTTTAAGACTTACTGGCGCTGACGTCATGATATTCCTCGCACGCCTGCAAGGTATTCTGAATCAGCGTCGCGACCGTCATCGGGCCAACACCGCCCGGCACCGGTGTGATAAAGGAAGCACGCTCGGCGGCGGCATCATATTCCACATCGCCGACAACTTTACCACTTTCCAGACGGTTAATACCGACATCAATGACAATCGCGCCCGGTTTAATCCATTCGCCGGGAATAAAGCCCGGTTTACCCACAGCGACAACCACCAGATCGGCATTCTCAACATGATGGCGCAGATTTTTGGTGAAACGGTGGGTGACGGTGGTGGTGCAACCGGCCAGCAGTAATTCCATGCTCATCGGACGGCCCACAATGTTGGATGCGCCAATCACCACGGCGTTCAGGCCGAAGGTTTCAATACCGTAACGTTCTAACAGCGTCACAATGCCACGCGGCGTACAAGGGCGCAGCGTCGGCGCGCGCTGGCACAGACGGCCGACGTTATAAGGATGGAAGCCATCGACGTCTTTATCCGGATGAATACGTTCCAGCACTTTGATGTTATCGATACCGGCAGGCAGCGGAAGCTGAACCAGGATGCCGTCGATTTCGCTGTCGTTATTCAGTTTTTCGATCAGGTCCAGCAACTCACCTTCAGTGGTGGTGGCTGGCAGGTCGTAAGAGCGGGAGATGAACCCGACTTCTTCACAAGAACGGCGTTTGCTGGCGACATAAATCTGTGACGCCGGGTTTTCACCGACCAGCACCACGGCCAGACCGGGCGCACGCTTTCCTTCAGCCAGTCGTTGTTGAACACGCGCTGCAACTTCGCTTCTGACTTGCTGCGCAATCGTTTTACCGTCAATAATCTTTGCTGCCATCAGGGAATAAATCCATTAATTAATAAATGCAGGGGGATGCGCCTATTTTGTCAGAAGCCGCGGGCGCTGTCAGGCGTTGAATGCGAATAACTTGTTATCTGCGGATGAGAATTTAACCTGCGACAGTGGCGAAAAAAGTGTCTATTTTAGGTATGACTCTTTTTAAATCATAAGGAAAGAAACAAATGACACGCAAAGTGGGGATCATCGGTGCCGGTCATGTGGGCGCTGACGTTGCATTCTCTCTGGTCACGCTGGGGCTGTGTGACGTGATTGTCTTGCTGGATGAAAACGAACCTAAAGCGGCCAGTCAGGCGCTGGAGTTGCGGGATATGGCGTCGCTGACGACCTCACGCGTGCAGGTTATCGCCAACGACTACAGCGAACTGCATGATGCCGATGTGCTGGTCATCGCCGTCGGCCCGAAAACCTTGCTGCGTGAAGATCGTCTGGAAGAACTTGCTGAGACCCGTGCCGCCGTGCGTGAAGTGATCCCGCGCGTGATTGCCAGCGGCTTTGGCGGCGTGATCGTCAATATCACCAATCCGTGCGATGTCATTACCCAGATTATTCAGCAGACCAGCGGATTCCCTGACGCACAGGTGTTCGGCACCGGCACCTCGCTCGATACCGCGCGCATGAAACGCGTGGTCGGTGAGTTCTTCGGTTTCGATCCGAAAAGCGTCACCGGCTATGTGATGGGCGAACACGGCGAATCACAGTTTGTGGCCTGGAGCACCGTGACACTTGGCGGCTGTCCGGTGGCAGAACTGGCAGGCGACCGTGACGTCGACTGGGCAACAATGAACGACGCTGTGCGCGGCGGTGGCTGGGAAATCCTGCAAGGCAAGGGCTGGACCAGTTTCGGCATCGCTACTGCAACAGCGCGGCTGGTGGATGCCATTTTGTCCGACGCCCGCAGTGTCTGGCCGGTGTCTGCCCTCGATGAACAATTGGGCGTTTATATCGGCCAGCCAGCGGTGATTGGTAAAAAAGGTATCGTACAAACATTGCGACCGGAACTGACGGCTTACGAAGGTGTCGCTTATCACGCGTCTGCCCGCGTGATTGCTGCCGCGCTGAAATCCGAAAAATAGCCGATACTGATCACATAACGTTGCAAGACAGTCCGGGAATATCGGCAAATTGTTCAGGCATTAAGCAGTGAGTTCGAAAGCCATTGACTCATCCCGGTCTGCCCGTATAATCCGAACCCGCAACGCTCCCGAAAGGGACAAGCAATGCGCCCTTAGCTCAGTTGGATAGAGCAACGGCCTTCTAAGCCGTAGGTCACAGGTTCGAGCCCTGTAGGGCGTACCATTTCAAGTCAACACACCTCTGCTGAATTCGCCTTTTCTCCTTTATACTCCCTGAAATTACTGAATTTTTCTGTCACGAGTTCTATCGAAGTCAACTCAGTTATACCCAAATCAAGTGGTATTGTAAGTATCTCTGCTTTAGTTCCACGCGCTTTTTGAGATTTCCGGTTTCTCAGCCATAAGCCGATATTCTTCCCGCGTCCAGGGTTGTTTGCCTGTGATTTGCGTAGCGATATGTTCGAGAAGCTGCTGTGTGGGTGCTTTCTTGCCAAAGCTCATCAGTGACAGAGGGAGAATAAGCAGAATAGCTAATGGAGTGAATGTGAAATAGCGCATGTTGCGGTCGTGTTGTGTATATAAAAAGATTACGCTGCAAAGACTGCCGAGAATTAATCCTGAGATCACTTCGCTGACGGAATGAGCATGCAGTGCGAGCCGGCTGATACCCACCATAATGGCAATGAAATACCCAGCAGTAATCATCAGCCTGCGTCCGTCAGGTTGAAAACGTTGGCCTATCAGCCAGAACATGACCGGCCATAAAGTGGCTGACATCGTGGTATGCCCGCTGAAGCCTGTAAAATTAAATGTACTGCTGCCAATGCCCCAGGCGAGAAACAACAGCTTTGAGATGCTCACCGCGAGGCCAGAAATACCCAGTATAATCAGCCAGATTAATGCTGTGACTGGGTTGTCAGCCTTCCATAACATAAATAAAGCGAGGGTTATTCCGGTTGGCAAAATGAGCATGCTGTCGCCAAAATAGGTCAGGATATTCCAAAGCAAAACGTAGCCCTCGACGATAAATAGTAAATTTTCAAAAAGAATCAATCGGTAAGTGTATCAGCAGGGTTTTTTTACCAAAAGGGATTAGCTTCTCTCATTTCATTTTCAGACTGCAACCCGATTTATTTCTGTAGGGTGAACTCACCCTTGGAGTATCAGCCGCATATTCTGGCGCTGCGATAAAAGCATTAAAGAAACGCAATGAAGACCAGGCAGAACTTATCGCTACTTTGTCTGAACGTTTGAAAGCGATCGAAACAACGCTTGTCATCTTTCTGCATGTTGGGACGTGTGAGCGGGGCTATATGCGGTAAGTTAATGATTTATTGCATGGTTCTTAGAGATTCTAAGCCGCAGGTCACAGGCTCGAGCCCTGTAGGGTTCAGGTCAATAGACGTCAACTGACGTCTATTTTTATGCATGAAATTCAGTGGGTTAGCAGGTTTTAGCGCTTCATGGTTCAAGCTGATTTTACCTATATCAACCGACATCAAGTACTATCTGTTGGTACATGTGTTGGCATCGTAAACATCCCCTCAAAACGTACGACTAGCCTGTGCCCACACCCGGGGCGTGCGATCCGTGTCGCTTTGTGCATCGGCATTACCCAGTTTCCATGCCGCGACCGCCATCAGATGCCAGTTGCCGGCAGACAATGTCGAGCCCACACCCGTAGCAGAAAGGCTGCGGTGATTTTCGCCGTCAGCCCAGGTGTCTTTGTTCAGCCGTACTTCGCCATGATCGACGAAGGTGAACAACTGCACCATCTCGGTCAGTGCGTATCGCAGTTCGGCGCTGGTCACATACCCCTGGTCACCCTGCGCTTCGCCTTCCGGATAAGCCCGTACGCCATACGCGCCGCCGAGGCTGATTTTTTCAGAGGAATCAAGGTTGCCGTCAGTCCATTGGCCCTGGAACTGACCATAAAGACTGATCCGATCCGTCAGGCGCTGCAGGCGCACGATGCCAGGATTGATCTTCTGAAAGGTGCCGCGAGTCCTGGCTGTGAGATCATCCAGCACTTTGTCTTGCGGGTTATCCAGCGTCAGGTTGCCCTGGCTCCAGGCCAGCGAGAATGCATTCGAACCGCCACCCAAAAAATTGTCGCGGGAGTTGCCGTTGAGACTGGCAGTCACGACATGCGACTGTTTGTGACTTTTATAGTCGTAAAGATCGATGTCATCTCTTAAGCGTTTGTCATCGAATTGCAGTTGCGCAGTCAGGCTGAAATCCCGGAGGCGAATCAATGGCTGCTGCACAAACACGCTGGCAATCTTCGCGTTACCCGAGGCATCAAGATTGTCAAAGTTCCTGGCTAACTGATAATTCATGTACGAGTAAGCGACACCGGCTTGCGTCGCCCACGGACCGATCGGTAACTGATACGCTGCCCGGAAGTAATGCTGATCTTCATCAGAACCCATGATCCGTATGCTGGCCTGATCACCCATGCCTGACGGGCTGGCGAGGTTCAGCGTACTGCCCAGACGGTATTCACCGGTGAAGCGGTTGCCATAGTTGTCCAGATCCACCTGACCCGAAACCATCGGCGCCGAGCGGGCATCGACCACCAGGTCGCTGGCACCCACGGCGGTGCCGGGTTTCAGCGTGGACCGGACTTCAACGCCGGGGATTTCCTGAAGCAACAACAGACTGCGTTCCAGAGGGCCGGCGCGCACCGCTTCACCGTTTTTCAGCGCGCGGAGCGGCGCAGCCAACGTGCCGTCGCTGATGCGCGAAGCGTTATTAAGCTTCACTTCGCCAAAATGACCTTCGAGGACGGCAATGGTGACGACGCCATTCTCCACGTCCTGAGCCGGCAAATAAGCCCGTGCCAGCGGGTAATGTTTCTGTCGATAAAACAGGGTGATACGCCCGGCCGCAGCCTGCAACTCACCAAAGCTGACCGTGCGATTTTGCAGGTCAGCCAGCAATGGCAGCAGATCGGCGCTGCTGATCGCCTGATTGCCTGTCAACCTGAATTGCGCAACCTGCATCGTTGGCCCGCGGGCAGTCGGATGAGTGTCCGGCGTGTCGGGAAGGTTCAGTTCCAGCGTCTGGCGCGGCGGTAAAACCGGCGGTTTAGTTTGGATCTCACGGATTGACTGACCCGCGTCCGGCACAATTTCAGCCCGGGCCGTACTGGCAGTTAACGTCAGGAGAGCCAGGGCAATGGGAGTAAGACGGATACGCATAAATCAAAGTCCTTCCGGAAGGCGCAAGCCTTGCTCAATTACGCTATAGAGGCCGTCGGACGGCAACTGCACCGCCAGAGACGTGGTGGGGGTCGGTAATTTACGCAGAGGTTGGGTGGTCACCACCGCTACGTTTTCGGGGGCATTGAGCAAACTGAGCAATTGGTTTAGCGGCGTTACACCGATGTTGAACGTACCGTCAGTGAAAGCGATGGCGTAATTGCTGTTGTTTAGCGAGCCTTGTTCAATCCTGTACTGACCGACTGTTTCGCCAGCACTGCGCGTCAGATTGCCGTTGAGGTGGTCACCGTTAACCAGATTTCCATTGGTGAACCAGGTCAGTGCCGGGTCGCTGGTGTTGACGATTTTGCCAAGGTTGTTAGCAATAACGGCCAGGGCGCGGGGAGCGACGATCCATTGGCCATCGGATGTTTGAGTCACGCTGTAGTTGCCATTGGTCAGGACGCCCTCCACGCGCACCACATGGGTGCCGACGTTGGTGGTGCCGCTAATGCCTGTGCTGCTCAAACCGCTGAGTACCGACACATCCTGGCCGTTGACCAGGCCGATGGCGCTCAGGGCTGGCTGGACAGGGGTCGCGCCGTACGTTGAGCTGCCACTGCTGGCCGCCACGGTGACGTGTCTGGCATTGACAGTTAAGTTTCCGTGGCTTGCAAGTGCGACCAGGTAACCCTGCAAACCGCTTAAAGTCCCCTGGCTTGCCAGGATGGCGTAAGTGCCTGCACCCGCAGTAGCCGCTGTTCCCGTTGAAGATATCGCTAAAGTGCCCGCTACCACGTTAGCCAGGGTATCGGCTGCAAATGCTCCTGTAACCCCGGCACTTACTCCAGAGGTTGTATACGCAGAGCTGACATCTGCCGTATCACCATAGGTCTTGCTGACATTTGCCGGGGTGTAGGTGACCGTCGGTTGATAGCGGAACACGTACCGGTTACCGGTTACGGAGCTCGCCGGAAGGGTATTAATGTCGGCATTCCAGATAGCAGTATTGTTGCTGTTCAGTCCGGCAAAGGTACCGGTGGCGGGGGTATTGGAATAAATCACCCAGTGGTGTCCGCCGACAGTTGAGGCGGTAACGGCATGACTGCCCGCGTTGTTAATAAAGGCACCCGTGGTGGATAACACCACATCAGACCCGCTGACATGCTCGCCCAATGCGATGGTCAAATCCCCTGCGACGCTCACGATGCTGCTGCCGACAGCGCTCAGGGATTGGTCAAAAATGAAACTCCCGGCCCGGGTGAATTGCACATTACCGGAGGCGTTCAGACCACTGGCATCGAGGGTAAACAGCTTGTGGGCACTGTCTGCGCTGCCGCTGGCCGCGTTCAAATCTGTCAGCAGCGAGGACAGAGAGTTTTCATTGCCCGTCAGTACCAGCGTGTCAGCCGTCAGATTGATGTTACTGGTCGTCCCCGTCACACCCTGCGTGAAGGTATTAGCCAGATTGCCGCCGCTTTGCGCGTAGGTGAACACATCAGTGTTCGCCAGGGTGCCGGGCGCGAGCAGACTGTAGTAGTAACCTCCGGCGCCGATGGAGGAGGTACCGACCACCAGGCCGTTAATCACGGTGGAGACCTGGCCAGCCGCATCGCTGTTTTGCGCGAAGCCGGAAATGGCTTGCGGTGTGCCGTTCGGATATTGGGATTTCAAATAGGGGTAAAGACCGCTGGCTGTGCCCCAAACGGTATTATCGAAATAAGAAGGTAATACGCCCTGTAACTGTGCGAGGGTTAAACCGGTGACCCCGGAAGTGACGCCGCCGCCAATCCCGACAGTGTTGCCACTGGTGACGCTATTCCAGTAAACGTTTGTCACCGTGCTATTGGCTTGATTGTAGCCAATAGCACCGCCAGCGTTACTGCCCGTCGCTCCCCGCACCTGACCGGTGGAATAACTGGAGAAAATAGCACTGTCGTTATAGCCTGCGACCCCGCCCACATTATAGTCAGCCTGGACATTGCCGAAATTGTAGCTATTGGCGAGGGAGCTGGCAGTATCGTTAAGGCCAACAACACCGCCAACAAAACTGTTGCCCGATATGTTGCCCGTATTGTAGCTGTCAGAAATCGACCCCCGGTAGCTGTTGCCTGCTACCCCGCCAACACGTGTATTGCCCGACACGTTGCCGGTGCTATAGCTGTTAGTGATAGTGGCGCTTTCGTTAGCGCCCACGACCCCGCCAACGTAGTCACCATTACCGCCATTTACGTTGCTGGAGCTGTGACTGTTTGTCACCAGAGCACTGCCGTTATAGCCCGTTATTCCTCCTGTCCAGCGGGTGCCCGTTACCGTGCCCATGCTATAGCTGTTTGCAATCGTCGAGTTATTTCCATTAAAGCCGGCGATCCCCCCGACCATTATGCCG
The DNA here is from genome assembly GCF_023701875.1 of Rahnella sp. CG8. Taxonomy (NCBI): domain Bacteria; kingdom Pseudomonadati; phylum Pseudomonadota; class Gammaproteobacteria; order Enterobacterales; family Yersiniaceae; genus Rahnella; species Rahnella sp. CG8. The sequence continues at coordinate 222,760 of NZ_JABAED010000004.1, forward strand.
GAGGATGACGTTGACACTGTGCCGCTGAAATAGCTGTTTAATACAGAGGAGGAACTCTGGTTCATAGAGACGATACCGCCGACGTAAGATCCGCCGCTGATAGCGCCATTAACTACACCCAGATCCCGAACCGTTGCCCCCTGATTGTCGCCAAACAGCCCCGTGTTGTTTGCGTCCGGAGCCGTGATGGTCAGATTCGATAGGGTATGACCCAGGCCTTCAAAGGTGCCGGAGAAGGGCGAATCATAATCATAATTGCTCCCCACGAGTGCGTTCGTATATGTGACGCCACTGGCATCCTGATTACGGGCCAGGGCGTAATGCCCTGCCAGTCCGCCTGCCGCTGTCTGGTCTGTAATTGCGCCAGACGAAGCCGGATCCCCGTCGATTCCGTCGATGTCGGCCATGCTGTAAACCAGCGTGTAAGCCGAACCGTTGATGTTCAAACGCTGCCCGCTGCCTTCCGGTGCCGTGAAACTGGCCGAGACGCCTTTGGCAAACGTGAGATCACCGCTGCCACTGCTGGTACCGTTGCTGTTGTTATTCGTCACCAGCACCAGACCACCTGCACCGGTGACGGAGACATTGGCATTGATCGCAATAGAGTGGAACGAGTCCAGCGTCAGGGTGTTTGGTGAACTCCAGCTCAGGGCTGAATTAACGGAAATATCACCGAGGCCTGTTGCCGTGGAGGTGAGGGTGCCGGTGGTTTGCAGGGTGACGTCGGTGTTCAGGAGAGCGGCGTTGATTGTGGCTGCTGAAGCGTCATCAACGTTCAGGTCTTCAGGATCCACCCGCCAGTTACCCGTTTTGCCTTTGGTTGCCGAGGTGTTCACCTGGATGCCAGTGAAGTCAACGTGATGGCCGGAGGTTTCTACGGATCCTCCGTCACCGCTTTGCGTGCCGCCCCTGGCTGAGAAATTGCCCTTGGCCACGGTCGTTCCGTTGGACCAGACGACTATGTTGCCGCCTTTTCCCGTGGTTCCGGCGTCAGCCTTGAGGCTGCTGCCCGCATCCACGCTGACACCTTGTGCGTTAGCCAGGGGGCCTTTGCCTTGAGCGTCGCCGCCGATCTTGATGCTGCCGCCACCGCTGGCACCTGAGACATTCAGAGTGGCGGATGTGAGCGCAATGTTCTGGCCGGTGATTTGAATCGCGCCGCCCGTGCCGTGGGGTGAAGAGGCATCCAGGGTACCGGCGACGCGCACCAGACCGCTGTCACTGCCACCGAGGGAGATCTTACCGTTCTTGTTCTGCAAGCCTCGCGCTTCAATCACACCGGTGTTGTTGACCACCGTCCTGAGCAGCGCATTGCTGGCCGCCGCGGTCATAATGACCTGGCCACCGTCGGCCTGAATCAACTGGCGGTTTTCCACCAAGGCATTCCTGGTCGCTTCATCGACCTGGACGTTAAGCAAGCCATCACCTGCGAAGTCCAGCGTCACCGCATTGCCGGCGGCCAATGCGACGGTACCCTGTTTCGCAACAATCACGCCCTGGTTGCTGACGGTGCCGCCGAGTAACACCACGGCTCCACCGTCGGCAGCGTTAATCGTGCCCTGGTTGATGACGCTGGCGTTGCTGCCATCCCCCCTGAACCTGTACTTGCCGTTAGCAAAATCCTGGTTCGAGATATTGAGTGTCGAAGCCACCAACCCGCCGACACTGACGGAGGCGCCCTGACCAAACAACACGCCATTGGGGTTGATTAAGAACACCCGGCCATTGGCGTTGAGTTGGCCCATGATCTTCGAGCCGTCAGCACCGATCACCCGGTTCAGGGCAACCGAATCAGCGCCGGGCTGAACAAAGGTCACTTTGTTGTCTTTGCCAATATTAAAACTCTGCCAGTCAATTGCCATTTTTTGGCCGGACTGGTTGATCGTCAGTTGATGATCGGCCGCCGCGCCAATCTGGCCGCTGCCGAGAACGACATTACCGCCAGTGGGCAAATCTGCGGCCATGCTGATAACAGGCATGAATGAAACAATGAATGAGATAAGGGCAATGGCAAACGGTGGCGGCGTGATCGCGCCGTTGAATGGGGTTGAATGATCATCGACCTGAATCGCACGGACGTCACTGCGTTTTCCACGGCGAGTGGTCAGCTCACTGACGACCACAAAAGCATTACGGCTGTGGTTCCAGATCACGCTGAAGATGCAATTCATATGTACGCCTTTCATAAGGGGGGGAGGAAAGCATGTTGACTAAACTGTATTAGCGGCAGGGGGCGTGCTATCGCTGGCGCACATTGGAATGAGAGGCGGTGTTGCCGCCTGTATCAGAAATATCGGCAGGGATGAGGAGAATCTTTATCAATAGAAATGTTTAATATGATATTTGCGTGTTGCGTCAAAGGGAGAGACATCAGGCGGCTAAACCCCTTGCAAACTTACCCCAATGGGGATTCATGGCGATAATGTGATCACTATTTTTCATTTCCCAGCTATTAATGACTTGGTTAAAGTAGAAGCGACTATTTTCCCCCTGAATAATTCATGAGAATTAATGATGCAAGAACTCGATACGATCGTAAATTTCGCGGCGAATCCGATATTGGATACGAATTTTCTTTCTCAGTGTAAACAGACGCTGAATGAAAAGGGCGCCCTGGTCTTGCATGACTTTCTTAATCCTGCTGCGCTGAAAGCGATTAAGCGTGAGGGGGATGAAAATCGCCATCTGGCCTATTACACCAGCAATAATCATAATGTTTATCTAGTGAAACCTGATGCCGGGCTGCCAGATTCGCATCCAAGAAATCGGCAGATTGTTTCCTCAAAGGGCTGTATTACCGATGAAGAGATCCCGCAGGATTCGGCACTGCGCGCACTGTATAACGCGCCAGTGTTTCGTGCGTTTCTTTGCGCGGTGCTGGGTGAGGCGCAACTGTATCCTTACGCTGATAAACTCTCTTCAATCAACCTGCATTACGCCAGCGAAGGCCAGGAGCTGGGCTGGCATTTCGATAACTCCTCTTTTGCCATCACCCTGCTGATTCAAAAACCTCAGGCTGGCGGTGTATTTGAATACGTTGAGAACTTACGCGACGCTGATGCTGGCGACATGAATTTTGATGGCGTTGAAAAATTACTGGATAAGCAAACTGAGCCGAAAAAACTCGGCATTGAGGCAGGCGATTTGGTGCTGTTCCGCGGCCGGAATGCGATTCATCGTGTGACTCCAACGGAGGGGGAGACCACGCGCATGCTGGTGGTTTTGGCTTACAATTCTCAGCCTGATATTTCGTTGTCTGAGTCTGCCAGAATGACCTTCTACGGGCGGATTTAACGGCCTGCGATTCTGATTCAACGCAAAGCGAATCAGCACCGCGTTTATCATCGGCTAACGTGTTCGCGGCTGAACGTTGCCGCTATCGATTGAACTCACCCTGTCAGGGGGATTTTCGTCAGTGCAAAATAATGCCTGGGGCTGGCAGACGATCTGTTGTCAGCTAAAACCGTTTTGATGCGCATTCAGAGATGATTGTTAATTTTTCTAATGGAAAAATTTTTTCTGAAATCTTCAGCTACTCTACGGGGGTTTTTTTAGTCCGTTTGGAGGTTTTATGGAGATTTTGAATCCCGTTTTTGAAGAAGCGTGCAGGATGGTAGGTGAATGTTGCTTTATGCTTGCTCAGAATGGGGAAGAGATAAGTCGCTCTAGAATTGCCAGTCGTTTAGAGCGTGTTCAACAATCAGCTGTGACAATAACAGGTAAGCCTAATGATGCATTGTGTCAGGCGATAGAAGGTCTTAGAGAGTAGTGGGTTACACGCACCAAAGCCCGGTCCGCTAGCCGGGGTGAAATGAGCAGAACATCACAGCCCTGAGCGCAACAGTACACATGCTGTCAGGGGAAAGGGATTTAGCAAACCGGCCAGCGCATTCAACCACGAGGCCTCTGGCCGGTTGCTGTCATGACAGTGAAAATATAATTTTGGCTGTTTCAGGTGTCAAGAATGCTTCGCACTTCACCGGGCAGGGTAAACCTGTCGTCTCATCTGCTTCAGAAGTCCAGCTCAAGTGCAAAACACAGATAGGACATCAACGGCGCACAATGTCTGAACTGCTCTGCGCAAAAATCAATAACATCTGGCTTGCACAGATCCTCAAAGGCGATGTTTTTAATCGCGATAAAATCTTTGCGTTTTAATTCAGCTAACAGCGGGTGGTTTTTGTCGTAGCCTCTTGGCGGACGACTCAGACTGTCGCCGTCCATCACAAACCCGTTATCGTGCAATGTCTTGAGCGCTTTCTGATAGGCATTCGGGTTCTCATCAATACAGGCGCGAATCGCGTTTAACGCTTTTGATTCCGGGTGCCAGATCCCTGCCGCAATAAAACAACCGTCTTCGGCGATGTGCAGATAGAGGCCGGGTGCGTGCACATCTTTGCCCTGGAAATGACGAAACTGAATGCCGACATTGGTTTTATACGGCGTTTTATCTTTGCTGAACCGGCTGTCGCGCTGCGGGCGCATCAGGCTGCCACCCACTTTTTTCGCGACGGCAGTCAGTCTCGGAGAAATGGCAATAATCTCTGGCTGCATTTGCTCGATAAAGCGCAGCGCGGGCGTTCTCAGCGTATTCTCGTATTCGTCCTGATTAGCCTTAAACCAGTCCCGGGTGTTGTTTTGCGCGAGTTTATTCAGAAATTGCAGACCGGCTGCGCTAAAAATTGTCCCTGCCGCAACCGGCGTTTTAGGTGTCTGAGTCGTCATTATCGATAAGCCTTTATCACTGCCAATGGGGAATCAGGGTAAATCCTGACGCCAGACACGACTCAGTGCAAACTGAAAAGTAAAAAATTTTCCGGATTAAAGGATGTGGGGAGAGTGGGTGCTTTAAAGCCCGCCAGAACAGTCCGGCGGGCCTTTTCATGTCTGATACCCGTCAGTTAATCGCAGCAGGACTCACTTTTCCCGCTTTCCCTAAGCCGTCATTCGCCCGTTCACTCAGCTCAAACAATACGGGTAATAAATGCGCGGTTGCCTTGAGATAGGCGCTGACCTGCGGGATACCTTCCGGCGGTAATATCTCACCATTCTCCAGCCCTTCGCTCAGGCACAGCAGGCCGTGGCACAATCCTTCGGCAGAGTCCGATGCCAGCGCGCTGAGATCGTAAAGCTGAGCATCTTCGAAATGGCTGAAATCCAGCTCGGCGATCAGTGAGCGGAAGACGGTAATTGAGTTTTCAGAGAAAGCAGTTTCGGTGTTCGTCATTTTAAAACCTCCTAGATGATTAAATGACTGCAACACAAGACGCTAAACTTGGGTGGCAGCTCAGACGGGGTTAGCGTACCGGACACACTAGGAAAACCGGTGCTTCTTTCGAAGCCCCCACCTGAGCCACCATTATTTAGGGTGAATCAAAGTGCGCGGCATTATTACACAATGTCGCCTAGTTATGTCTTTCGGAACGCTAATTCCGGCTGCGGATTTTGCCGCAGCAAGGAGACTTTATTCCTGCTGCCGAAGCAAAGAAACCGGCTGGATGCATTTACAGGGAGTTGTAATCAGATTTGGAAGATATCTCGCAGGAAAGACGAAACGGCCAGCATGGTACTGACCGTTTAAGTGCTTGGATTTTAAAACGGATGAACTAATTCAGTGCAGCCTCTGTTAAAGCATCCGCCAGGTGAAGTTGGGTTTGCTGGGCGGATTGCAGGCGGGATTTGAGATGATCACAAGTACCAAATAGGGCATTAACCCTCGACACTATTCTCTCCTGCTCATTCAACGGTGGTAATGATATAACGGGTTCGATAACATCTTCTCTTGAAATTCCAGGTATAGCTATACCTACACCTTTCGCTTGAAAATAGTCATACATGCTTGATAACAATAATTTAAAATAGTCACAATTTGCGCGAACTGTTCTAATAGCCATAAGTTGTCTACTGATGGCTATCTCTACGTTGGCAACATTGAGTTTCCCTAAGCCCGCGCCCTTACAGGTAACAAGGATATCTTTAGGTTCAGCCACTGCTCTTTTTTCGATTGTGAATTTTGAATACGTTGGATTCAAATCACCGAATTCAGCCGGACCAGTAATATAGGGAATTGCTCCTTCGATTATATTTTCAGTGTACTCATTTGGTTTTAGATGCTGCCCAGATATTAAATGGATACAATGTCCTAAGCGACACCATTCCCACCCCATCGGCAACTCAAACGGTTTCTCATCCTCACTAATCGCTGGCAAAGGTTTTTGCTTTTTAATTTTCCCTTCTTTCACCAACTGCGCTTTTTCCTGCTCAATACGTTTAAGCAGTTCTGAGGCGGGTTCATCGTTCGGGTCTTGCGGTACCAGTTTACCCATCACAGCCAGTTGCAGAATGGTTTGCTTAAGCGCATCGATGCTCGCTTCGGTGGTAAACAGCGTATCGAAATACTGGTTTATTCGTGCCCAGTTTTCGGAGAGTTCTTCGGCATTCTGGCTTTCGGTCAGCGTTTCCAGCAGGGTTGCTACCAGTTGATGATGTGCGTCCAGACTGGTTAACGATTGCTGTTCCAGCTGGTCGCAGAGGGACATTAGCTCTTTAACCCTCGCTACGACTTTTTTTTGTTCAAGCATTGGAGGCAATATTACTGGAATCTCTTTGAGTTTTGCAGCCTTAATACCCGTAGCTGTCATCCCCGTAGATTGATCATTAAGCTGTGATTGGAACGGTTTTGCTAAAATTTGAATAAGCATAAATGGACTTATTTCTGGAATATGCCATTGAAAACATATAGAGCGTTGTGCAAGAGCAAATTTATCATTCAAATCAATAATTGCTGCATTACCTAGAGGAGCTTCTGTGGTGAATAAAATATCACCATTTTTAGGAAAACCTCTTGTCATCCATGATTGGTAATCTTGTTCAGCAATGAACTCTTCTGGATTAAGGTCGATAAAACCTTTTTTAATATTTTTAGCTGTTATGATCCTGATGCCAGACTCTGTCTTTTTTGGAGTTTTACCACGATAATCGATAAACTTTGCTAAATTTCCCAGTCTTATCCATGACCAATTTTTAGGTGTTTCAAGGTAATAATCGGCGACATTGATATTGCCGTTTGCAGAGGTTTTCATGCTGCCATTTTTTGCTAATTCTTGCTTTCTTTTTTCATTAGATCTCAATAACTCCGATGCAGGCTCATTATTCTGGTCCTGAGGCACCAATTTGCCGCGCACCGCCAGCTCCAGAATCAACTCGCGCAGTTTCTTAATGCCATAGAGGTCAATTTTTCCATTACTGCCGCGCCCGGCTGTGGAGCGGGTTTGCAGCGCAGAGGACCAGATATCGATATGGTCGGTGATCAGTTTCTCAACGGTCATCAGTTCGCCTCCTTGCTGCCCGCCAGAGCCGCACCAAGAATATCGCGCAACTGGTTACGCAGCTCGCTGATTTCAGTTTGCTGCTGCTGATACTGACCTAACAACGCATCCGGATCGTGGCTGATGGTTTCGCCCTGATAAGGGTTTTTAATGTCTAGATTGAAGTTGCGAGCAATCACGTCATCAATACTGACTTTCCAGGCCTGATGGCTTCCTTCGCGGCTGGCAAAACCATCGCCTTCATCGCCCCACCAGTCGATTTCTGCCTGGAATTCTTCAAATTTCATCGGGCGGGTTTTGTTGTAGTTCTTCACGCCTGCCGGGTACGGATGTTCGTAGAACCAGATATCTTTGGTCGGCTGGCCTTTGGTGAAGAACAGGATATTGGTTTTAATGCCGGTGTACGGGCTAAACACGCCGTTCGGCAGGCGCACGATGGTGTGCAGGTTACACTCTTCGGTCAGCATCTTTTTGATTTTGGTTTTTACACCTTCACCAAATAAGGTGCCGTCAGGCAGTACCACGGCGGCGCGACCTTTATCAGCCAGCACTTCGACGATCAGTTGCAGGAACAGATCGGCAGTCTCGCGGGTCTGCATTTCGGCCGGGAAATTCTTCTCGATGCCGTCTTCTTCTGTGCCACCAAACGGCGGGTTGGTGACAATCACGTCTAACTGCTCATCCCAAGAGGAGAGCGGTTTGTTTAGCGTATTGTCGTGGCGAATTTGCACCGGCACTTCAATGCCGTGCAGCAGCATGTTGGTGGTACACAACAGATGTGGAAGCTGCTTTTTCTCAACGCCAAAAATCTGCTTTTGCAGTATCTGATGGTCATCGGTAGTTTTGACATAATGCTCTTTGACGTGGTCAAAGGCACAGGCCAGAAAACCGCCGGTGCCGCAGGCCGGGTCCATAATGGATTCGCCCAGTTTCGGGTCGATGCGGTTGACCATAAAACGTGTTACGGCGCGCGGGGTATAGAACTCACCGGCATTACCGGCGCTTTGTAAATCACGCAGGATCTGTTCGTAGATATCACCAAACAGGTGGCGTTCATTGCTGTTGCTGAAATCAATTTCGTTCAGCTTGTTGATCACCTGACGCAGCAAAGTACCGTTCTTCATGTAGTTGTAGGCATCGCTGAAGGCCTGCTTCACCACAAAACCGCGCGGATTAATATCAAGCGGCGCAGTCAGGTTTTTCAGTGCCGGGAACAGGTCGTCGTTAACAAACTCCATCAACGCATCGCCGGTGATCCCTTCATTATTGGCCGCCCAGGTGCGCCACAGATAACGCTGCGGGATCGGCAGACGGTAATCATCCTGCTCGAGTTCCAGCTCTTCTTCCTGTGTATCGAAAATCTTCAGGAACAGCAGCCATGAAAGCTGGCCAAGACGTTGAGCATCACCATCGACACCCGCGTCTTTACGCATGATGTCCTGCAGGGATTTAATGACGGAGCTAATAGACATAGTGGTTTCCATACTTCAAAAAATGATGCCACCGGAAGCCTTAGCTCCCGGTGGCAGAAAAGTGTCGTGCAATCAGGCGGAGCGTGGCGATGGCTGGTAGATTTCGTTTTCCAGTTCGTTCACGGCGTTCTCATAGGATTTTTTATCGCCAAAGCTGTTTTTGATGATTTCTAACGGGCGGCCAAGGGTATCGAAAGGTTTCAGTTTTAGCACCTGAATATCTTCAATTTCGTGCACACCCTGATCGGCATATTTGTCCAGCAGCGTATTCAAAACGTTCTGTGCGGGGGCGGAATATTTGGTGAAGTAATTACGCTTACGCACGTTGTCCGCGCGTTCACGACGCGTCAGCGGCGGCTGACCGTAAACGACGTGACAGAGCAGATCAAACGGGTCGAGATCTTTACCCACTTCTTCCGCCAGCACTTCCCACAAAATACCCAGTTCCTTCAGTTCATCAATGATCACCTGTTTGCGGGTGGCAGACTGCCACTTACGGGTAAAATCATCAAGCGATGCGTAGTCTTTGTCTTTCAGCAACGTTTTGCGGGTGTAATCCTGGAAGGATTCAGTGACCAGTTTGCCATCCGCATCGTAATACTGAACGCGTTTTGCCAGCACTTTCACCGGCACGCCATTCACGTAGAATTTACGGATTGGACGCTCTTCATCTTCTTCAAAAGGCGCGAAATCCGGATCGGGCGTAACGTTATATTCTCCCGGTGTTTCATGAACCGCTAAGGTATCAGGATCCGGTATTTCATCCGTAGATTCATCTTCCAGCATTTCATCAAACTCAGAATCCGGATCGGAGATGTCCTCCGGCGTGGTGCGGATAACTTTTTCCGGCACGCCATCAAAACGTTCATCGGCAAACAGTTCGGTGGCTTTTTTAAAGTCGAGAATGGTGAACCACAGTTTGCCGAATTTCTCGTTGATACGCGTACCGCGCCCGATGATCTGTTTAAACTTGGTGATCGACTGAATATTTTGGTCCAGTACCACCAGCTTGCAGGTCTGGGCATCGACTCCAGTACTCATTAGCTCGGAGGTGGTGGCGATAACCGGATACGGCTTTTTCGGATTGATGAAGTTATCCAGTTGTGCCTTGCCGATGGCATCATCACCCGTAATTTTCATTACATACTTTTCGTTTTCCAACACCCGCTCAGCGTTGAGGATCACCAGCGCGTGGCGCATCCTGTCCGCGTGGTCGATGTCGTTACAAAAAACGATAGTTTTATCCATCGGGTTAGTGCGTTTTAAGTAGTCGGTGATAGTTTGCGCCACCAGCATTGTGCGTTCTTCAATGACCAGGTTACGGTCAAAATCCTTGATGTTATAAATACGATCCTCAATGGCTTGACCATATTTATCCAGTTGACCTTTAATGGGCCGCCAGCCCTGTACGTCCACATTGATATCCACACGGACCACTTTGTAGGGCGCCAGAAAACCATCTTCGATCCCTTCTTTTAGAGAATAGGTATAAACCGGTTCGCCGAAATAATCGGTGTTGGAGACTTCATCTGTTTCTTTCGGGGTTGCCGTCAGGCCGATCTGCGTGGCGCTGCTGAAGTAATCAAGAATTTCGCGCCATGCGCTGTCTTCCGACGCGCTGCCCCGGTGGCATTCGTCAATCACGATCAGGTCGAAGAAGTCGGGCGCCACTTGTTTATAGGCCTTTTGGTATTCCTCCGGTCCGGTAATGGCCTGATAAAGTGCGAGCTGAATTTCGAAAGCAGGGTCAATGGTTCGTCCGGTGACTTTTGCCATCGCGGTGCCAAAAGGCTGGAAATCATTATTCTTTGACTGATCGACGAGGATATTGCGGTCAGCAAGAAACAGAATGCGTTTCTTATTTTTTGCCTTCCATAAACGCCAGATGATTTGAAACGCGGTGTAGGTTTTACCGGTACCGGTCGCCATCACCAGCAGTACCCGCTTTTGTCCGGCTGAAACGGCGGCAATCGTTTTGTTAATTGCCTGAAGCTGATAATAGCGTGGCGATTTTCCCGTGCTGTCATCGTAATAATCCTGACTGACGACGGGTAATTGCTCAGTAGTGAAACCTTTCCACACGCAATACTTTTGCCACAGCTGCTCTGGCGTCGGGAAATCCTTCAGTGAGATTTCAGATTCAATGTGGGCTGCGTTCGTTTTGTCATGAAAGATATATCCATCACCGTTTGAGGCAAAAACAAACGGAACATCAAGCAGACGGGCGTAATCAAGCCCTTGTTGCATACCTTTACCGATCTCATGTTTGTTGGCTTTAGCTTCGATGACTGCCAGCGGTAATCCGGGTTTGAGATAAAGCACAATATCTGCTGATTTCACTGAAAGGCGCGCCGCCAGTTTGCCGCGCACGACGACTTTACCATCGCGGAGTTTAACTTCTTGACGGATTTGCGTCATGACATCCCAGCCCGCCTCTTTCACAGAAGGGAGGATGAATTTGGTAATGATATCAGTTTCAGTCAGGTTGCTTTTATTCACGCCAGCCATAGCAAAGCACTCAACAGAGAAGGGGGGAAGCAGGGATTTTTGCATACATTGATGCGTTAAGTCATGACCTAAAACGGTATTTTGAATCCCGGTACTTACGGGTACTTAGTTAGGGCGAGCTAAGAGCTCAGTAAGGGACTTTTATTGACCTGATCGTGATGTTGCTTTGATTCTGGCTTTTGACGCTTGTACTGCCCGCATATCGCGTTATTATTTTGTGCATTCCCTCTCAGATTTCAGCTTTTGCGATTAAGACTATTGTTATTCCACGCCTTCGTATCGCATCGGCTTAAGTAAAACACAGCATAAAAACGAAACAGTGCAAAACGGTTGACCAATTTGGGTTAAATGTCCTCGCGTTTTTGCCGATAAGTCATCAATAACTTTGGGTAAGGGCTTTACATGGAACGGCTAAATTCATTATTGGTCATGTTGACGTCAGTGCAACCTGCCTACGTACCGGTCACGGTTTTTTGCTTTGTCATGGTGGCATTGTTCTTTTTCTTCGTGTTCTACCTTATTCCTGCTTTCAACATTGTCCGCCAGCTGAAAAGTAAGGCAAAAGTGATCGCCAGATGGACGGAGGAATCACCCGCTAACAAATTGAAAAATCTGGGTGAATTACTTGTTTATAAAACCATGAAACATTCATGGAGCGAATTTAAGGAATCCCTCCATTCCCAAAAAAGAGAAATCGACGGAGAATATAAACTTCAGGAAGTCCGTGCTACGGCGCCTGCAGCCGCTTATTTTACCGATCAGCAACAAGTCGACATTCCTCTTAATACCGAATTCTTTAAACATCTTCCGGGTATTTTGACCGGTATCGGGATTATCGGAACCTTCTACGGTTTGATGATTGGCCTTAATCATTTTGATCCCAGCAGTCCGGAACAGGTGAGTGAAAGCGTTAATGCATTATTGAAAGATGTGCTGTACGCATTCCTGGGATCTGCATTCGCGATATTCGCTTCCATCGTCGTCACCTGGTTTGAAAAATTTTCTATCGCAAAATGCTATAAACATCTGGAAAGATTCAATTCTGCGATTGATAGCCTGTTTGAAAGTGGAGTCGGTGAAGAATATTTAGCCGAGCTGGTTAAATCGAGCAATGAAAGCGCCACTCAGGCACGTCAGCTAAAAGACGGTCTGGTGACAGACCTGCGTACTATGCTCCATGAATTGGTCGAAAAACAATCGAGCGAAAATGAAAAACTGGCGCAAACCCTTTCTTCGACTTATCGCGAGACGGGGCAGCAATTTGCTGAACAAGTCAGTGGCGCCATTGAAACCAGTCTTAAATCCCCCCTCGATAAAATTGCCGGTGCAGTACAAACGGCCAGTGGCGATCAAAGTGGCCAGGTTCACACCATGCTTGAGGATGTGCTGACCGCTTTTATGTCAAAGCTAGATACGACCTTTGGCAAGCAGTTTGAAAATATGCACGACATGATGGGGAAATCCGTCGGTGCTATTGAGTCAATGCAGTCTGGATTCTCAACGCTATTACAAGACATGCGCAGTGCCAGCGAAGAAACCAAGCAAGGCAGCGCAGATTTGATGGCGGATTTGCTCAGAGAGATGAAAGCTGGGCAACTGTCGATGCAGTCCGGAATGAGCGATATGCTTGCCAGCTTGCAATCTTCTGTCGCAAAAATCGGTGCTGAAGGTGAGGGTGCCGGTGAACGCATGGCCCGGCAGTTTGAAAGAATGTTTGCTGACAGCGAAGCGCGTGAAAAAGCGATGGCTGATCAGATGAAGGAATTTATCGCATCTATTCAACAGACCTCCCAGCAAGGCCAGAATGAAACTATGCAAAAAATGGCCTCTTCAGTGGAGGCATTAGGGGAGCAATTAGGCTCTCTGTTTACACAACTTGAGCAGGGCCAGCAGCAACTCAGCAGTCATCAGCAGGAGACACAAACTTCCCTGCATCAGGAGACTCAGCAAATTGTTTCTGGTTTTGAAGAACAGGTCAAAACCTTGCTGGGTGCACTGAACGATCAGCAGGAAGCAACAGAAAACACGCTGCGCAAACTGGCTGAGCAAACCACAACCCATCTTCAGGATATGAATACCGGTGCAGACAAAATGCGCGTTGCCGCTGGACGCTTTGAAATTGCTGGCGATAAGGTCAAAGAAGCTAACCACCTGACCGCTGAAGTGCTTGATAAAGCGCAAGGGGCAGGGAATGAGCTGGGACTGGCAAGCCGTGAACTCAGTACAGTGGTTGCCGACTATCGAAATAACCGTGATGCAGTGGCGAAATCTATCACCTTGCTGGAAGGCATTGTGGCGAACGCTCAGGCTGAACTGGCAACACGCACTCAGTTCCTGAAAGACCTGAAGCAGCATAGCGAAGGGCTTGAGAAGTACAACAAGGAAGCTAAAGAGTTTCTGGAAAAAGGGGGGCAGGTGCTTGCGAACGGTTTTAATCAGTTCTCTGACAGTATGCGAACCAATCTCGATAAAACATTGGGTGCTTTGGATTCTAATCTCGATACCGCTGTTAAACGCCTGGGCAGCGGGATTGAAGAGCTAAGCGAAAGCATTGAAAGTCTCGAAGAAGTTCTGTCGAAAACGCCAGCATGAGGAGCGCCTGAATCATGTTTGGTCAATCATTTCGTGTAAAAAATCGTCGGTCTGATGAAGCGGAGAAACCCTTCTGGATTTCCTATGCTGACCTGATGACGGCGATGATGGTGCTTTTTTTGGTGGTTATGGTTGCCTCGCTGAGCTCTGTCACTCAGCGAATTCAGCGTGTCGAACAGGGAGAGAAATTGCGCGGGCAGGATATTACCCGCCTGTGCGAGCGTCTGGAGTTACACGCTAAAAATCTGAATAAAACCATCGTAGTAGACTGCCGCGATAACCGCATCAGTTTTGGCGAAGCAGGTCGTTTTGATCATAACCGATTCTTCCTTAATGCAGACGGGCAGAAGGCCTTGCAGGATGTTGTTCCCCTGGTGCTTGACGCGGCGAACAGTGACGAGGGCAAGAAGTGGTTTAAACAAATCGTTATAGAAGGTTTCACTGATACTGACGGTTCATATTTGTATAACCTTCATCTTTCATTACAGCGTTCTGAATGGGTGATGTGCAGCCTGTTAGACAGCCGAAGCCGGCTTCAGCAGCAGATCACACCGGTGGAACAAGAACAGATCCGTAAGCTATTTTTAGCCGGTGGCGTCTCATTTAACAATGCGAAAGAAAGTAAAGAAGCCAGCCGCCGTGTCGAGCTTCGGATGCAGTTTTTTGGCCTGAAAGATGAACATGAAAAACCTGCTGTTGATGTTGAGGGCGTCGCTGTGCCTAATGCAGAGAAATGCCAACTGGAGATGCCAATATGACGTCCATCCTCAGCCTGTTATCCGCAGGTATTTCATCGACATTGCAGCGTCATAGTGGTATCGATGCGCCGCAGTTCACTGAGTTTCCTAAGCTGAAAGCGGCAGAACAGCTTTTAGCCAGAACTATGGAAAAAAGTGAGAAGACGCTGGTGCCTCCTCTCGAAAAAAGACTGCAGGCTATTCGGGCGCTACGCCAACTCAAGGTGCTAAGTTTGCATGACTGGCGACTGATTTTTGCTGGCTTATCGGATAAAGATCCTGATGCCACCTATCCTGTGTTGCTTGACGATGATTCGTTATATAGCCGTGTAGAACAAGAAATACAAAAACGTATCGATAAAAGAACGCTGAAGCGTCGTGAGTGGAAGTTTTTATGCAGCAGTTATTTTGGATATCACGAAAAGAAACCCGAGGAAAATAACAACTGGTGTTCTTTACGGGAGCATTTGCGTATTGGTTATGGACTTCTGAAAAGTAAAGTCATTCGCGAGAAAAGCTGGATGCGGGTAATAGATCAGTATCGCGATTTATTTACATCTTCAGCGGGCGAACTGCTGGCAGAAAAAATGAGTTCAGGGGAGATTGTTGATTTCTCCGCACTTGAGACGATTGCTCAGATCCCTGATAACAGTTGGCTCTGGTACCGTGCCTTTGTGGTGCTTTTAAGGCATGTGAAGGATCTTGAAGAAGATGAGTTTAAACGGCGTATCCCTCATCTTTTGAGACTGGCGCAGGAACGTGATCGTTACCGGGATATCATTATCCGGGCCTGCCTGACCCAATATTATCGTTCCTCGTTTAGAGAGGTTTCTCACCCTCAGTTAAAACAGATGGCTCTCGATAACTGGGGGAGTCCGCAATTACGCAGTAAAGAAAACGTATGGCTGACACATTTAAAAGACCCGGATTCTTGTGAAAAAATTTGCGGCATGGTGCGAAGCTGGCTGGCAAAAGAAGATCTTGAACATTTCTTCTATCTGCTTAAAGGCAGTGGTGACGTCGATCATGCTCGCTTATTTTATTGGCTACGGTTTGCTAATCAGATGAGTTTTACCCGAATCGTAATGGGATATGATGCCAGGCATGATATGCGCTCAGACTTTATTGCATTTAGACAAAAAAACAAAGGTCGCCTTAGTCATCTTTCGGGAGGAACCAGTGCTGATAACGCCGTAATTATGCAAATAGGAGATTACTTATTTGTAGAGTTCTCACGGACAGGGAATGCACTTTATGTTTATAAAGCAACTAATGCTCCATTCAATCCAGAAGCAAAAGAGCTGCATCTTAATGACGTTCTGAAGAGTGGTGATTTAAAATATCGCCATGCACCAAGAGCAGTAGATTATAGCAATAAATATCTGACGGGCTGGATGTTGACCTACGAACAAGAATTAAAAAAACTGGGAATAAAATACCAACCTGAAGATGTTGCACAAGCAAGGCAGTTTGAAAATATAGATCCTGCATCTGAAATAAAAAATCATCATTCCCGGGAAGATGAGATAAGGAACGTACTCAAGAATATCTCCGGCACCGTTACCGACAAACGAAACCTGGGCGGTGCTCTGCACGTTCGTTTAACCCATCGTGACCCCGAAGCTATCACAAAACTATTACGCCTTGGCTTCGCAGAGAAACATGGCGACCCACTTTTGTTCTGGAGTAAATAATGCTTAAGCGTCTGCTCAGTAAATTTAAGGGTAATCATTCATCCGCTGAACAGCTGATAAGTCATCAATATAGAACAGAAGAAGCCGGGTTATCGTTCTCTTTCGCGCTGGCTGATGATGATGCGATGTGGCCTCTGGTCGCTTATATGGAGCAGCTCTCTGAGGAAGAGTTTGTTTCTACACTCTCCGACCGTTGGTTGCTCACATGGGATGAGCTATACCGTCTTGCTGAAGACACTGAACATCAGACCAGTCTGCCCTTATTAGGTATTCCGGACGTTATTTCATTGCGGGTGAATCTCGGTGGTAATGGCAGTCTGAGTGATGAAAATTTCGGCTTATACATTAAAGAATGGAAAGAAATTCCATCAGGCCGCGCCATTGAATTTGAGCGCACAGGCGCAGTGATTGAAACCGCGCAGGGGCATTTCCTGCTGAGTAAAAATAACTGGCAGTTGTTATCCGCCCTACAGCAATTTCGAAAAGAACAGGAAACGTCCTGCACCGAAATAACACATCAGTTGGGCTGGGCTAAAATCAGAGGACTGGCAAAAAAAGCTTCCGCAGAATTAGATGATTACTTAACGAAAACCATTGTTGTAAAACCTGAGTCGCTCAAACTTAAACTTCGCAAAGTGATGATTCAGGATATGCCTGTTATAGAAATAGAACCTTCTTTCGAGGATCAGCCGAGGCAGTGGTTGAATAACTTCGACAGCAGTCGTCTGGTTCAGGATCAGTATCGTATTCCCGGCGAAGATGGTTCACTGAGCCATGTCATTATTTCCCCGGAGGTCAAAGAAGTTTTGTCTTCTGTTCATGCGATAACGGGCAGGCGTGTTGCGGGTGATGATGCCATGTCTTTTATCCGCAATCCCTATACGTTTATCGGGGAGGATGCTGCAGGTGTTGTTTCTCCGGAGCAACATGAAGAAGCATTACAAAACGCGCATATTTTTTTCCATCGCTTTCATCTTGAACCGCAATTCAATACTGAAAATACGAAAATAGCTTCAGTTTTGCTGACGCTTAAAGCCTTGGCTGCTGTCCCCCAGCCCCCTGTTACTTTTGAATTCGTCAAACCTTACGAACTGGATAAATTTGTTGAGGAACTTGCGATTAAGCTTGCTTCTGGTTTACCTGCAGGTATCTGGCAAGGCTATGAACTTGAACTGAGTCAGTTTACGTTGGGGCAACTTCAGGAATATCAGACACTGCTCGCCCGCTGGGAGCAGGAGTCTACAGGTGCAGAATTTGAAGATGTTTTGGACTTAAAAAAATATGGGGATCGGGTCATTGGGATTGGTGAATTTGAGAAAGTGACCTCCCCATTTTTAGTGAAAAGCGACAGTGAAAATTGGTTACCCGGTGAACTGGAACATGGTTTACTTTCTGAGGATTTCTTTGAAGGGTGGGATCAAAAAAGTCTGGATCAACTGATGGCACTTGATGAAAGGATTGAGCTTGCTGAACAACAGCAAGAATCCTCTGTTTCAATGCCCTGGAATCAACAAACCTTGCCTTTAGACGATGCTAAATCCTTCCTCAAAGATTGGCAGAAAAAAATTGAAGCCTCCTCTCAGGATGAGAGAGCAAACCCTTCCGGGCCGGATAAAAGGGCTGTTTTACAGGTTGAACAGAACATCGAAAATGTTGCATACATAAAACAGAAGCGTGATGCGCTTTTAAATGCAAGAGGCGCGGAACCTGTTTTACCTGGTTTGCTGAAAGAACATATTCAACTGCGCGATCATCAACGTCAGGGCGTCGCCTGGTTACAGCAACTTTTTCTGAAATCCCCTGATCAGGTTTCCGGATGCTTGCTGGCGGATGATATGGGGCTCGGTAAAACACTACAAATCCTCACTTTCCTGATGTGGTATATCGAGCAAAATCCTGAAGGATTACCAACGATGATCGTTGCTCCTGTATCACTGTTAGATAACTGGGAGCGGGAACTTGATAACTTCTTTTATACCGCAGGGGTAAAGGTTCTTAAACTCTATGGGGATGCAGTCAAAGCGGTGAAATTCCACAAGGATGAAATTCCGGCGGAATTAAGAGCACAGGGGATTAAAAATCTGTTGCGACCAGGGTGGGTGGACAATGCGAAAATTGTTTTGACCACCTACGAGACATTACGCGATCAGGAGTTTTCTCTTGGTCGGCAGAAGTGGGCAATCATGGTCTGTGATGAAGCGCAAAAAATAAAGAATCCGGCGGCGTTAATTACTCATGCAGCTAATGCGGTTCAGGCGCAATTTAAAGTCGCGTGTACGGGTACGCCGGTTGAGAATACGTTGGTCGATCTCTGGAGTCTTTTCGATTTTGCACAGCCTGGATTGCTGGGGGCGCTTAATGATTTTGGCCGTGAATTCCTGAGGCCAATTGAAGGCGGGGAACAGTGTAATAACAAAGCCTTAGAATTATTGCGTCAATTGATCGAGGCTCAAACTCTCAGGCGAACTAAAGAAGAAGTGGCAAAAGATTTGCCGAAGAAACTGGAAGATTCCTCATGCAAGCAACTGATTATGGTGCCATTGCAGCGGGATCTCTATATTTCTTCCATTGCATCCTATCAGAACAAACAGAAGCTGCAGGATGAACTTGAGCAGGCTGGCATGGGTATGCTTGGTTTATTACACCGGCTTAAATTAATTTGCGCCCATCCCTACAGTGTCAAACCTGATAGCCGATTCCGAGAGAATTCGCCAAAGATGGCATGGATGATGAAAAAACTTACGGATATTCAGGCTGCCGGTGACGACAAGGTGATTATTTTTACTGAGCTTCGGGACATACAGCGTGAATTACAATATGCAGTTTCACAGCGATTTGGTTTCAAACCTTATGTGATCAACGGAGATACCAGTACAAAAAGCTCCAGCGCAAATAGTCGGCAAAAACTTATTGATCATTTCCAGGAACAACCTGGCTTCGGCGTGATTATATTATCGACAGTTGCAGTGGGTTTTGGTGTTAATGTACAAAAAGCAAATCATGTCATTCATTTTACTCGCTGCTGGAATCCAGCTAAAGAAGATCAGGCCACAGATCGTGCCTATCGTATTGGGCAGACAAAAGATGTGTATGTTTATTATCCAACCGTTCGTGATGCGACCATGCCCACATTTGAAGAAACTCTCGACACATTACTGCAAAAACGTCGGGCATTAGCAAGAGACATGTTAAGTGCGAAAGGCGACCTTCATACTGATGACTTTAATCAGATTTTAAACACTCAATGAAGAAGGGCGGAGATTTATTTTAATCGACGCAGACTTGATACAAAAGCAGAGAATTTATGCACACTAAAATGTGGATGACTCGCGGTGATAGCGGGAAGCTTTATGATGATTTTCGTGAGCGTGGTGTGGCAGCAATTGGCTGGTCATTACTGGCACCTTATGTAAAATCTGGCATGACACGTGCTCAGCTTACTGAGCGTTATCTGGAAATGGAACCGCAAACGAAATCCGGAACAGTACGTTCTGGTGTTTCTCAGGTATGGCGTTTTATCAATGAAGTTAAACAAGGAGATTGGGTAATCACCTATTCTCCTGCCAATCGAACTTATCTGGTTGGTAAAGTCGTTTCTGATTTTGAATTTCATCCTGAATGGATGGAAGAGGGGATGGGTATTGCCCGGAGAGTTAAATGGAATACTGAAGAAGTATTTCGGGATACGCTGAGTATAGCCAGCAAAAATACATTAGGATCTACGTTAACTGTTTTCCAGCTACCCGAGACTGTGGTGGCTGAATTGCTAAAAGATAAGTCTGTAATCACCCGCCCACTCTCTGTTACTGACGATGTAAAAGATGTTGATGAAGACCCATTGTTAGGTATGGAAGCGTTAGCATTTGAACGTATCAAAGATAAGATTAATTCTCTGGACTGGGATGAAATGCAGAACCTTGTTGCCGGCGTACTGCGCAGTATGGGATATAAAACACAAGTTTCTCCAGCCGGAGCAGATCGTGGTAAAGATATAATAGCTTCGCCGGATGGTTTTGGTTTTGAGAACCCACGAATTGTTGTAGAGGTTAAACATCGTAAGGCGCAGATGGGAAGTCAGGAACTCCGAAGTTTTATTGGCGGACGTCATAAAGATGATCGCGGTTTGTATGTCAGCACGGGTGGTTTCACGAAAGAAGCACGGTATGAAGCAGATCGTTCCACAATTCCTCTCACGCTATGGTCTCTGGATGATTTAGTACGTGCACTGATTTCGAATTATGATCAGGTTGATATTGAAACGAAACTGTTGGTGCCACTGAAACGAACGTATTTACCGGCCTGATATTATCATGCGGTAGTCATTCTGATTACCGCCTCAATACTTACAAGCATAGCCATCATCTTCTCCCCAGTGATCCCGATCACAGAAAGTCCGGTGCAGCACGATTGTGTATATATGTGCCTTTCCTGCTCTCACCCCACAGGGCACTTGTGCTTATCGTAATGGCTGAATGATTTTTTTCTGATGTCCGTTGCTGTATTCCCCCTTTCCGGAGAAAAAAATGTCGTCATCTGATGTGGTTAAACTGACTGAAAGTTCGCTCAAAAACACCAAAGTGATGAACCTGTTTGTGTCTTTTGCGGCGGCGATGGCGGGGCTGTTATTCGGTCTCGATATTGGTGTGATTTCTGGTGCGCTTCCCTTTATTACCGAACATTTTGTGCTGAGCAGCCGCCAGCAGGAATGGGTTGTCAGCATCATGATGCTCGGCGCAGCGTTCGGTGCGCTGGCCAATGGCTGGCTCTCTTTCCGGCTGGGACGCAAATACAGCCTGATGGCGGCAGCGCTGTTGTTTATTCTCGGTTCTCTCGGCTCCGCCTTCGCTTCCAGCATTGAAATCCTGATGGTGTCGCGCCTGATCCTCGGTTTTGCTGTCGGCATTGCGTCCTACACCGCACCGCTGTATCTGTCTGAAATGGCGTCAGAAACCATTCGCGGCAAGATGATTGCCATGTATCAGCTGATGGTGACGATCGGCATTTTGCTGGCTTTCCTTTCTGATACCGCATTCAGCAGCAGCGGTGACTGGCGCGCAATGCTGGGCGTGCTGGCGATTCCGGCGTTTGTGCTGATGATTGCGGTGTGTTTTTTACCAAACAGCCCGCGCTGGCTGGCCGCCAAAGGGCAGCATATTGAGGCCGAGCGTGTGTTGAGAATGCTGCGGGATACCTCGGAAAAGGCCCGCCAGGAACTGAATGAAATCCGTGAAAGCCTGAAACTGAAACAGGGCGGATGGGAATTATTTAAAGCCAACAGTAATGTGCGCCGGGCCGTCGGCTTAGGCATGTTGTTGCAGGCGATGCAGCAGTTTACCGGCATGAATATCATCATGTATTACGCGCCGAAGATTTTTAATCTGGCGGGATTTACCAGTACACGCCAGCAGATGATCGCCACGATTATTGTCGGTCTGACGTTTGTGCTCGCGACGTTTATTGCCATCGGCATGGTTGATAAAGCGGGACGTAAACCGGCACTGAAAATTGGCTTTAGCGTGATTGCGCTCGGCACGCTGGTGCTGGGATATTGTCTTCAGCAATTCAATCAGGGCACGGCCGGTGCCGCACTTTCCTGGCTGTCGGTCGGTATGACCATGATGTGTATTGCCGGTTACGCCATGAGTGCGGCGCCGGTGGTATGGATCCTGTGTTCTGAAATTCAGCCGCTGAAAAGCCGTGACTTTGGTATCACCTGTTCGACCACCACCAACTGGATTTCAAACATGATTATCGGCGCTACTTTCCTGACGCTGATGGACAATATCGGTGCAGCAGGGACATTCTGGCTGTACACCGCGCTGAACGTGATGTTCGTGGTGATCACTTTCATCCTGATACCGGAAACGAAAAACGTCACGCTGGAGCAAATAGAAAGAAACCTTATGTCCGGAAAAAAACTGCGCGATATCGGGCAGTAAACACGCCGGTGATTCATTGTGGATGTGAACAATATCAGGGAACAGTTGATGCGCGACTTACTCAAAATGACCAGCGGGCTGGATTACTATATTAATGATAACGAATTACGTGAAATTCGTTATCAGACCCGCGATAAAGTGGATGGATTTAATGCGCTGAGCGCCCGTCAGACGGCGGAGAAAGACGCCCTGATCAGGGAAATATTTGGGGAAGTGGGCAGCAATGTCCATTTTGAAAAAGGCATGCGCATTGATTACGGCATAAATACCCGAATCGGCAATAATGTTTTCATCAATTTTAATTTTGTGTTACTTGATTGCGCGCCGGTCACAATAGGGAATAACGTTTTTATCGGTCCTGATGTGCAAATTTATACCGCACAGCATCCGCTGGATATTGATTTACGTCGTGAACATATTGGCAGCGCCCGGCCAGTCACTATTGGCAACGATGTCTGGATTGGCGGTGGATGCGTGATTTTGCCCGGCGTGACCCTTGGCGATGGTTGCACGATTGGCGCCGGAAGTGTGGTCACGCGACCGGTGCCAGCGGGCGTGGTTGCCTGTGGAAACCCCTGCAAGGTGGTGCGGAAACTGACGTAATGTTTACCTGAC
Source organism: Rahnella sp. CG8 (assembly GCF_023701875.1). Classification (NCBI taxonomy): domain Bacteria; kingdom Pseudomonadati; phylum Pseudomonadota; class Gammaproteobacteria; order Enterobacterales; family Yersiniaceae; genus Rahnella; species Rahnella sp. CG8. Next base: position 245,645 of record NZ_JABAED010000004.1, read on the forward strand.
CGTCTCTCCGACATAAAAAAGCCCGCTCTGAGGCGGGCTGCAAATGCAAAAAATACAATATTTCTTAAAGTGCGAACAGAATGAGACAAAATTTAAATAAAATCAATTAATTATCTTCCTGAAATAAGTGTCCGTTTTTTAGAGATGATTGTGATCAAATCGTGATCTTTATTGTTATTTTTATATCGCTGTCCTGCCGCGCGTGCTGACTTATGAATTTATCTCATAGCTCCTTTCATATTTTGCCCTCTGGTCGTCATAAACGAACGGCGCTATTGTTTATGACATGACGAACTTTCCAGCAGCAGTCCCCCAGGCGGAGAATGAAATGACTGATAAAATGAAAATTACCAAAAGTGGTTCTGTCCCTTCACAAAACGGCCCGGAAAATTACTTCACCGGCAAGGTGCGTATCGACTCGCCGTTCAGCGGCACTGCCTCTGCCCGTGTCGGTGGCGCAATCGTGACCTTTGAACCGGGTGCGCGTACCGCCTGGCACACGCATCCGCTGGGTCAGACGTTGATCATCACACAAGGCCGTGGCTGGTTGCAGGAGGAGGGCGGCGAAATTCGCGAAATGAATGTGGGCGATATCGTGTGGATCCCGGAAGGGGTGAAACACTGGCACGGCGCGACCCCGGAGAATGCCATGACGCACATCGCGATTGCCGAGTCCCTGAACGGCAGTCCGGTTGAGTGGATGGAAAAGGTGACGGACGCACAGTACAGTAAGTAATCACCTGTCCCGGTGGAATTTATATAACCTTTGCTCAAAAGGGCGGCGTAAAAGCCGCCTTTTTTGTGGCAATATATTGTGACTGCATAAAATCGATACAGTTATTTCTGTATTTCCGAATTTTTATCCTAAATTCTCTGGTTAACCATTAACCTGTCTTATTTAACGCTAAAAACCCCCGTTGTTCGGCGCATTAAAATTATCGCTTTCAGTAGCTCTGAGATAAGTAACTCGACTAATATAAATAGAAATCAACTCAAGAGCCGTTTCCCGTATGCCATATTATTCTCCAGGTGAAAGTCTCGTCCGTGAGCGCTCAGAGCGCTTCTTACGGCGAATGTACTTAATGCGGATACTTGGCACTTTTCTCTGCTTTTTTCCTGTGTTTTCTGTCCTTCTTGAACGCAATGCTTCCTGGATCGCCATCAGCCTGCTGGCGCTGAATGCCTTTGTCTGGCCGCATGTCGCTATGCTGATTTCACAACGCTCAAATCACCCTAATCAGGCGGAATTCCGAAATCTGGCATTTGATGCCATCGCGGGGGGAGCCTGGGTTGCGCTGATGGGCGTTTGTCCGCTGCCGTCGGCCATTATTACGGCTATTCTCATCGCTGACCGTTTTTCTGCCGGTGGCTGGCAGTTGCTGCGCCGCGCTGCGCTGTTTTATTGCGCCGGTTTTATTGTCTGCTGGCTGTTGTCGGGAATGACGTTTTATTTCACCGTCACTGACCGGACGTTGTGGCTGACGTTGCCGCTTTCCACGATTTATATTATTGCTTTCAGTGCAGCGAATTATTCCATTTCCAGAAAGCTGCGGGATAAACAACACGAGCTGGAAAAGGCCGCCCTGATGGATCCTTTTCTCGGTTTGCCTAACAGGCGGTTACTCGACCGGCGTCTGATGCTGGAGTTTGAACGCGCAAAACATGATTTATCCTGCCTGATGGTGCTGGGCGTTGATGACCTGAAAATGGTGAATGATTTGTTCGGGCGTGAAGCGGGGGATTATGTGTTGCGCTCGGTGTCAGCGATTTTACGGCAGGAAACCGGGCAAAATGATTTCCCGGCTATTCTGGGGGGCGATGAATTTGTGGTGATCCTGCCGGGGGTTTCTGAAGAAGAAGCGTATGCCGTGGGTTACCGGTTATTACTGAAAACCTCAGAAATCCGCTTATCGCAGGATTCCGGTTTCCAGTGTTCGCTGAGTATCGGCGTGGCGACATCCCGCAATCATGAAGATTATAACCAGTGGCTGGCGGCTGCCGAACGGGCATTGGTGAATGTGAAACAAAATGGCAAAAACAGTATTGGCAGCGTGAGCAGGACAGATGCTTCTGCTCAGCTACACTGAATAACGTTAACGTTTTCCGGGATGAGTAATGAAAAATATCACCATAATGTGGGTCGCTGCGGCAGTCGCCGCAGGTTTGCTGGCAGGCTGTTCATCTATCGATAAACCGGTTGGCGATGCTACCTATCGCCCGGCCAATTTTGACCCGTCGTTTACGCAGGGCGAAGCAAGTTATACGACATCCGTGTTTTCAATCCTTGAGCGGCAGCGTCGCGCGGATACCTACAAAAAGATCTTCGATTTTTGTAGCGGCAAATTCCAGACGCTGGGTGAAAGCAACGACGGCGAGAAGGTACACATAAGATTTGCCTGTCTGCCTAAAAATATTGCGCAGACGCAAAGTCCGTACTCAATACAGCAGAAGTCGCCTTCGCTGTACTAAAATTGACTATTGGCAATGTTATCCGGAGATTTTATGAGCAAGGAAAGACCTGATTTTATCCGACACTGGACCGAGCTGGAAGGTCCAGACGACGGCAATTATCCCGGCGATGATGAACTGATGTCGATTGGCGCACCGCTCGGCAGAGCGCTTGGCCTGACGAAAATTGGTATTCATCACGAACGTTTATTACCGGGGCGTCGTACCTGTTACGCCCACGCGGAAAGTGCGGAAGATGAATTTGTGTACGTGCTGGAAGGGTATCCTGACGCGTGGATTAACGGCCATCTGCATCCGCTGAAACCGGGCGATGCCGTGGCCTTTCCGCACGGCACCGGTATCTGTCACACCTTCATTAATAACAGCGATGAGGAAGTGCGGCTGCTGGTGGTGGGGGAGGCAAATAAGCCGGAAAACCGGATTTATTACCCTCTGAATCAGGAATACGAAGCGACGCGCAAAGACCGCTGGGTGGATGTACCTGAGCAACAATTTGGTGATCACGACGGCATTTCGGACCAGCGACGTGAACAAAAGAAAAAGCCGGTCAGTTGAATGCCGGCTTTTCTATGGCTGACGTGCGTGTAAACCCATTTATTGAATGGAAAGCGACTGCCAGCGTTGCTGACAATACGGCATCATTCGGTGAATTTTCAGGCTCTGTGCCTGATGACGGTTCAGTGAATAGCCCTCCGGCGTGATCTCTAAGGTGTCGCCGGTTTGCAGCTTAAAATCATTGTCTACGGACAAAATCAGCTTCAGGTTTTTAAAAGCCTGGATACAGATATATTTCAGTCCGGTCTGCGGGATATTCAGGATGTCGATGATCTTCCATTCCATACATTCACTCCTTTTCTGTGGCTGCCTGATTTTCGTTTCCCTTTTCTACCTCAAATCCCTGTCATTTTTTGTCATGACAAAGTAATGATTTCTTTATAGGCGTTCCTGTTATTTCATTGCTTGAAGTGACTCACAAAAAAGGATTGCCGAAACCATGCAGATCGCAGAATGGATTATTTAAGGACAATCCTGCATTTTTCGGAAGGTTATTCAGAACGTAAAAGGAAACTAAAAGACTTGAAATCACCGCCATAAAACGGGTATTTCTGGATGCTTTCTACTTTTCTTTTATTTTTCAGGGGCAGGATGAGATGAATTATTGGGTAAAGGGTTTTCTGGGCACCTTATTCGCGTTGAGCACATTTTCTGTGCTGGCAGAAAACTGTATCGAAACCCGCGGGGCAATTGACATGGGATCCGGCACCACCAAAATTCAGGTGGCGCAGGTTGATATTTGCCGACATCTGCCGGGAAAAGTGCTGTATGAAGACCAAAAGCCGCTGGGCTTTAATGAGGATTTGGGCAAATCCGGCAACAACCAGATCAGCGAGGCCATGCAACAACAGGGCGTGACGGCGCTGAAACAGATGGTCGATAAAGCCCGCAGCTTTCATCCGCAGCGCATTACCGGCGTTGCCACCGCAGTGTTTCGTTCAGCGGCTAACGGTCAGCAGGTCATTGACCGTTTCAACCAGCAGACACAAATCCAGCTTCGTGTGATTTCTCAGGAGCAGGAGGCGGAGCTGGGTTTCCTGTCGGCGAAGGCGGCGCTGCATGACAACACCATCAACAATCAGGATCTGCTGGTCTGGGATATCGGCGGCGGCTCGATGCAAATGACCGCCATCCGCGAACAAAATGGTCAGCCAGTGACGGATATATATCAGGGCAAACTGGCATCGGTAACCCTGAAAGAATTCATTATCAGCGTGCTTAAAAATCAGGAACTGGATAAAGCCGCCTCGCCGAACCCGATTGGATCGCTGCGCAATACGGTGCTGCGTTACGTGAATTTCTACGCGAGGACGCACGTCAGTCCTCAAATCAAACAGGATGCGCAAACCCGCCGGGTGATTGGTATCGGCGGCGTTCATGGTTTTTCGCTGAAAGACCAGATCCATCCGGCGAACAATACTTACAGTCTGGCTGATGTAGAACGCGTGTCGAAAAATCAGGTATGGAAAGGGGACAGTGAACTTACCGGTGAATACCGCGCGACCGATGTCAGCAATTTACTGCTGGTGGAGGGCTTTATGCAGGCGCTGAATATCTCACAGGTGACGATTGTCAAAGCCAGCCTGATCCAGGGCATCCTGGTGCAATAAATTCCTGAAGCGATAAGCGACACTTTTTATCTTGAGAGTAAAAGTTATCGCTGAGAGTAAAAGCGTTGATGTAAAAGCATTCAAAATGGCTGTATTGACTGAAGGAGCAGAATGACATGACAACTGACTCAGGCACTCCCCCGCAGGATGATTTCATCTGGCTCGAAGGTTTACGCAACGAAAAAGCCCTTGAATGGGCGCGTGAGCAAAATGCCATCACGCTGGCAGCGTTTACGCAGGGTCACGATTTCGAGCCGCTGCGGGAGAAAGTGCTGGAAGGCCTGAATTCGCCGGATCAAATCCCCGGCGTGTGGAAATGTGGCAACGACTGGTACAACTTCTGGCAGGACGCGAAGAACCCGAAAGGCATTTTACGCAAGACCACGCTTGATGAATTCCGTAAAGCCGAACCGCAATGGCACACCGTACTGGATATCGATGCGCTGGGTAAAGCCGAAGGGAAGGAGTGGGTGTTTCACGGTTTCTGGAATTTAAAACCGGATTTCGGGCGTGCGTTGTTAGTGCTGTCGCCGGATGGCGGTGATGCCTCTGAAGTGCGCGAGTTTGATTTAATCACTCAGGATTTTGTGCCGGACGGTTTTTATTTGCCGGTCGCGAAAAGCCGCATCAGCTGGATTGACCGCGACCATTTGTTTGTCGCCACTGATTTTGGTGAAGGCTCAATGACCGGTTCCGGTTATCCGCGCATCGTCAAAATCTGGCAGCGTGGTACACCGCTGTGCGAAGCGGTCACGGTGTTCAGCGCAGAAAAGACAGACATGATGGCGGCGGGTTATAGCGATGCCACCAAAGGGTTTGAGCGCAATTATGTGGTGCGTGTCACCGACTTCTATCACCGTGAAGTGTTCCTGCTTGATGACGACAAAAACTTAATCAAAATCGATCTGCCGGCGGATGCCAAATTCAGTAGCTGGCGCGAGTGGATCCTGATCCAGCCTTCAAGTGAATGGCAGGTGAACGGCGAAAGCTGGCCGTCCGGTTCGTTGCTGACCATGAATTTTGACGCTTTTATGGCAGGCGATCGCACGCTGAAACCTCTGTTTATGCCGGGTGCGCATTCTTCTCTCAGCGGCGTGACGGCAACCCGTGACCAGCTCAACGGCTATTCCTACACCCGTGATCATATCATTCTCAGTATCACGCGTGATGTCGTCAACCGGCTTGAAGTGCTGACGCCAAAAGACGGCGACTGGCAGCGTGAGCCGTTCGGTAAAGTGCCGGAGCTGAGCAAAATCAATGCGTGGGGCGTGGATGATGAGACCAATGAATATTTCATGAGTGTCAGCGGTTTCCTGCAACCGGCCAGTTTGTCGCTCGGAAATCTGGATAGTGGCGCGGACGTGGAAGCCGAACTGCTGAAACAAGATCCGTCGCATTTTGATGCCACCCGTTATCAGGTCAGCCAGCATTTCGCAGTGTCCGACGACGGTACCCGCGTGCCGTATTTTGTCATCTCGCGCAAAGATGTGGCGTATGACGGCAGGAACCCGACGCTGCTTTATGGCTACGGTGGTTTCGAAGTCTCCCTTGAGCCGTATTATCTCGGGGTCAGCGGTGTGTCGTGGCTGGATCGCGGCGGCGTGTTTGTGGTGGCAAATATCCGTGGCGGTGGTGAATACGGGCCGGAATGGCATAAAGCGGCGCTGAAAGGAAAACGTCTGCGCGCTTACGAAGATTTCGCGTCCGTGGCGAAGGCGCTGATTGCCAGCAAGATCACCTCACCGGCCCATCTGGCGGCGCAAGGCGGCAGCAACGGCGGTTTACTGGTCGGCAATATGCTGACACGCTACCCGGAATTATTCGGGGCCATCGTGTGTGAAGTGGCGCTGCTGGATATGTACCGGTACACGCAAATCTCGGCTGGCGCTTCGTGGATGGCTGAATACGGCGACCCGCAGAAACCGGAAGAATGGGCGTTTATCCGCGAATTTTCGCCGTATCACAATATCGATCCGGCAAAAAAATATCCGCCGGTATTGTTCTCAACGGCGACCAGCGATGACCGCGTCGGGCCTGACCATGCACGTAAAATGGCAGCGAAAATGCAGGCGCTGGGTATCCCGCAGGTCTATTTTTACGAGAATACTGACGGCGGCCACAGCGCCGCGGCTGACAAAAAACAGTCCGCGTTTAAACGGGTGATGGTGAGCGAATTTCTGCTGCACTTTATTGGCCGTGACAAAGCCAGCGGTTGATATTGCCCGCGAGAGTCTGATGAAAAACGGGATGCCTCTGTGGTATCCCGTTAATATTTCGACATGTTTTAACTCCCTCTGTCCGCTTTAAAAACGTTGCCCCCTTCACCTTTCCTTGTTTATTATTTCGGCTTGTGTTGATAACAATTATCAAAATCATTTTTCATTCATTCTCATTTTCGGGTAATCGCATGTTAAAGAATACTGCTCGCGTGCTGTCTGTTGCCGGTCTGATGGCGGCCTCCTTTGCCAGTTTTGCTACCACGTATCCGCTGACGGTCACGGACATAGCCGGTCAGAAAGTCACTATCGATAAAGCGCCGCAACGGGTCATTTTGCAGGACGGGCGCGATCTTCTGGCGCTGGCGGTGCTGGATAAAGCCAATCCTTTTCAGCATGTGGTGGCCTGGAATAACCTGCTGAAGAAAACTGACAGCGGCACCTGGGAGATGCTGAAAAGCAAATGGCCTGAATCGGCGAAAATCCTCGATATGGGATTCAGCGACAAAGGGCAGGTGGATCTGGAAACGGTGATCGCTAAAAAACCAGATCTGATGATTGCGCAGATGCGGGCGAAAGATTCACTGGCGCAGGCCGGGGTGCTGGATAAACTCGCCGCGTTGCACATCCCTGTACTGTTTGTCGATTACGAACTGGATCCGGCAAAAAACACCGCGCCAAGTATTGATCTGCTCGGCAAAGTGATGAATCAGGAGGATAACGCCCGCGCCTACACCACGTTCTATAACCAGCATTTCCAGGCTATTCAGAAAGCCGCAGAGGCGATTAAAACCAGGCCGAATGTGTTTATCGAGCCAATTGCCGGTCGCGACGACTCCTGCTGTTTCACACACGGTAATGCGGGATGGGGAAAACTGATCCAGGCGGTAGATGCCAATAACATCGGTTCCAGCCTCCTGCCGGGCGCATCAGGCACTGTTTCTCTGGAACAGGTGATCAGCATGAAGCCGGACGTTTACATCATGACCGGTTCGGCACGTCCGAAAAGTGGCTCTGTGACGCATATTCTGCCGTTTGGCTACGGTGCCGATGAAGCGGATGTGGATAAAGAAGCCAAAGTGTTGCTTTCACGCACCGGCGTGGCGCAAATCCCTGCGGTGAATGCGGGCCACGTTTACGGTATTTATCACCAGTTCTACAACCATCCGTATAACATTGTCGGGATGGAATATCTGGCGAAGTTTATTTATCCGCAACAGTTTAAAGATCTGGACCCGGCGAAGACTTACCACGACATCGTACGTAACTATACCAACCTGCCGGATCAGGATTTCATCCTTGGCTGGACACCGAAAAAGTAAGTGCTGATATTTCCCCCGCCTGTGGCCCCGCAGGCGGTTTTTCAATCCCTCTGCGCGCTTTCTGCACTAACTTTACCTCCGTCACATTTGTTGACACTCCGTTAATTTATACAAAAAACTAACTGTATTACTGTATCTGAATAACGCCGACCGGCGTCGCTCCTGACGCAGTACGACATATCAACAAGGTGAATTTATGCAATCTGAAGAACAGCGTTTAATTGACGGGCTTTTTAGTCGCTTACAACAGGCTGAGTCCAACACGGCACCGCGTGATGCGGAAGCTGAACGTGTGATTCAGGCCCATATTCGTCAGCAGCCATCTGCCCCGTATTACATGGCGCAGGCAATGATTATTCAGGAAGCGGCGCTGACCAAACTGAATGCGCAGGTACAAGAATTGCAACAGCAGGTTCAGCAGTTGCAACAACAGGCGCAGACGGCCAAACCGCAAAGCACCGGTTTTCTGGCTGGCTTGTTTGGCGGTGGCACGTCTCAGCCTGAACCGCAACGCCAGGCGTCGCAGGGCAGCCAGCCCATTCCCGGTACACAAGGCTGGGGAAGTCAGCCTCAGCAACAGCAATATGCCCAACAGCCGCAACAGCAGGCACCGGCACAAGCTGCACCCCAGCAGCCGGGTTTTCTGGGCAGTGCATTGCGCACGGCGGCGGGCGTCGCGGGTGGGGTGGTGCTGGCGGATATGCTGACCGGCATGTTCCATCACAGCCAGCCGCAGGAAATCGTCAATATCATCGAAGAACCGCCAGTGCAGGATCTCAATCCTGCCGACAGCAGCTTCCTCGATAACAGTCAGGGTTTCGACAGCAATCAGCCGTCATGGGAAGATGCGTCGCTGCGTAATGACAATTCGGATTTGGGGTTTGGAAATGATGACTTCAACACTGATGATTTCAACAATGATGATGACTCATTCTTCTAACCGGTTGATGTCATAAGGCTATTAAGGGGCTTTTTGGCAGCAGAAAAAAGCAGCAGAAGGTGAAGAGTGAGAGGTTTATCGCTTATTGCCATCAGAATTCTGGACAAAAGCCAAATCTGTTGCTGTACTGTGTTTGACACACATTTTGTGTCCAACATTCACGTAAAGGTAAGTTTGATGTCTAAGATTAAAGGTAGCGTTAAGTGGTTCAATGAATCTAAAGGTTTTGGTTTCATTACCCCTGAAGATGGCAGCAAAGATGTTTTCGTTCATTTCTCTGCTATTTCCAGCAACGGTTTCAAAACCCTTGCTGAAGGCCAACGCGTAGAGTTCGAAATCACCAATGGTGCCAAAGGCCCGTCGGCTGCTAACGTTATCGCTATCTGACTTTAGCCGATTTATTGAAAAACCCGCCGAAGCGGGTTTTTTTTTGCCTGCCGTTCGCCAGAACCTTATGCCGGTTTACGCGCCAGCGTCACGAACATCAGGATGGCAATCGCGTAGCAGCCGAGAATGGTCAGCCCCATCGACAACGCCGGATGGCTGCCGAAACCCGTTACCGGTACGGCAACCGCCCCGAGCGCAAACATACACACGCCCAGCAGGGCAGACGCGCTGCCTGCATTTTTCCCCTGACTTTGCATCGCCAGCGAGCCTGCATTCGGGCTGATAATCCCGATCACCATCACCGAGAAGAACAGCGGCACCAGTAACATCACGAGTGGCGCATTCAGGCTGGCGGCAATCACCAGCGCCACCGAGGCCACTGCGGCGATGCACAAACCGGCCTTGACCAGCGCCATTTCGCCGAAGCGGCGGCTCAGACGGGTAGACACCTGTGCGGAAATCACCAGGCCGATGCCGTTAATCGCAAAGCACAGGCTGAACATCTGCGGGCTGAGATGGTAAATCTGTTGCAGCACAAAAGGTGACGCGCCGATATACGCGAACATCCCGGCCATAATAAAGCCCTGTGTCAGGCACAGCCCCATAAACGGACGATGTTTCAGCAGGCTGAATACCGAGCCCAGCATGCTGAAAATACCGCCCCCTGAACGGCGTTCGGGCGTTAAGGTTTCATGCAATTTTAGCGAGGAGAAGCTGAACAGTAAGATGGCAATAAACGCCAGTACGCCGAATATTCCCCGCCAGTTAACCCAGTGCAACATTGCGCCGCCCAGTACCGGGGCGATGATCGGTGCCAGCCCGTTCACCAGCATCAGCAACGCAAAAAACCGTGTCAGTTCGTGCCCGTTATACAAATCCCTTGCCACCGCGCGTGACAATACCGCGCCACCGGCACCGGCGATCCCTTGCAACAGACGAGCGACAATCAGCTGACTGATGTCCTGTGCCACCGCACACCAGACCGAGGCAGCCAGCAATAACGCCAGTGACCATAACAGCGGGCGCATACGGCCATAGCGGTCGCTTAGCGGGCCGAACAGTAACTGGCCGAAACCGAGGCCGAGTAAACCGGCGGTCAGGCTTAACTGCGCGCTGGCGGTGGACGTATTCAGGTCGCCAGCCATCTCCGGCAATGCCGGTAAATATAAATCCGTACATAACGGCCCGAGTGCGGCAAGCGAGCCGAGAACAAGGGCGTAACCGAGGCGTTTTTCGTGCAGGTGAGCGCTCATGGTAAAAGTTTATTCCAGTTTGCTGGTGGTTAAATCCGTTTCGAAGAGGCTCCGGAAGTAGCGATGGTATAAGGCTTCCAGAATCTCAGCGTCGGCGTGAACAGTCGTCAGGCGACGAAAAGCCGTGCCTTCGCAAATGACCGCTAATGATTCGACTTTTGCGGTCATTTCAGCATCGGAAAATTGCGGGAAGGTGGCACTGAGGAGCGTTTTTGCTTCGTTAAAAAGCTGTTTTTCGGAGTCACGCCAGATTTTTTCCACGATCGGATTGCGGGTCGCTTCTGCGGCGACTTCCAGCATCAGCGCGTGGTCAATTTCGGCCTGCTCTTTTTGTTCGATGCACTGATCTTCTTTATACGGCGCGCTTAAATTGCCAATCCGACGGTGCGCCAGGTTATGAGCCACCTGCTGCAAATTATGCGCGTTGCCGGTCATCAGCCTGATTTTTTTCATCACTATTCGCCGCACGATATCTTCGATGATCGCATCTTTATTGGCGAAGTAGCGGTATATCTGCCCCACACTGAGCTGTGAAGTTTTAGCGATTTCAGCCATACCGGCACCGTGGAAACCATGCTTGCGAAAACACAGGCGGGCGGCGGCAATAATCTGGTCGCGTCGGGCGCTGATGCGCGCATCTTTAGTGCATTGTTGTGGGTGAAGCATGAGATACCCGATAATGTGACTGATGTAGGTTGCGAACGATCATTCTCAAGTATAGGCAATAAGGAGGAACAGGTAAATATTTGTATTATGAATGAAATAAAAAGTGGCGTTTCGTTTCAGCGCAATTAAGCGTGACGCACAAAGGCAAACGGCGCAATCCAAAGGAATGCGCCGTTTACGGGAAAGGGGGGCTGCGGGTCAGGCGGGGCTGTTAAGCAAAGTATGCCTGTAAAAAAGCCACAACTGTCAGAACACAGAGGGCAACAACCAGGAACTCAGAAGACGTTTTTGGAACAGAAAACATGTCATACCTCAAAGATAAACCAGAGTGAACTGACGCTATTATCTGCAGATAAGATGAAGGAAACATTAAGATACGGCGGGAGGAGGTGAACCCGCGTCACAGATTTATCACAGCGATGCCTTTTGTCATTAAAAAGGCATCGCCGGAGGATAGGATCAGTGTGCGCTGAACCAGCTGACCAGCATAAACGCCAGTAATGTCATGGCCAGTGAGCCGGCCAGATTCAGCGCCATGTTCAGCAGGGCGGCACCAAAGCGACCATCCTGTAGCATGTAAACCACCTCCAGAGAGAAGGTGGAGAAGGTTGTCAGGCCACCGCAGAAGCCGGTGGTGATCAGCAGCTTCCATACCGGGTCGATATGGGTCAGGCGGGTGAAAATCGCGATGCCCAGGCCAATGATAAAGGCGCCGACCAGATTCACGGTCAGGGTGCCGGCGGGCAGTAGCGGACTCATTCCGTTCATTTTGAGACTGACATACCAGCGCACAACGCTGCCAATACCACCGCCAATAAAGACTGCAAGTAAGGTGCTAAACATAGTGATACCTTAAAAAATAGATGAAATTCAGAAAGGCCCGGGCATGACGCTACGAACCTCTCGCGAGATTGCGCAGACATCATCAGCCGGTAAAGGCGGTTTGGGAGGAATGTCATCTCCACAGTGCAAAGTAATGCAGGCGCTCAGTTTACATTGTGTGATGGCGCTTGTGTAGACGCGTTTCGGAAACAGTTTTTGAAAAGGAAAAGGCGATGTTAATCAGAGAAGGTACCGTGCAGGATGCGCCAGTTCTGGCGCAATTGCTGGGGGATTTGGATTATCCCAACAGGTCTGAAGCGATAGCTGAACGTGTGGCAAAAATGGCCGTGAACCCGGACAGCCGCCTGTTAGTGGCCGAAACAGAAGGTCAGGCTGTCGGGTTTATTTCGTTGCATTTCATTCCGCAAATTGCGCTGGCTGGCGAATTTTGCCGTATCAGTTATTTGTGCGTCAGCGATCACGCGCGTGGCAGCGGTATTGGCCAGAAATTGCTGGATGAGGCCGAACGTCTGGCAGCGGACCGGGGGTGTGACCGGATGGAAGTTCACAGCCATACCCGCCGTGTACGCGCCCACACTTTTTATGCGCGGGCGCAGTACGAGGAATCGCCAAAGTATCTGCTGAAAAAACTCTGAATGATCAGACATCCAGCGCCAGCACGATAGCGTCGGCGATCAGATCAACCTGCTCCGGTTTCATCTGACTGGTGCTGATACGGATAAATTGCCCCGGCCCGATGCGGCTGCGTTCGCCGGGCAGAACCGCAATACCACGCGCGGCCATCGTTACCAGCGCAAACTGTTCCGATGGCACCGGGATCCACATCGCCAGTCCGTCGCGGTCAGGGATATTCACGCCGCGAATGCGCAACGCATCGGACATGGCTTTGCGTCGCTCCGCATACACTTTTTTAGCCTGCGTAATCCCTTCCTGCGTTTTCGGATCGTTAATCAGCCACGCCAGCGCTTCCTGCAAAATACGGCTCGACCAGCCGGCACCAAAGTTACGGAATGATTTGATTTGTTTGATTAAATCCACCGATCCCGAAATCACCGCCAGCCGCAAATCCGGGCCGTACGCTTTGGAATAAGAACGGACATGCACCGTGCGGTCCGGCAGTTTGCTGCCCATACTCAGCGGCGCGTAACGTGACAACTGTCCGATCCCGTCATCTTCAATAATCAGTGTGTTACTTTGGCTGAGAATGTTGGCCAGCGCAGCATAACGTTCTGCGTTAATCGCATGGCCACAATGTGAATGGGTACGTGGCTGAAAAATAAAGGCTGAAGGATTTTTCAGCAGTGCCTGACTGAGTGATTCCGGAGTGGGGCCGAATTCGTCGCACTTCACCGGAATGACCTGCGCACCGAGATTGTCCAGCATATCCAGCAGGCGTGTGGCAGTCGGGTCTTCAATTGCCACCACCGAACCCTGCATCAGCAGGGTTTGCAGCGTCAGGTTCATGCCGTCAAATCCGCCATCCGCCGCCATAAAAGCGGGGGCGTCATAAGGCCAGTCCTGGCGTGCGGCCTCAAGCAGCGACGGCGCGATAGCCTCACGCTGATAACTGTTCAGATTGTCTGCGCCAACACCGCGCTGCATGGCTTCGTGCAAGTCAGGCAACAGTGCCGGATCCGGCGATGACAGCGCCAGATCCGCAATAATATGCTCACCAAAATTGCCGATTTTCTCGAAGCGTGCCGGTCGTGGAGACAGCATGTCGCCGCACACCCAGACGCCGTTTCGCCCCCGTCCGGCGATCACTTTCTGACGTCGCAACTGACCCCAGGCGGCTGAAACCGTGGCCGGACTGACGCCCAGCGCCTGCGCGAGTTCACGCACGGCGGGAAGATGCGTACCAATCTCGATCACACCGGATCGGATCATCGCTGCGGTTTCAATCGCAATGCCCCGCATGGAACGATCCTGTAATTGCGTCGCTAACCATTCTGCATCCAGCGTTTTTTCGAGAGAGTTTTCTGTCATTTTTTTGCCTTTTGTTCAGTAACAAAGATTCTATTGTACATATTAATTTATGCCATTAGTATCAAACTTAGCCAACGCAGGCGATAAAATAATCATCTTGCCGTGAAGATGATGGCCTTAGTAAAAGAATTTGGTGTGTTTTCGGGCAGGTTTGTAAACGCACAGTTGTTTTTCTGCATATTAACCATGCTGACACTTAAGGGGAAAGATGTGACGATTACCATCAGGCTGGCGGTTCGTGACTGGGATTATTTTACGCCGCTGGCATTAGGCGATCTTAAACCGGAAGGGTTTAATCTCGAGATAGACCGCGTGGGCACTTTGGTTGATAACCTGGGGACCAGCGATAAATACGATGCGGGTGAAGTGTCTTTCAGCCGTTATGCACAAGGGCGTGCGCGGGGCGAATCTGATTTACTGGCGATACCGCATTTTCTGATGCGCGGCTTCCGTCAGCGCTGCATCATCACCCGTGAAGACAGCCCGCTGACCGAACTTTATCAACTGGCCGGTAAACGTATTGGCCTGACCGGCTGGCAGGATTCCGGCAATACCTGGACCCGCACGTTGCTGGCACTTGAAGGTGTGGGCATTGAAGATGCGAACTGGTATGTCGGCCGCCTGACCGAAGCGCACCCGATTGTTGACCGTCTGGCCGGTTTTGGCCGCGAAGGGCGCATCGAAGCCGTGCCGGAAGAACATCCTATGATGGAGTTGTTACAGGAAGGCTGGCTGGATGCGGTATTTACACCGTTTATGCCTGAGGGATTCTTCAAGCCTGATTCCGGTTTCCGTCAGTTCCAGCCGGATTTTCGTGCCGCCGAACTGGCCTATTTCAACCGCGTCGGGTACATCCCCGGTATTCACCTGCTGGCAATCAAACCTGCGCTGGCCGAAGAGCATCCGTGGTTACCGCAGGCGCTGAGCGAAATCATCGATCGCTCTTATGAAGTCTGGATGGATAAGCGCGCGAAATATGCCGACACCACGCCATGGTTGCTGGATGATTTACGTCGCACTGTGGTCGATTTACCTGCGGACTGGAATGCAAACGGTTACGCCGCCAATGAAAAGATGATCGACGATTTTGCGCAGGAATTACATGCCCAGGGGCTGACTGCCAGGCGCCTGACGCCGGGAGATTTGTTCCCGAACTTTGCTCAGTAACACTTAACCGATCGCTTTCACAAATAAGCGACGGGGGGAGTCAAAAATGAAAGTTGCATTAGGTCAGTTTGCGGTTTCCCGTGAATGGGAAGCCAACGTCGAAACCTGTCTTTCGCTGATGGCGAAATCTGTCGAAGCGGGCGTGGATTTGCTGGTGCTGCCGGAAGGCATTCTGGCACGTGACATTACCGATCCGGATTTGGTTTTAAAAGCAGCACAGCCTCTGGATGGCCCGTTTGTCAGTCAGTTGCTGGCGGCCAGTCGTGGCAATCAGATGACCACCATGATGAGCGTGCATACGCCTGCACCGGATGGCCGTGCATATAACGTGCTGATTTCAATCCGTAATGGCGAAATTATTTCTGAATATCAAAAGTTGCATCTTTATGATGCGTTCTCCTCTCAGGAATCAAAAAATGTCACGGCGGGTGACGAAGTACCGCCGCTGGTGAATGTCGCCGGGTTTAACGTCGGCCTGATGACCTGTTATGACGTGCGTTTCCCGGAACTGGCGCGGCGGCTGGTGCTCGACGGTGCCGATGTACTGGTGCTGCCTGCCGCGTGGGTGAAAGGTCCGCTGAAAGAAATGCATTGGGAAGTGCTGGTCACGGCACGCGCACTGGAAAACACCACCTATATGGTGGCCGTGGGTGAATGTGGCGAGCGCAATATCGGCAACAGTATGGTGGTTGATCCGCTGGGTGTGGCTATCGCCCGCGCAGCCGAGGCCCCGGCACTGGTGTTTGCCGAGCTGGATAAAGATCGTCTGGCGCATGCCAGAAAAGTGTTACCGGTGCTGGCAAACCGTCGTTTTGGTTTACCGCAACTGCGTAACGACTGAGTCTGTGCGCGGCCGGTCCTCAACGGCTGCCTCAGCGCTCATGCAGTACCGCGCCCTCACCAGGGGATGCGTTTGTTTTTTCTATAGATAAACAGCCATAAAAAGAAAAACCCGGAAAGTTGCCACGGAAGGTAATCACTATAAAACCACAACATTCATAAACTCACAGACCGACTTTTTACACAGAGGAAACAAGAGAATGATGGCAAAACAACTTCGTCAGATTGCTGTACTGACCGCTGCATTACTTTCCGTATCTTCCATAAATGCCTTTGCTGCTGAAAACGTGACAATCCCGACTCAGACGATGGATCCGGCGATCCACGCAAAATTACCTGCGGATATTCAGAAGTCAGGTGTGATGACCTCTGTGAATAACGGCTCTTTCCCTCCGTATGAAATCGTGACCAGCGCCAACGGTCTGGATGGCGCGAGTGCGGATCTGGCGCATGCGCTGGCACAAGTCATGGGGGTAAAAATAGAGCATGCTTCCGTGAGCGGCTTATCCGGAATCCTCAGCGGCATGGCCGCAGGACGCTACCAGATGGGCATCGGCCCGATCGGCGATTATCCTGATCGTCAGGCGAAAAATGATTTCATCGATTTCGTCAAAGAATATGTCGTCTTCGGGGTGCGCAAAGGTAACCCGGAAAATATCAATTCCCTTGATGATACCTGCGGTAAACGCATTGCCGTGATGGCGGGGGGATCGGCTGAACAGGTTATCCGTAAGCAGTCTGATGTGTGTGTCAAAGACGGCAAACCGGCCGTGACTGTACAGTCATTTGCCGATCAGCCTACGTCGATTCTGGCGGTTCGTTCTAACCGTTCCGACGCGTTCTTCTCTTCTCAGGCACCGCTGACCTATTTTGTGGAAAAAGCCAACGGTCAGCTTGAACTGACCGGCACCGGCAAATCCAACGGCTTTGGCGATATCTTCCAGGGGACGGTCGTCGCCAAAGACTCACCGGTTCGTGACGCGATCCTCGCCGGTTATCAGAAACTGTTCGACAACGGCACGTACGCCATCATCATGAAAAAATGGGGGCTGGAAGGCAATATGATTTCAGCACCGGGCATTAACCTGGCAAAGGCGCAGTCTAAATGACGGATAAATCGTATAGTTCAACGCCGGCAGTCAAGGACGACTATACGCAGGATCCGCGACGTAACGTTGAGTTTTCCCACGCACCGCGTAACTACGGCCGCTGGATTGCCTGGATAGTGGTGTTGCTGATTGCCGCTGATGTGGTTTGGGCCGTTTCGCACAACCCGAACTTCGAATGGCATGTGGTGGCGCAGTGGTTCACGGAAGGGTCGGTGATCAAAGGTCTGGGCGTCACGCTCGGCCTTACCGTGGTGTCGATGCTGCTCGGTGTGTTCATCGGGCTGATGCTGGCGATTGCCCGTTTGTCTGACAGCCTGTTGCTGAGAAGATTAGCAGGGCTGTATATCTGGTTCTTCCGCGGTACGCCGCTGCTGGTACAGTTATTGTTCTGGTACAACATGTCGACGCTGTTCCCGCGCGTGGTACTCGGCGTCCCGTTTGGCCCGGAGTACATGAGCTGGAATACCAATGATCTGATCACGCCGCTGACTGCTGCCATTGCCGGTCTGGCGCTGAATGAAGCGGCATATATGGCAGAAATCATTCGGGCAGGCTTGCTGTCAGTCGATAACGGTCAGGCGGAAACCGCGCAGGCATTTGGCATGAGTCGTGGCCGTGCGCTGCGCCGGATCATCATTCCGCAGGCCATGCGTTCGATTATTCCGCCGACCGGTAACCAGCTGATCAGCATGATTAAAGCGACGTCGCTGGTCAGCGTTATCGCGATGGGCGATTTGCTGTATTCCGTGCAAACGGTCTACAACCGGACCTTTGAAGTGGTGCCTATGCTGATGGTGGCGGTGATCTGGTATCTGTTTATCACGTCATTGCTCAATCTCGGACAGTCTGCGATTGAACGCTATTATTCCCGCGGTACACGCCGGACGTTGCCAAATGCCAAACGGCGTCAGAGCAATGCGGAAGAAAAAACCGCGCCGATCATCAATTCACCGGGCATGGCCCAAAAGGAGGACTTATGAGTCAATTGCCCGCTGACGTACAGTCATCCGGACAAGCATCACTGGTGGTCGCCCGTAATGTGCATAAAAGTTATGGTGATAACGAAGTGCTGAAGGGGATTGATCTGGATGTGAAACCCAGCGAAGTGGTGGTGATCCTCGGGCCGTCGGGTTCAGGTAAATCGACATTCTTGCGCTGTATAAATCATCTGGAAGATATTGATCGCGGTTCCATTATGGTCGGTGGCGAGCAAATCGGTTATGAACTGCGCGGAGACCGTCTGCATAAACTGCCCGAACGGGCGATTGCGCGGCAACGCCGGGATATCGGCATGGTATTCCAGCAATTCAATCTTTATCCGCACATGACCGTATTGCAAAACATCATTGAAGCGCCGGTTGGTGTGCATAAAGAAAGCCGTCATGAAGCGGAGAAATATGCGCGTGAATTGCTGCAAAAAGTCGGCCTGAGTGATAAAGCGAATGCCTACCCGCGTCATCTTTCCGGTGGTCAGCAACAGCGCGTTGCTATCGCCCGTGCGCTGGCGGTGAAACCTAAACTGATGTTGTTCGATGAGCCAACGTCCGCACTCGACCCTGAACTGGTGGGCGAAGTGCTGGCTACCATGCGGGATCTGGCAAAGCAGGGGCTGACGATGATTGTGGTGACGCATGAAATCGGTTTTGCAAAAGAGGCTGCAGATCGCGTGGTGTTTATGGATCGCGGCGTTGTCGTTGAGCAGGGGGCAGCGGATGATGTTCTGGTCAATCCGAAACATCAGCGGACACAGGCTTTCCTGAGCCGCTTTATCTGATCCGAAATCAAGTTTGCAGGTGGTTTGCTGTAAATAAAGACAGAAGTCCTTTATGGGCGTGCTGTTCACGCTCATAATAACTCACTCTGGTCACAATGCGCACAGTTGCGGATCCGTTCTGTTACATTTTCGGGTTGTATTAACGTCGCGAATGGCCGTTAATAACGGCAAATTGTCACTGCTGTTTTCCAGCACTCAGTGTAAAGAAGGTATGTATGGAAGGTTTAAGTATTACTAAATTGTTGGTGGTCGGCGTGCTGATCGTTCTGTTGTTCGGTACCAGCAAACTGCGTTCTCTGGGCGGTGACCTGGGCGCGGCACTGCGTGGCTTTAAGAAAGCCATGAACGATGATCCGGCTCCCGCTTCTGCTGAAAAAACCGCAGAAGAAAAGCCAGCTCAACGTGTTGAGCACAAAGACTGAGTTTTCAGAACGCCAGTCTCCGGCCTCTTAGCAAACGAAAAAGGTTGTTCTTGCGAACAACCTTTTTGTCTTTCTGAAGCGAAAAAGTAACGAGATATTACTTAACTTCTAACCCTTTGGCTTGCAGGTCGGCGTGATAAGAAGAACGCACGAACGGACCGCAGGCTGCATGGGTGAAGCCCATTTCCATCGCTGCTTCTTTCATCTGATCAAACTCTTCAGGGCTCACATAACGCTGCACCGGAAGATGGTGACGGCTTGGCTGTAAGTACTGGCCGAGTGTCAGCATCGTTACGCCATGACGACGCAGATCGCGCATCACTTCGATAATTTCTTCGTTTGTTTCGCCCAGACCCACCATCAGACCTGATTTGGTTGGAATTTCCGGGTGCGCTTCTTTAAAACGTTGCAGCAGCGTCAGGGACCACTCGTAGTTAGCACCCGGACGAACCTGGCGGTAAACACGCGGCACGTTTTCCAGATTGTGGTTAAACACGTCCGGCGGGCTGGCGTTAAGAATTTCCAGCGCACGATCCATACGTCCACGGAAATCTGGTACCAGCGTTTCGATTTTGATGGTCGGGTATTTTGCACGGATAGCCGTAATACAATCCGCAAAATGCTGAGCACCGCCGTCGCGCAAGTCATCCCGGTCAACCGAGGTGATCACGACATAACGCAGACCCATATCAGAAATAGTCTGTGCCAGTTTTTCCGGCTCGTTGGTATCAGGTGCGGTTGGACGACCATGTGCCACATCGCAGAACGGGCAGCGACGGGTACAAATGGCGCCGAGGATCATGAACGTTGCGGTACCGTGGTTGAAGCACTCGGAAAGGTTAGGGCAGGCCGCCTCTTCACAAACGGAATGCAGGCCATTCTTGCGCAGTGCTGATTTAATGCCCTGAATTTTTGTTGAGTCGGCAGGCAGTTTGATTTTCATCCATGCCGGCTTACGTAACATTTCCTGCCGGTCACTGACCACGGTTTTCACCGGAATTAACGCCATCTTATCTGCATCGCGGTATTTGACGCCGCGTTCCATCTGAATCGGTTTACTCATAATCTTGCAGCTTCCAGGTTTGTCACTCGTTATCCGAGTTTTTTCAGGACATTCAATGAACTGGCTGATTCATCAAAAAAAGTAGAAATAATGCGGAAATTATATCATTGAAGCATCCCTTCGTTCAGCCCTTCGTCATGACCGGAAGTGCTAAATGCTGCAATTTTTTAACCTTAAACAGGAAGGGTTATCAAAAAAGGAGTCATTAATTGAATGTAATATTTTGAAAATACTAATTATTTTAACGGTTCCCTGAAGGGGCTGATGGGGTGTTAATGGTGTGTAAATATTTTCTCGCGCTCCCGATAAATGACAAAAACACGAGGTACGCGAGAAAAGATCAGTACAGCCGTATCAACTCTGCCCAAAAATCACGGCGGAGAAGGGGCGTAATGTTCTATCTGCCAGGGCAGATAATCAACTTGCTGATAATCAAGGCGATGGTTGAAGGATTTCACCAGAACCGGCATCACCTGATCGACTGTTAATCCCGGCTTTTCCAGACTGGCCTGAGTCATTTCGAGACCGGCATATCCGCAGGGATTGATCCGGTGGAACGGCTCCAGATCCATATCAATATTTAATGCCAGGCCGTGTAACGAACAGCCTTTGCGGATGCGCAAACCAAGCGAACAAATCTTCTTGCCATCGACATACACGCCCGGCGCGTCCGCACGCGGATAAGCGTCGATAGAGAAGTGTGCCAGCGTATCCACCACCGTTTGCTCAATTGCCGTCACCAGTTGACGGACACCGAGTTTTTTTCGTTTTAAATCCACCATCACGTACATTACCTGCTGACCGGGACCGTGATACGTCACCTGACCACCGCGATCGCTCTGGATAACCGGAATATCACCGGGCATCAGAACATGTTCAGCTTTGCCTGCCTGACCCTGCGTAAAGACACGGTGATGCTGAACCAGCCAGATTTCATCAAGCGAGTCGGCATTTCGGTGCTCAGTAAAATGGTGCATGGCCAGAGAAACCGGTTCATAGGGCTGAAGACCAAGCTGGCGCAGTACGATACGTTCTTGCGGATTTTGTGATTGCACGGCAGTTATCGTCATTGAAGAGGGGGAAAACGCGCGACAGTGTGACTCCCGCGCGGATCGGTCAGAAAGGGCTTACAGCACCATGCGGACAATTTCGATATTGCCCAGTTCATCGTACAGGGTTTCGACCTGGTCGATGTGAGTCGCAGTGATCGTAATCGAAACAGAGTGGTAATTCCCTTTACTGCTCGGTTTTACCTGAGGATTGTAATCGCCAGGCGCATGGCGTTGCACGACTTCCACAACCTGGTCTACCAGCTCGGGTTGTGCCAGGCCCATTACTTTGTAGGTAAAGGGACAAGGGAATTCGAGCAGTTCGTTCAGTTTGGTTTTCATGTGCACTCCAGCGTGTTGTACAGCGTATTAAGTGTTGTCTCTGAAAGTATAACTCCCGCCGTAGCGGGAGCTATAATCTATACCGGTTATATGGGGATTGTTGCAAACTTTTTCAAGCGGGCAACTTAGCCAAACCAGTGGTGGAACATCAGTTTGATGTAATCCACGATGCGACCGAAGAAGCCGCCTTCTTTCACTTCGTTCATGACCACCAGAGGGCGCTCATCAATGGTTTTGCCATCAAGCTGGAAGTTGATCGACCCAACCACCTGATTTTTCTGCAAGGGCGCATGCAGTTCCGGTGTGTTCAGCACGTAGCTGGCTTTCAGATCTTTCATACGACCACGCGGGATCGTCAGGTAAGCATCTTTCTCAACGCCCAGTGCGACGCGGTCGGTATCACCGAACCAGACAGGTTCTGACGCGAACTCTTTACCGGCTTTCAGCGGAGAAACGGTTTCGAAGAAACGGAAGCCCCAGGTCAGCAACTTTTTACTTTCAACTTCACGGCCTTTATACGTATGACCGCCCATCACTGCGGAGATCAGACGCATCTGGCCTTCTGTCGCAGAAGCTACCAGGTTATAGCCCGCTGAATCAGTATGACCGGTTTTAATGCCGTCAACATTCAGACTGTTATCCCACAACAAACCGTTACGGTTCATCTGGCGGATATTGTTGAAGGTGAATTCTTTCTCTTTGTAGGTGGCATATTCTTCCGGTACATCACGGATCAGCGCCTGCCCAATCAGCGCCATATCGCGGGCTGAGCTGTACTGGCCAGCGGCATCAAGACCATGAACGGTGCCGAAATGGGTATTTTTCAGACCCAGAGAGTTCACGTAATTGTTCATGATGGCAACGAAAGCATCCTGACTTCCGGCCACATGGTCGGCCATTGCCACACAGGCGTCGTTACCGGATTGCAGAATGATCCCGCGGTTGAGCTCAGAAACCGGTACACGGTCGCCGGGTTTGAGGAACATCAGGGAAGAGCCCTTGAACACCGGATTGCCGGTTGCCCAGGCGTCCGGACCCACGGTAACGATGTCGGTCGGAGAGATTTTGCCGGCTTTGATGGACTGACCGATAACATAACTGGTCATCATTTTAGTCAGGCTGGCTGGGTCGCGGCGCGCATCGGCATTCATTTCTGCCAGAACTTTGCCGGAGTTGTAGTCGATCAGGATATAGGCTTCAGCATCAATCTGCGGAACGCCAGGGATCATTGTTTTTAAATTAACATCGTCGGCATAGGCGGACGCTGCACTCAGAGTGATTACGGTGCCAAATGCGAGGCTTTTGACTAAACGTGAAGTATTTACAAGTTTCATGATCGGGACAACAACATCCGTGGGAGTAAGTGATAAACGTGCGCCACTATAGCAGAAGAGTCATAAGTCAGACATCTTCGATTACCGGCGCTTACTGACTTTTACTTATAAGACAGGGGACTTATAAGAACGGGGCCGATGCCCCGTATTTTGAGATTACATGCCAGCAGTGACGAAAGACTGCTGCTGAGCTTCGCTGGCCAGTCGCTGTTTCAGCTGTTCGGCCTGCTGGCGGGTGCTGAACGGACCAAGCTGCACGCGATAGGTGCTGCCATTGGCCTGTACTTTACCGGGTACAGAGAAGCGCTGGCTGAGGCTTTTTTGCCACAGTTGCGCGTTCTGAGGATTACTCAGTGCGCCAACCTGTACCATAAATCCCGAGGAAGGAATGGCAGTGGTATGCGCAGGCGCTGCGGAGGCCGCAGCTGCTGCTACCGGTGCGGCACTGGCGACAGCAACCGGTGCTGTTACCGGTTCGCTGCCTTCTAACACACCCTGACGCAGAGGTGTTGGCGCGCTCAGAAACCCGCCGCCACCGCTGTTACCGGACATCGTGGTCGCTGCTGGCGCAGAGGCTACGGTGCCGTTGTTATCTTCGTCATTCGTTAATGGCGCAGCATTAGGATTACTCAGGGTGCTGTTACTGATCGGGCGTACATCTGACGTATTCGCCGGCTCTGCTGTCAGCGTAGGCGTACCCATATTGCTGGCGCCTAAACTTGGACGAGACGGTAATGCATAAGATTGTTTGGCGACGGTCGTACCAATAGTCCCCGGGCCGGAAAGCGTACCGTCAGGCGCAACGTTGATAAAATCAATGCGTACTTTGGTACTGTTGGTCAGGTTCAGACGGTCTGCCGCAGCCTGAGACAAATCGATAATTTTGCCCGGCACATAAGGGCCACGATCGTTAACACGCACGACCAGCATGCGTCCTGTCGCCATGTTGGTGACGCGGACATAGCTTGGGATCGGCAATGTCGGATGCGCAGCGGTCATGGCTGTCGGGTCGAATTCTTCACCGAGCGCGGTAGTGTTGCCTCCATTCTCCTGACTGTACCAGGCCGCTTGCCCTACCTGCGAAAAGTTGGACGGGTCTTTGATGATCTTATAGGTTTTACCGTTAACGGTATAATCCTGCATCGTGCCCTGATTATAAGGTTCGTAACGCGGATCAGCCCCGCCGATTTCTACCACAGGGCCATTGTAGGCTTGCTGCGGTGCCGGTTGTTGTTGCTGTGTATCTTCAGTGGCACAACCACTTAACAGCAAACCGATAATGACAGCTCCAAGCCACTCCTTACGCATTGCTCACCTCTATAAGTTTTTCGACAACATTTTTCGATGAGTATGTATCGACATAACGATACCAAACCCTGCCATTAGCACGATGAGTGCTGACCCGCCATAGCTGACCAGAGGCAAAGGTACCCCAACTACCGGGACAATACCACTGACCATGCCGATGTTAACAAACACATAAACGAACAGAATCAGCATCAGTCCGCCAGACATCACGCGGCCAAAAGTAGTCTGTGCATGGGCGGCGATCACCAGACCGCGCATGATCAGGCATAAGTACAGCCCAAGCAGCACCAGAACACCAATCAACCCCAATTCTTCGGCGAGTACAGCGAAGATAAAGTCGGTATGTCGCTCGGGCAGGAATTCCAGCTGAGACTGCGTGCCATGCAACCAGCCTTTGCCGGAAAAACCGCCAGAGCCGATGGCAATTTTAGACTGAATAATATGATAGCCCGCACCCAGCGGATCGCTTTCAGGATCAAGCAACATCATGACGCGGTCGCGCTGATAGTCGTGCATCAGGAAGAACCACAGGATCGGGATAAATGCGGCAACCAGCAGGGCGGCGACGGCAATCAGTTTCCAGCTCATGCCCGAAAGGAACAGCACAAATAAACCGGATGCGGCAATCAGAATCGAGGTGCCCAGATCGGGCTGTGCCGCGACCAGCAGGGTAGGGATGAAGATTAATGCCAGGGCAATCGCGGTATTTTTAAGTGAAGGCGGGCAAACGTCGCGATTGATAAAGCGCGCGACCATCAGAGGCACGGCGATTTTCGCCAGTTCTGACGGCTGGAATTTAATGATCCCCAGATCCAGCCAGCGCTGTGCACCTTTACTGATACTGCCGAAGGCATCCACCAGCACCAGCAGGAAAACGCAGAAGATGTAGAGATAAGGTGCCCAGCTTTCGTAAACGCGCGGCGGGATTTGTGCCATGACCAGCATAATCACCAGACCCATCAGGATCTGGCCGATTTTACGTTCCATCATGCCCATGTCCTGACCACTGGCGCTCCACATCACGAACGCACTGTAGGTCAGCAGCGCGAGCACGATCAGCAACATCGTCAGGTCGATATGCATTTTCGACCACAATGATCTTTTTTGTTGGTTCTCAGTCATTGACGGTTAATCACCTTCGGTTCCCGGTGGCGCTGGCGCGTCAGCCGGTAATTGTGTCGTGTTGTCGCCCAGTAAAATGTGGTCGAGTATCTGGCGTGAAATTGTCCCCACTGCCGGACCCGCACCGCCATTCTCCAGAACCACGGCAACGGCCACGGTCGGTTTGTCATAGGGTGCAAAAGAGGTCATCAGCTTGTGGTCACGCAGATGCTCAGCGATTTTATGCGCATTATAGATTTCATTGGCTTTCAAACCGTAAACTTGTGCTGTCCCGGATTTTGCGGCGGCTTTATAAGGCGCGTCAGCAAAGTACTTGCGGGCCGTACCGTTCGGACGGTTTGCTACGCCATACATACCGTCTTTGGCAATTTCCCAATAGCCGGAATGAATATCGCCAATCTGGGTCGTTTCCTGTTGTTTGTACGGCACCTGCTGGCCGTCAACTTTGGTGCTCAGCAACAAATGTGGCGTTTTGACATTGCCGTCATTAATCAGCGTGGTCATGGCTTTCATGATTTGGATTGGAGTTGCGGTCCAGTAGCCCTGACCGATACCCACCGGAATGGTGTCGCCCTGATACCAGGGTTTTTTGAAGCGTTTAAATTTCCAGTCGCGGTTTGGCATATTCCCGCTACGTTCTTCTGATAAATCGATACCGCTGTACTGGCCGTAACCAAATTTGCCCATCCACTCGGAAAGACGGTCAATCCCCATATCATAAGCAACCTGATAGAAGAAGGTATCAGCCGATTCCTCAAGGGCTTTCGTCACATTCAGGCGACCATGCCCCCAGTGTTTCCAGTCGCGGTAACGCTTGTCTGAACCCGGTAACTGCCACCAGCCTGGATCAAACAGGGAGGTGTTTTTATTGATAACACCCGTTGTCAGCGCAGAAACTGAAATATACGGTTTCACAGTAGACGCTGGCGGATAAACCCCCTGCGTTGTCCGGTTGATCAGCGGCTTATTGGGGTCGTTAAGCAGCGTGTTGTAATCTTTACTGGAGATGCCATCCACAAACAGGTTCGGGTCATAACTCGGGTTAGACACCAGTGCACGGATGGCGCCATCGCGCGGATCGGTAACCACCACAGCGGCGCGGCTGCCGGTCAGCAAGACTTCAATATATTGCTGTAATGGCAAGTCGATCGTCAGGTAAATATCTTTGCCCGCCTGCGGCGGTTCTTCGTGTAGCTGGCGGATAACGCGGCCACGGTTGTTCACTTCAACTTCTTCATAGCCGGTTTTACCGTGCAGCGTATCTTCGTAATAGCGCTCAATGCCGAGCTTACCAATGTCGTGCGTGGCGGCATAGTTGGCCAGAATGCCATCTTTATCGAGGCGTTCAACGTCACGGTCATTGATTTTCGATACATAGCCGATAACGTGCGTCAGCGCTGAACCATACGGATAGTAGCGACGCTGATAGCCTTTGACTTCAACGCCGGGGAAGTGGAACTGGTTGACGGAGAAACGCGCAACCTGAACTTCAGTCAGGGCCGTTTTGACGGCAATAGACGTAAAGCGTCGCGAACGCTGGCGCTCTTTTTTGAAGTTATCGATATCTTCCTGCGTGAGGTCAACTATCGGTTTGAGGCCTTCAAGCGTGGCCTGCAAATCGTCCACTTTTTCCGGCACCAGTTCAAGCTGATAGATCGTGCGGTTCAGCGCCAGCGGCGTACCGTTGCGGTCATAGATAATGCCGCGGCTGGGCGCGATCGGCACCAGCTTGATACGGTTATCGTTAGAACGGGTTTGGTAATCCTGAAAACGGACAATTTGCAGATTATAAAGATTAAAAGCTAAAACGCCGCTAAGTAGCAGAATGCCGATAAACGCCACCAGTGCACGGCGCACAAAGAGGGCTGATTCAGCCGTATAGTCGCGAAAAGGGTTACGATCTATTTTCATCCCACTACTTAATTCATGTTGCTGACATTCACCACCCGTTATTCGCGGTGATATGGATGATTAGTGGTAATACTCCAGGCGCGATAAAGACTTTCCGCCACCAGAACCCGCACCAGCGGGTGAGGAAGCGTCAACGGAGAGAGCGACCAGCTCTGTTCCGCTGCGGCTTTACAGGCCGGTGCCAGCCCTTCCGGACCGCCGATCAACAGGCTGACATTGCGTCCGTCCTGCTTCCAGCGTTCCAGTTGTTGTGCCAGTTGCGGGGTTTCCCATGGTGTCCCTGGAATATCCAGCGTTACGATGCGATTCCCTTTACCGACAGCGGCCAGCATCTGCTCGCCTTCTTTTTCAAGAATGCGCTTGATGTCTGCGTTCTTCCCACGTTTCCCGGCCGGAACCTCTGTCAGTTCAAACGGCATATCTTTAGGGAAACGGTGCAGATAATCGTTAAAACCGGTTTGCACCCAGTCAGGCATTTTTGTGCCGACGGCGACAAGTTGCAGCTTCACGCATCAGCCCCAGAGTTTCTCAAGCTCATACAACTGACGGCTTTCTTCCTGCATAACGTGCACGATCACTTCGCCCAGATCGACAACCACCCAGTCAGCTTCATTAATGCCTTTCACACCCATGGCATCAAGGCCAACGGCTTTAATTTCTTCAACCAGATGCCCGGCGATGGACATGACATGGCGGCTTGACGTGCCGGTACAGATAATCATGCAGTCAGTAATACTGGATTTACCTTTAACATCAATGGCGATGATGTCTTGTGCTTTCAGGTCATCGACTTTATCGACAACAAAATCTTGGAGCGCTTTACCTTGCAAAGGTTCCCCCTGGGGATGTTTGAAACAATTGACCTCACGAGATGTCCGCCGGTGTGGCACCGAAGCAATGATCAATCTCATGAAGGATAAACATAGCGGTTGTCTGGAAAACAGCTTAAAACGTTTAACAATCAATACATTGTATTGGTTGATTACGCAGCGTTATCGAGAGCCGAAATTAAGCGGCGCAGTATAGCACGCGTTAGCTACTCGCGGTACAAGCCCTGTGATTCTATATAACGCTCAACGGCGGAAGGCAGTAAATCTGAGCAATCAAGACCCGCATGACGGCGTTCACGGATTTCAGTCGCTGAAATATCCAGCAATGGGGTATTGGCCTGATAAATGAATCCGGCCGGTTTTTGCTTAAGCGCATTGGCATCATTCACCCGATGGGCGTCATACCATTTCTGCAGTTCCGGTGTATCAAGTTGTTCCTGATAACCCGGACGCGCCATCACCACGATATGACAGAAATCCAGTAACGATTCCCAGCGGTGCCACTTATGCAGCGTCAGTAACGAATCCTGGCCAATGATAAACGCCAGCGGGCATTTGTCGCCATGTTCTTTACGTAACGTTGCAAGTGTCTCAATCGTGTAGGAGGGCGTATCAACAGCCAGCTCGCGGGGGTCGACTGAAAACAGCGCGTTATCCGCCACAGCCAGCTTCGCCATATGCAGACGTTGCTGCGGCGTGGCTTCGGGTTGTGGCCGGTGGGGAGGAACGTTGTTGGGCAGCAGGATCACCTGATCAAACCCGGCCTGCGCTGCCAGCGCTGCAACGGGTTTCAGATGACCATAATGGATCGGGTCAAACGTGCCGCCGAAAAATGCCAGCAGCTTTTCAGCGGTTGCAGAAGAATGTGCGGCGCGGCGCGGCATAACGGTGTCCTGCTTCAATACGAACCCAACTCCGTCAATCCGGTGGGTAAGGATTTCCCACAGAGTAGCATAGACAGGCTTTCAAGCTCGGCCCAGACTGACTGACCGTAATCCTGTTTGAGCGTGATTTCCATCTGGGTCAGTAAGCGAACGGCCTGAGACAGCTGGGCAAGAGACAGGCGTTGCAGTGCCTGAGTCACCAGCGCCCGGCGGTTTTGCCAGACTTTTTGTTGATCAAACAGGGTCCTGATCGGCGTCGTGTCCATTTTCCGTTTCAGATTGAGCAGCATCAGCAGCTCACGCTGTACGGTTCGCAGTAAAATAACCGGCTCGCTGTCTTCCTGTTGCAACTGACGCAAAATATGCCAGGCTCGCTTACTTTTCCCGGCCAGTAACGCATCCAGCCAGTGATAAGGTGTGAAATGTGCCGCATCGTTGACGGCCTCTTCGACGCGCGGTAGCGTGAGTTTGCCATCCGGATAGAGCAGGGAAAGACGCTCCAGCGACTGCGCCAGCGCCAGCAAATTTCCTTCATAGCAGTAGCACAAAAGCTGATTAGCCGGTTCATCGAGTTCAAGTGAAAGTTCTTTGGCGCGACGGGTCACCCAGCGGGGAAGTTGTGCCTGTTCGGGCGTCTGACAACTGACGAAAACACCTTTGTCACTTAACGCTTTAAACCAGGCGCTGTTTTCCTGCGCTTTAGTCAGTTTTGTACCGCGCAACAGCAGCAGAATATCGTCGTGGAGCAGGGTGGTCAGTTTGAGTAATTGTTCTGCCATCGGCGCCGTCGGGCCATTTTCGGGCAGAATAAGCATCAGGGTCTGCCGGCTGGCAAACAGGCTCAGGGCCTGACAGATGCTGAAGATGGACTCCCATTCGGTATGGGCGTCAAGAATGTAGGTGTAGTGCTCCTGGAAGTCAGCCTGCTGGGCAGCGTGACGTATGCTGTCCTGGCTTTCCTGCAAAAGCAAAGGGTCGTTTCCACATAACACATAACAAGCGCGCAGCCCCTCACGGAGCTGCGCGGCAAGTTGTTCCGGATAAACTCGGATCATTGTGCGGAAGGGGTGGCCGGTGCCGTGGAAGATGCCGCAGAGGCATCAGACGACGTCGTGGCTGATGAACCGGTAGAAATGACTTCTACCTGACGCCCGCCGACATCCTCTGCTTTCTGCAATTCTGAAGCATGGACGGTCAGCAACTTACGGATCAGTTGCTGCGCAGCCTGCTGGCGCATTTCCTCGATAATGATGTCCTGTTCGTTATCTTTGGCCAGCGCCGTTAACGGGTTGTCAAAGAAGGAACGGAACACTTTTACATGGATAGGATACAAATCCTTGCCAGGCATCAGAACCGTCGCATTAATGTTCATTTCCATCTGATATTCCGCAGTCTTACCGTCCTGGAAGATTGATGCGGTAGTCTGACCCACTGACTCAGCCCCAATGCGCAGCGACGGGATATCCTTACGCTGTTCTTTGGTCGGATCATCAACAATGGTCACATTACTTAGACGCAACTGGGTCCTGATATTACGAGTCAACGGACCATATGGATCCCCACTGTCCAAAACGATTGTTTTCAGTTCGTCAGGAACATTGGTTTTCCCACGTAAATGGAATCCACAACCTGCTGTAACCAGCACTGCTGCGGTGAGCAGCAATGTCATTATGGGATGTCGCACAGATCCTCCTTGACTCAACCTACAACCAGGTTAAGCAGTTTGCCCGGGACGTAGATTACTTTGCGAACCGTAACCCCATCCAGATATTTTGCGACCAAATGTTCTTCTGCCGCACGATCGCGCACTTGTTGCTCGGTAGCATCAGCGGCTACGGTGATTTTAGCACGCACTTTACCGTTCACCTGTACAACGACCAGCTTGGAATCTTCAACCATTGCCTGCTCATCAGCTTGTGGCCATGGCGCGGTATCCACGTCGCCTTCTCCTTGCAGCGACTGCCAGAGGCTGAAGCAGACGTGCGGAGTGAATGGATAAAGCATACGGACAACCGCCAGCAAGGATTCCTGCAGCAGCGCACGGTCCTGTTCGCTATCCTGAGGTGCACGACCCAGCTTGTTCATCAGTTCCATGATTGCCGCGATAGCGGTGTTGAAGGTCTGACGACGACCGATATCATCGGTCACTTTGGCGATGGTTTTATGCAAGTCACGACGCAGATCTTTCTGTGCTTCATTGAGAGAAGCCACATCCAGAGCGGCAACAGGACCTTTTTCTGTGTGCTCGAAGGCCAGTTTCCAGACACGTTTCAGGAAGCGGTTTGCCCCTTCAACGCCGGACTCTTGCCATTCCAGCGTCATTTCTGCCGGAGAAGCGAACATCATAAACAGACGCACGGTATCTGCACCGTATTTATCGACCATCACCTGCGGGTCGATGCCGTTGTTTTTAGACTTGGACATCTTGCTCATGCCCGCGTAAACCAGTTCGTGGCCTTGCGGGTCAGTGGCTTTGGTGATGCGACCTTTTTCATCACGTTCAACAATGGCATCCGCCGGGGAAACCCAGATACGTTCGCCGCTGTTACCGGTGTAGTAGAACGCGTCAGCCAGAACCATACCCTGACACAACAGGCGCTTGGCCGGTTCGTCAGAATCCACCAAACCTGCATCACGCATCAGTTTGTGGAAGAAGCGGAAATACATCAGGTGCATGATGGCGTGTTCAATACCACCGACATACTGATCGACTGGCAACCAGTAGTTGGCGGCCGCAGGATCCAGCATACCTTCGTCGTATTGCGGGCAGGTATAACGCGCGTAATACCAGGAAGATTCCATGAAGGTGTCAAAGGTGTCGGTTTCACGCAGACCCGGCATACCGTTGAC
Source organism: Rahnella sp. CG8 (assembly GCF_023701875.1). Taxonomy (NCBI): domain Bacteria; kingdom Pseudomonadati; phylum Pseudomonadota; class Gammaproteobacteria; order Enterobacterales; family Yersiniaceae; genus Rahnella; species Rahnella sp. CG8. The sequence goes on from NZ_JABAED010000004.1 coordinate 277,897, forward strand.
GGTAGTTTTCGCCCACTCAGGATCCGCTTTAATCGGGCTGGTGATACCGTCCATGACCACATCTTCCGGCAAAACAACCGGCAGTTGATCTTCAGGCGCAGGAATAACGGTGCCGTCTTCCAGCGTGATCATCGGAATTGGTGCGCCCCAGTAACGTTGACGGGAAACCCCCCAGTCGCGCAGACGGTAGTTTACTTTGCGCTGACCGACACCCTGAGCAACCAGTTTATCGGCAATAGCATTAAAGCCGTCTTCGTGACTGAGACCATCAAATTCGCCAGAATTGAACAGTGTACCTTTCTCAGTCATGGCTTCTGCGCTGACGTCAGGATGGCTGCCGTCCAGATTCAGGATAACCGGCTTGATCTGCAGATCGTATTTGGTGGCGAATTCCCAGTCGCGCTGATCGTGACCAGGCACGGCCATCACTGCGCCGGTACCGTATTCCATCAGCACGAAGTTAGCGACCCAGATTGGCAGCTTTTCACCAGACAGCGGGTGAATGGCAAACAGACCGGTTGCCATGCCTTTCTTTTCCATCGTCGCCATTTCTGCTTCGGCAACTTTGGTGTTACGGCATTCGTCGATGAAATCGTTCAGCGCAGGATTATTCTGTGCGCCCAACTGTGCCAGAGGATGACCGGCAGCCACAGCGACGTAGGTCGCGCCCATAAACGTATCAGGACGGGTGGTGTACACCGTGACTTTTTCATCGCTGTCAGCCACATCAAAGGTGATTTCCACGCCTTCGGAACGGCCAATCCAGTTGCGCTGCATGGTTTTCACCTGCTCTGGCCAGCTTTCCAGCGTGTCCAGATCGTTAAGCAGCTGATCGGCGTAATCGGTGATTTTGATAAACCACTGAGGAATTTCTTTACGTTCTACTTTGGTATCGCAACGCCAGCAGCAGCCGTCGATAACCTGTTCATTCGCCAGAACGGTCAGGTCATGCGGACACCAGTTCACTGCGGAGGTCTTCTTATAAACCAGACCTTTTTCGTACAGCTTGGTGAAGAACCATTGTTCCCAGCGATAATAATCAGGCTTACAGGTCGCGATTTCACGATCCCAGTCATAGCCGAAGCCCAGCAATTTAAGCTGGTTCTTCATGTATTCGATGTTTTCGTAAGTCCACGGCGCAGGTGCGGTGTTGTTTTTAACCGCTGCTCCTTCCGCTGGCAGGCCAAACGCATCCCAGCCAATCGGCTGCAGAACGTTTTTACCGAGCATGCGCTGGTAACGGGAAATCACGTCACCGATGGTGTAGTTGCGCACGTGTCCCATGTGGAGACGGCCTGATGGATAAGGCAACATGGAGAGGCAGTAATATTTCTCCTTGCCAGGCTGTTCGGTAACTTTGAAGGTTTGCTTCTCTTGCCAGTGAAGCTGAACGTGTGACTCGATGTCTTCTGGACGGTATTGCTCTTGCATGGCGGCCGGTGGTCCTGTGAGTGAAAACAGCTACGCCTGTAGCTCAAAAAGTTTTAATCAAAAGATCCGCATAGCATAGCTGATAAGCGGTTGGAGCAACAACACCCAGCGAAGGCTAAAGGGAATTTCTGTCCGCTTCTGGCGCAATATTCATAATCTGCGAGTCAGCGCGAGATAATCTGCGCAACGGATCAGGGATTTACGACTAAAATAAAGGCAGTGCGTTCCCGCCGTGAAAATGGTTATGACAGTTCAAGGAGAGGAAATATGAGCAATATTACGCAATCTTACCGTCAGTTGGTGACATCACTGACCGAGCGGTTAAAACACGGTGAACGTGATATCAGCGCGCTGGTACAGGATGCCCGCGTCAGACTGCAGGAAGAGGGCAAGCTGACGGAAATCCAGATTGAACAGTTAACGTCGGCGGTACGCCGTGATTTGCACGAATTTGCCCGCAACTATGAAGAAAACCAACAAGCCGTGGCTGAAGAAGATGACGGCACGGACAGTGTGTTCATGCGGGTCATTAAAGAAAGCTTGTGGAAAGAGCTGGCCGATATGACCGATAAAACCCAGCTGGAATGGAAAGAGGTTTTTAAAGATGTCAGCCATCACGGGATTTATCACAGCGGAGAAGTCGTCGGTCTGGGCAATCTGGTGTGTGAAAACTGTCATTTTCACTTAGCGGTGTATACGCCGGAAATTCTGAGTAAATGCCCGAAATGCGGTAACACTGAGTTTACGCGTCGTCCGTTTGAACCTTAAGCGTCAGACACCTGCCCCGGAGAAGTGGGGCAGGTGTGCTTTCTTTTCTTCAGTGCCGGTCAGTGCAGGATCTTCGCCAGGAAATCCCGGGCGCGATCGGATTCCGGATTATTGAAGAAATCGTCTTTATTGCGATCTTCTACAATCTTGCCTTCATCCATGAAAATCACGCGGTTGGCCACTTTACGGGCGAAGCCCATTTCGTGTGTCACCACCATCATTGTCATACCTTCGTTTGCCAGCTCAACCATAACGTCGAGCACTTCGTTGATCATTTCCGGATCAAGAGCGGACGTCGGTTCGTCAAACAACATCGCGATCGGATCCATACACAATGCACGGGCAATCGCCACACGCTGTTGCTGACCACCGGAAAGCTGGCCGGGGAATTTATTGGCGTGCGCGGACAAACCGACACGATCCAGTAATTTCAGGCCCTTGTCTTTCGCTGCCGCTTTATCACGTTTTAAAACTTTGACTTGCGCCAGTGTCAGGTTATCGATGATGGAAAGGTGCGGGAACAGTTCGAAATGCTGGAAAACCATGCCCACTTTTGCACGCAGTTGCGCCAGATTGGTCTTCTTGTCATTGACCGGCGTCCCGTTGACCAGGATCTCACCTTTCTGAACTGGTTCGAGTCCGTTAACGGTTTTGATCAGCGTCGATTTCCCTGAGCCTGAAGGCCCGCAAACCACCACAACTTCACCTTTTTTAACTTCGGTGCTGCAATCGGTAAGCACCTGAAAGTGCCCGTACCATTTAGAAACATTCTTCAGTGAAATCATGAAACGGTCCTTTTCTTCAAATAACGCACCAGCAAGGAAGCACAAAGGCTGATAACAAAGTAAATAAGTCCTGCAAACAGCACCATCTCAACCAGTGTACCGTCACGGTCACCAATATTAGATGCGCTGCGGAAGAAGTCTGCGAGGCCCAGAACGTACACCAGCGAAGTATCCTGGAACAAAACGATCGCCTGCGTCAGCAGTAACGGCACCATCGCGCGGAAAGCCTGGGGCAGGATAACCAGCTTCATGGATTGCCATTGCGTCATACCCAGCGCCAGCGCTGCAGAAGACTGACCGCGTGCGATGCTGATAATCCCTGCGCGGATAATCTCCGAGTAATACGCCGCTTCAAATAACGCAAACGCGACCATCGCAGAAATCAGGCGGATGTCGGTTTTAGGTGACAGTCCGAGCACTTTTTGCAGAAAGCCCGGCACAATCAGATAGAACCACAACAGCACCATGACCAGCGGAACCGCGCGGAAAAGGTTGACGTAAGCCGAGGCAAACCAGCTGATCGGCTTGAACGTTGACAGGCGCATGACCGCCAGCAGGGTGCCCCACAAAATACCGACCACAATCGCCAGCGACGTTATCTTCAGCGTAATGACCATGCCTTGCCACAGATAGGGCAGGCCGGGACCAATAGAACTCCAGTCGAATTCATGCATGCTTATTTCCCTCCCATGTTGCCCGGCAGGCGGACTTTACGTTCTACGAAATGCATCAGCAGCATGATGACGGCATTGATAAGGACATAAGCAACGGTGATTGCAGTGAATGATTCATAGGCATGCGCGGAGTAATCCAGCAGCTTACCGGCTTGTGCGGCCATATCAACCAGACCAATGGTCGAGGCAATGGCGGAGTTTTTCACCAGGTTAACCATCTCAGAGGTCATTGGCGGCACGATCACGCGGTAAGCATTGGGCAACAGCACATAGCGGTAAGTTTGCGGCAGCGTAAGGCCCATCGCCAGTCCGGCATTGCGTTGTCCGCTTGGCAGGGACTGGATGGCTGCACGCACCTGTTCGCATACACGGGCGGCGGTGAACAACCCGAGGCAAATTACCGAGGAAGTGAAGAACTGTACGTCAGGCGCCAGTTCGGATTTAAACCACATGCCGATATTTTCAGGCAGCAGTTCAGGGACCACCAGATACCAAATGAAGAATTGCACGATTAATGGCACGTTACGGAATAATTCGACGTAACAGGTACCAATACCCGAAAGGATGCGGTTGGGGACGGTACGCAAAATACCGAACAGAGAACCGATGAGGAAGGCGATTATCCATGCGCAAATTGACAGTGCGACAGTGACCTGAAATCCATTCCAAATCCAGCCCAGATAAGTGGTGTTACCGAAGGGGGCTTGTTGCAGAAAAATGCCCCAGTTCCAATCTATTGACATAAAAACTCCGTAAAGCGGGTAAAGGCTTACCCATCTGAGTGATGACGCAATTCGCCTAAAGTGAATGGGAAAGAATGCGGGGTGGGGAACGACCACCCCGCATCTGTATCATCACAGGTTGGTGGTCCAACCTTGTATTTTAGTCACTTTTCACTCTTCTCTTGGTTATACCCGTCCATTTGGTATGACTTACAGCGCCTTATCGTTTGGCGCTTTGAACAGAGCTTTCATGTCATCGGACAGCTCAAAGTTCATATTCAGGTTTTTCGGAGGAATTGGTTTTTTGAACCAGGTTTCAAACCATTTGCCTGCTTCACCGGAGGTTTGTGCCTGCACGATGGTGTCATCAACCAGTTTTTTAAACTCAGCATCGTCTTTACGCATCATGCAGCCATAAGCTTCTTTGGATTGCGGCGTACCGACAATTTCCCAGTTGTCTGGTTTCTTGGCTTTCGCACGTTCACCGGCCAGCAAGGCGTCATCCATCATGAAGGCCACTGCGCGGCCGGTTTCCAGCGTACGGAAGGAGTCACCGTGGTCTTTGGCACTGATGATGCGCAGATCCAGTTTTTTCTCTTCGTTCAGCTTGTTCAGCAGAACTTCGGAAGTCGTACCGGAGGTTACAACAACAGTTTTGCCTTTAAGGTCAGTGAAATCTTTAATCTCTGAACCTTTTTTCACCAGCAGACGTGTACCGATCACAAAGATGGTGTCAGAGAAGGCCGCTTGTTGCTGACGTTCCAGGTTGTTGGTGGTTGAACCACATTCGAAATCGTAGGTGCCGTTTTGCAGCAGCGGGATACGGTTCTGCGAAGTGATTGGCATCATTTTGACCTGCAGGTCAGGCAGGTTCAGTTTTTTCTTCACTGCGTCAACGATAGCGTCAGAATAGTCCTGTGAATAACCCACAACTTTTTGTTCGTTGTTGTAGTAAGAGAATGGCACTGAGGATTCACGGTGACCCACCACGATAACGCCATTGTCTTTAATTTTTTTCAGGGTGCCGGTCAGTTCTTCTGCGTGAGCAAAGCTGCTCACGGTAACGCTTGCCAACAGTACTGATAACGCCAATTTGCGCAATTGCATGTCCAACTCCTTGCTGTCATTAGGGATCCAAACTCAGGGATCAGAAAGTACTAATGCCTCGTCATATGAAGCTAGAAAATAGCTGAATGTGAATATTATGAAACCACATTGTTTCTTTTTTGAGACGAGACACGCACCAAATCAAAGCAATCAAACGGCTATGCACCCGGAAAGTGCATGAGGAGCAGCCTGTTTGTACCAAAATGATGCATCCTGTCATAAAAAGTAACTAATCAGATATCTTTCAATCAGATGTAGCAAGAGTCGTGCCAAATGGCCTGATTTAACTTCATAAGCGGGCAAATCGGCAGCGCTTAATGCCGCAGTCGAAACAATCGGCAGCAGGTAAAAGGGGAGGGGTATTGAGATTAAAAAGGGGTGCTACAAAAAAGAACAGACACCCGGAGGTTAATGCCGGTCACTTAAGGTGACCGGCATTGTTTTTTAAGGGATATTTCGACCTTTTTTCTCTCACTTCCCTCGCATATTCACGCTCACGTCTCGAGGGCAGTTTGAGCATCGCTGCGTTGCTGTAAAAATGCTTCAGATGACCCGGGATGGCTCCCGCTGATGCCCACGGCAGCCCGAT
>NZ_JABAED010000050.1:0-16051 GCF_023701875.1 Rahnella sp. CG8
AAGGGTCCATGATGAGCATGAACCCTTTTTACACGAGCCACCGGATCGGTCAACTGATCCTTAAACGATCGGCATTAGGCGCTCAGCGCCCTTTTTTGTTGCCTGCAATCAGGATTTACGGCGCAGGAATGGTGAAGCGTTTGTGGATGTTTTCCAGATCAGCGAGGATTTCCTCATCGAGTGTCAGATCCTGACTGTCGATGTTGATCTTCAGTTGTTCCATTGTGGTTGCGCCCAGCAGCGTGCTGGCCACGAACGGTTGCTGACGCACAAAGGCCAGCGCCATCTGAGAAGGATCCAGATTACGTTTCTTCGCCAGCGCGACATATTCAGCAATCGCCGCTTCAGCCTGCGGTGATGAGTAACGGGTGAAACGACTGAACAACGTATTACGCGCCCCGGCCGGTTTCGCACCGTTAAGGTATTTACCGCTCAGCGTGCCGAATGCCAGGCTGGAATAGGCCAGCAGTTCAACCCCTTCGTGCTGACTGATCTCCGACAAACCGATTTCAAAGCTGCGGTTCAGCAGGCTGTAGGGGTTTTGAATCGAAACGATACGCGGCAAATCATGTTTCTCCGCCAGTTGCAGGTAACGCATCACGCCCCACGGGGTTTCGTTAGAAACGCCGATATAGCGGATTTTACCGGCACGAACCTGTTCATTCAGCGCTTCCAGCGTTTCCAGCAAGGTAACCGGAGACTGCTCTTCGGTGTACTGATAACTCAGTTTGCCAAAGAAGTTGGTCTGACGCTGCGGCCAGTGCAACTGATAAAGATCCAGATAATCCGTATTCAGACGTTGCAAACTGGCATCCAGCGCCGCGCGGATATTTTTGCGATCCAGCATCTGAGCCGGACGAATAGCGTTGTCATTACCGCGGGAAGGCCCGGAGACTTTGCTCGCCAGAACAATTTTCTCACGGTTGCCACGGGCTTTCAGCCAGCTGCCGATATAGCTTTCCGTCAGCCCCTGGGTTTCAGGACGCGGCGGAACGGGATACATCTCTGCGGTATCAATCAGGTTGATGCCTGCCGCAACGGCGTAATCGAGTTGCTGGTGGGCGTCGGCTTCGCTGTTTTGTTCACCAAAAGTCATGGTGCCAAGTCCCAGTAAGCTCACTTCTAAAGAACTGTGGGGTATACGGTGATATTGCATTGCCGGTCTTCCTTTATATCTGAGAATGTCAGCCTGTTAGAAAAAGCGCCTTAACTGACTATATACAAGGCTGGCAGATGGGGGAAGTGGCAGTGTGTGCGGGAGGAACGACGCGGTCGGTGGATAAAATAACAAAGAGCCAGTCCTGATAACTGGCTCTGCGACGGGTTAAGAAGCGTAATGCTTAACGCTTCATCACCTGGCTGACGTTGTCATTATTGATCTGGCGGTCGTTGCCTTGTTCGTCTGTGTAACTCAGCAGTCCGGTAGATTTATCCAGCTTAGGTTTACCATCAGTCAGGATCATATTGCCGTCTTTGGTTGAGATCACATAATCGCTGGCACAGCCCGCGAGGCTCAACACCACAAGCGCAGCACCGGCCGCCATTAAAGTTTTCTTCATCATCGTTAACGTTCCTTTTTGTTGTACCGAAGATATTCACATTTAGCGTAGCAAACTATCCCGCAGGCAGCGGGAAATGATATCGGTTAAAGCTGAAAATGGCGGGCCAGAAGCGCCGCCGTAAAACGCTTTTTCAAATAGAAGCCGCGCGGCAGCGTCAAAATGGGTTGCCCTGACTCTCCGATCGCTTCCGTCAGCGCTTTGCTGTTGGCAGCTTTGGGGCGAATTTGCAGGTATTCCCCATGTCGGGCTGTGATGCTTTCGACTTTACCCAGAACAATCAAATCCATCAGTTCTTCCCAGTCCTGACGCAGTTGCTCATCTTCTTCCTCAGAGGGTTGCCATAATAAAGGCGCCCCGATGTGGCGCTCAGCCAGGGGGATCTGGCGCTCACCTTCGACCGGTATCCACAAAACTCGCGCCAGTTTATGGCGCACATGGCTGTTTTCCCACGTCACACCGCTGTTACCGGTTAACGGGGCAACGCAGACAAATGTGGTTTCCAGCGGCCTGCCACGGGAATCAATTGGGATCGTTTTCAGCTCAATGCCAATATCAGCGAAATCCTGCTCCGGTTTACTTCCTGCAATGGCGCCGAGATACACCTCAAGCAACATACCGACCCAGCCTTTCTCCCGTTTAAGGTTCTCAGGAATGGGCAGGCCAGCGTGAGCGGCCAGTTCACCCAGCGTATGACCCGCCAGCGATTGTGCGCGGTGCAACAGTTGCTGTTCGTTGTGCGGAGGCTGGGTGGCAGGTAAAGGAATAGACATAAAAAAACAATGCTCACTCAATAGATTAAATTTCGTACTGCTTTTGTCATGCACAGTGAATAAAAACTTATTCCTGTGGAGCAATGAAATAATAGCATGATTTGTCTTAGTTTTTTTTCAGGTTTCTGACTTCTTTTGCGCCTTAACGATTAGGTTGATCACCTGTTGAAGGCGACAATGAACAGGATCTTCCACCTACTTATCCACAGATTTCTTGGATAACCCTGCCTGAATCCGATCACTGGTTCGATTTACAGGCTTGACGGGAGGGGTTTTATCCAATTTTTGGGGCAATGACGTCAACTTTTAGACGATCGCTGTGGATAAAAACAACATTGGTGGATCTTTCGCCAGATCACTTGAAGGTGTGAGATAACTCTCATTTTTAACCGTGGGATAACTCTGTTTAATGTGAATAAGTATTTGTTTTTAAAAATTTTTATCGGAGCATGTTTTCCCGGTAAAAATAAGTTAAGAAGAGTTTTACCCTGCTTACTCTGAAGTTCTTCACATACCTATCCACAGAAAAAGTGAATAAAATCGCAGGTGATTTCTAAAATCTGTTTATAACTTGGCGTATAACTGTGAGTTATCCCATTTTTATTCATGCTGATCGGTATTAACCAGTGGTTTACCGCCTGTTGGTAGTATGAAACAATCAGTACATCTATGAGTTTAGCTATTGGGGTAGTCCGGTGATCGATGATGATGGCTACCGCCCGAATGTTGGTATTGTAATCTGTGACAAGCAGGGTCAGGTGTTGTGGGCCAGACGATACGGCCAGCACTCCTGGCAGTTTCCACAAGGGGGCATAAACCCTGGTGAAACCGCTGAGCAGGCCATGTACCGCGAGCTGTTTGAGGAAGTGGGGCTTGGCCGTAAAGATGTCCGTATTCTGGCTTCAACCCGTAACTGGTTACGTTATAAATTGCCAAAACGTTTGGTGCGTTGGGACACAAAGCCGGTTTGTATCGGCCAAAAGCAAAAATGGTTCTTGCTGCAACTGATGTGTAACGATGCTGATATCAATATGCAGCGCAGCAGTACGCCTGAATTTGATGGCTGGCGTTGGGTGAGTTTCTGGTATCCGGTTCGTCAGGTGGTGTCATTTAAGCGCGATGTTTACCGGCGTGTAATGAAAGAGTTTTCCACCACGATTATGCCGATGCAGGAAGTCTCCCTTCCCAGGACATCGCCCGCCTATCGTCGTAAAAGAGGCTAAGTCACGAAGAGATGCTCACGCGTTTGCGAGAAATTGTTGAAAAGGTAGCAATGGCGTCCAGCCTCAATGATGCGCTGGACGTACTGGTCAACGAAACCTGCCTGGCGATGGACACGGAAGTCTGTTCCGTCTATCTCGCTGACAATGACCGCCGTTGTTATTACCTGATGGCGACGCGAGGTTTGAAAAAACCTCGCGGGCGGACTATTACGCTGGCGTTTGATCAGGGGATTGTGGGTCTGGTAGGGCGTCTGGCTGAGCCCATTAACCTTGCCGATGCGCAGAGCCATCCCAGTTTTAAATATATCCCCGCCGTAAAAGAAGATCTTTTCCGATCCTTCCTGGGTGTGCCGATCATTCACCGCCGTCAGTTGCTGGGTGTGCTGGTTATTCAGCAACGCGAACACCGGCAGTTCGACGAAAGTGAAGAGTCGTTTATGGTCACGCTCGCCACTCAGCTGGCGGCGATCCTTTCTCAGGCACAGCTTAATGTGCTTTACGGGCGCTTTCGCCAGACGCGCGTTCGTGCACTTGCCGCATCGCCGGGTGTGGCCATCGGTATCGGCTGGCAGGACAGCTCGCAACCTTCGCTCGATCACGTTTATATGGCGTCTACGCTGGATACCGTCCGTGAACGCGAACGTCTGACCCGGGCCCTGGAAGACGCCGGTGCTGAGTTCCGCCGTTTCAGTAAACGTTTCGCGGCGAGTGCGCAGAAAGAAAGCGCGGCGATTTTTGACCTCTACTCTCACCTTCTTAATGATGCACGCCTCAAGCGTGAACTGTTCGCTCAAATAGATCAGGGCGCCGTCGCGGAGTGGGCAGTTAAAAAGGTCGTGGAAGAGTTTGCGGCGCAGTTTGCCAGCTTGCAGGATACCTATCTGCGTGAGCGTGGCAGCGATTTACGTGCGCTGGGCCAGCGGCTGGTTTTCCATCTTGATGATACGATTCAGGGCAACACACAGTGGCCGGAACGTTTTATTCTGGTTGCCGACGAACTGACCGCTACTTTGCTGGCCGAAATGCCGCAGGACCGGCTGGCAGGTGTGGTAGTTCGTGATGGTGCAGCCAACTCGCATGCGGCGATTTTGGTCCGTGCGATGGGCGTGCCGACCGTGATGGGCGCCGATATTCAGCCTGCACTGCTCAGCCAGCGACAGCTGATTGTCGATGGTTATCGCGGTGAACTGCTGATTGATCCGGAAGCCGTACTGGTCACGGAATACACGCGGCTGATCAGCGAAGAAATGGAGCTGAGTCAGAAGGCTGAAGATGATGTTGAGCAACCTGCAGCGCTGAAAAGCGGTGAGCGGGTGAAAGTGATGCTCAACGCCGGTCTGAGTGCTGACCATGAAAAATTGTTCGGCAGCCGCGTTGACGGCGTCGGGCTGTATCGCACCGAAATTCCTTTCATGTTGCAAAGCGGCTTCCCTTCTGAAGAAGAGCAGGTCGCGCAATATCAGGGCATGTTGCAGTTGTTTCCGCAAAAGCCGGTGACATTGCGAACGCTGGATATCGGCTCTGATAAACAGCTGCCTTATATGCCGATCAGCGAGGAAAACCCTTGTCTGGGCTGGCGCGGTATTCGTATTACTCTCGATCAGCCTGAAATTTTCCTGATTCAGGTTCGCGCGATGCTGCGTGCCAATGCTGCGACCGGAAATCTCGGTATTCTGCTGCCGATGGTTACCAGCCTTGAAGAGATTGATGAGGCACGTCGTTTAATCGATCGTGCGGGACGTGAAGTGGAAGAACAGTTGGGTTACGAGCTGCCACACACGCGTCTTGGCGTAATGATCGAAGTCCCATCAATGGTCTTTATGTTGCCTGCATTGGCCGGAAGAGTGGAATTTATTTCCGTCGGTACCAACGATCTGACGCAATATCTGCTCGCTGTTGATCGCAACAATACCCGCGTTGCCGGGCTGTATGACAGCCTGCATCCGGCGATGCTGCGGGTGCTCAAACAAATTGTCACCACCGCTGAGGTTGCCGGGCTGGATGTCAGCTTATGCGGCGAGATGGCGGGTGACCCGATGGGCGCGTTACTGCTTACCGGCATGGGCTTTCGTAATCTCAGTATGAACGGGCGCAGTGTTGCCCGTGTAAAATACCTGCTTCGCCGTATCGAACTTCATGATGCCGAAGAGCTTGCCGGTCGGGTGCTGCAGGCGCATTTTACGACGGACGTTCGTCATATGACCGCTGCTTTTATGGAAAGACGCGGGTTGGGCGGCCTGATCCGTGGTGGTAAATAAGCACCAGAGTTGATGCTTTGTACCGTATTACTCCCATCCTGCTCGCTTTCCGGCACAGGATGAGATGATTTTTTACAGAACTTTTCCAGCGGCTTAGCCCCGGAAAACCTTCCGGCTATGCTACTATTCGCTCCCTGCTGGCCCCTGAACGGGCAATAATCATAAACAATTTGTGGTGATAGATGAGCAACAGCTATCTGGCGTTTCCCCAGTTTGATCCGGTGATTTTCTCAATCGGACCGGTATCTCTCCACTGGTACGGACTGATGTACTTAGTTGGTTTTGTCTTCGCGATGTGGCTGGCAGTACGCCGTGCCAATAAGCCAGGCAGCGGCTGGACAAAAGATGAAGTTGAAAACTTGCTGTATGCTGGTTTCCTGGGGGTATTCCTCGGTGGTCGTATCGGTTACGTTTTCTTCTACAACCTGCCTTTATTCCTCGATAACCCGCTTTATCTTTTCAAGGTCTGGGATGGCGGCATGTCTTTCCACGGCGGCCTGATTGGCGTAATCGTGGTCATGCTGATTTTCGCCCATCGAACCAAACGCAACTTCTTCCAGGTTTCCGACTTTATCGCTCCGCTGATCCCGTTTGGACTTGGCGCAGGTCGTTTGGGTAACTTCATTAATGGTGAACTCTGGGGCCGTGTGACCACAGATGTGCCATGGGCAATGCTGTTCCCGGGATCCCGTCAGGAAGATATCGCCATTGCTGCCGCTGACCCTAAATGGCAGCCTTTGTTGAACCAGTACGGCGTATTACCGCGCCATCCTTCCCAGCTGTATGAACTGCTGCTTGAAGGCATCGTGCTATTCATCATTCTGAACATATTCATCCGTAAATCACGCCCGATGGGCGCGGTATCAGGCTTGTTCCTGATCGGATATGGCTTATTCCGTATTATCGTTGAACACTACCGTCAGCCGGATGCACAGCTCGGTCTGTTCGACGGGATCATCAGCATGGGGCAGGTTCTGTCCATTCCAATGGTTGTCATTGGCCTGATTGTGATGGTCTGGGCATATCGCCGTCCGCAGAAACAATTGTCGTGAGGTAACATGAAACAGTATCTGGATTTAATGCAGAAAGTGCTCGATGAGGGCACCCCTAAAGCCGACCGTACCGGTACAGGCACGCTGTCGATTTTTGGTCATCAGATGCGTTTCAACTTGCAGGAAGGTTTCCCGCTGGTCACCACCAAACGCTGTCACTTGCGCTCAATCATTCATGAACTCCTGTGGTTCCTGAAAGGTGAAACTAACATCGCCTATCTGCGTGAAAATAATGTCAGCATCTGGGATGAGTGGGCAGATGAGAATGGCGACCTCGGCCCGGTTTACGGCAAGCAATGGCGTGCCTGGGGCGCGGCTGACGGCAGGCAAATCGACCAACTGGCGAGCGTTGTTGAACAGCTGAAAAAAGACCCGGATTCACGCCGCATTATCGTGTCGGCGTGGAATGTGGGTGAACTGGATCAGATGGCGCTGGCACCTTGCCACGCTTTCTTCCAGTTCTATGTGGCCGACGGGAAACTGTCTTGTCAGTTGTATCAGCGTTCATGCGACGTTTTCCTCGGACTGCCGTTTAACATCGCCAGCTACGCGCTGCTGGTGCATATGATGGCGCAGCAATGTGATCTGGAAGTCGGTGACTTTGTCTGGACCGGTGGTGATACACATCTGTACAGCAACCATATGGAACAGACACATCTGCAACTGACGCGTGAGCCTCGTGCATTGCCAAAACTTGTCATTAAACGCAAACCTGCCTCCCTGTTTGATTACAACTTCGAAGATTTCGAGATTGAAGGGTACGATCCGCATCCCGCAATCAAAGCGCCGGTCGCGATCTGATTCCTTGTTTTTACCGCCTGACAGCACTGTCAGGCGGCCATTTCCCTTTTATCCGGCTTTCCCTCTGCTCCACTTTTTACGCCTTTTACTGACGATTCCAATCCCGATTTACATCCCGATGCTATCCCTGCGAGACATCACGCAACTTATTTGTCGCGTGGATTTCGTTGCACCGATAGTTCTCACGACATCCTGGAAAAAATGACTCTCCCAGTGGCGGAAAAAATCTAAATGCCTATTTTGGCCGCATGAAAACATTTGAGCGGGCAGGGGAAGAGGGAATGTCGCTGATAGAAATGATGGTTGTTGTGACTTTGGTCGCCATGTGCACATTGTGGGGAATCCACACCTGGCGCGATTATCAGCAGGCATTAAAGCTTGAGCAATCTGCGCAGCAACTGCGTTTGTATTTGTACGGGGTGCAGGCCGAAGCCAATAATTACAATCGTTCTGCTGTCTTATGGGGCATTGCCGGTGCTAATGGATGTGTGGGTAGCGGAACCCGCCCTTCAGGTTGTCATAATGCCGTGGGTAAAATATTCGCCATCAATGAACCCGGTGTGGAGTTACTCGCTGTCAGTGAAAAAACCATGGGTTTTTACGGCCTGCGTAATGCCGCACTTGCCGGACATATCACACTAAAAAATTCAGCGGGTAGTTTGCGAATCGTACTTTCTGTCAGAGGACGGTTACGTACGTGTAGTGAAAATCAGCCTTTACTGAGTATCGGCTTATGCCAGTGAATTTAGCCCGTTGTCAGGGATTCACGCTGCCTGAAGTCATTATTGCGATGGGGATTGGCAGCATGCTGATGCTCAGTGCCGCGCAAATCTATCCGCTGATGCGCCAGAGAAGCCAGAGTCTGGGCCGACATTATCAGCTCGAGCAACTGTTGCGCCAGACTACTTTTGCCATTGGCAAAGATATTCGTCGGGCCGGTTTCTGTAACGGAACCTGCGAGGGTAAATCTGTCATCATCGGCAACGCTGCGGGTGAAGCAACCAGCTCCTGCATCCTTGTTATCTATGACCTGAACCGCAACGGAACATGGGATAAGCCCGGGACGGCGGACTCTGAATACTTTGGTTACCGTTTGCGTCAGGGCGGTATTGAGATCCAGCGCGGGGCGGGTGATTGCAGCAGTGGAGGTTGGGAAAAACTCCTCGACCCTGCTGAAGTCAGCGTGACCCGGTTCGTGGTAACCGAGGTCGCAGCAAGTGGCTCCGGCCGCCTGTATTCTCTGCAACTTGAAGCCAGCTGGAGCAAAAATCCTTTCATCCACCGGCAGGTGACCGAGATGATTGCAGGCCACGTCTTATGACAGCAGCAAAAATGCGCGATTCGTCCAGACAGCGGGGGAGCGCCATGATCCTGAGTATTTTGGTGATGATGGGATTAGGGCTGATTGCCCTTAACTCGCTGCAACAGCAACTTTCCGCCGGGCTTGCGCTGACGTCAAATCAGCATCGCTATGTCATTGCCCGGGAAAATGCAGCCTCAGCATTAGCATGGGGTATCCGCCAGTCATGGAAAGACAGCCGCGAACCTCTCTGGCAGTGCCGGGATGTGCCCGCAGGCCTCATTGTTTCAGGAAGTGGCAGGACGTGTACCCGGCCTTCATTGCGTCAGGATATCTTTCTGGTTCGTGGTGAGGGACGCATAGCTGAAGGCAATGAGCCGGTTATGCAGTATCAGCAAGTCAGTATTAAAAAACAGACTGGTGGAAATCTGATTTTTTCACCGCTGACACAGGGATGGCTGGATTTTTGTCCTGAGGCTGATGAGCAGATCTGCAATGAATGAAAACCACTCAGCACAGCAAGGTTTCAGCCTCACGGAAGCGCTCATCGCCATGTTGTTCTTGTCAGTTTCCATTCTGGGGCTCCTGAATTATTACCAATCACTGAGCAATGGGTTTATGCGTCAGTGGCAGGTTCAGCAGGCGTGGTCAGAAGCACATTCCCAGCTTGAAGCATATTCAGTGGCAGGAAAGGGGACTGAGCCTTTAGCGAAAGATTGGGAATATCGGTTTACAGGCATTTCAGATGCACAATCCTGCAAGCTGGTCACTGCGACAATTCAAACGCCGGCAAAATATCAGGCAATATTGCAGCGCTTAATATGCAATTTTGGCCCCTGAAGTTGTGCCTGTAAGCCGCATATTACCGGACAAAAATACTGTTAAGCCACTTGCAATGGCGGGCTAACAGCTTAGAGTGGTTTAACAGGGTTATTTTTCCCTATAGGGAGTAATTGGCTTTATGGTTAAAACGTGACGGAACATAGGAAGAAAATCCCGATTCGATTTTTTTCACAACTATCCTGTTTCTGCGGGGGCTTAGCAGGCTTAACCGCTCAAAACAGCTTGTTGAGGTTCATCTACCGGTGAGCTGTATATTTATTGCCCGTGTGGCACGTTTATTCGATTGAGGGAGAGTGGCAATGTTAAAACACGTTACCCGCATTTCCGGGGTACTGTTGTTATTGACCTTTTGGGCCCCTGTTGTTTCAAGTGCAGCCGACTGGCAGCCTTTTGCACAAGCTATCAATAAAAGTCAGAACGACCCTCGCCAGTATCAGGCAATTAAACTGGCTAATGATATGACCGTCTTGCTGGTTTCTGACTCTCAAGCCCCCAAATCACTCGCCGCGCTCGCCATTCCTGTCGGTTCGCTGGAGGATCCTGATTCTCAGCTGGGTCTTGCCCACTATACTGAGCACATGTTACTGATGGGCTCGAAGAAATATCCTCAGCCGGAAAGTCTGTCTGAATTCCTTAAGAAACACGGTGGCAGCCACAATGGCAGCACTGCTTCTTACCGTACCGCGTTTTATCTTGAAGTAGAAAACGATGCCTTGCCAGAAGCGGTAGATCGCCTTGCAGATGCTATCGGTGAACCGTTGTTAGACCCCGCCAACGGGGACCGTGAGCGTAATGCGGTGAACGCTGAACTGACCATGGCCCGATCACGTGACGGCATGCGGATGGCGCAAGTTCGCGCAGAGACATTAAATCCCAGGCATCCGGCGTCCCGTTTTTCAGGCGGTAACCTGGATACGTTGAAAGATAAACCGGGCAGTAAGCTTCATGATCAGCTGACGGCTTTTTATCAGCGCTACTATTCTGCCAACCTGATGGTCGGTGTGATTTACAGTAATAAACCGTTGCCTGAACTTGCTGAGCTGGCCGCCACAACTTTTGGTCAGATCGCCAATCACCACGCAGCTGTGCCGCCGATTACGGTCCCGACATTAACAGCAGACCAAAAGGGTGAGTTTATCCATTTCGTTCCTGCACAGCCGCGCAAAGAATTACGGGTTGAATTTGCAATTGATAATAATAGTGCCCATTTTCGCAGTAAAACCGACACCTATATCAGCTATCTGATGGGTAACCGCAGCCCGAATACCTTATCAGACTGGTTACAGAAGCAAGGCTATGCCGATGGGATCAGCGCAGGTGCGGACCCGATGGTTAACCGTAATATGGGCGTATTCAATATCTCTGTTTCCCTGACTGATAAGGGACTGGCGCAGCGCGATACGGTTATTGCAGCCATTTTCAACTATCTCAACGAAATACGCGCTCAGGGCATCAAAAAAACCTATTTTGATGAAATTGCCCACGTTATGGCGCTCGACTTCCGCTATCCGGCGCTGACGCGTGATATGGATTATGTCGAATGGCTGGTGGACACCATGTTGCGGGTTCCTGTCGAACACGTTCTCGACTCACCTTATCTGACTGACCAGTATGACCCCAAAGCGATTGAGGCACGTCTAACAGAAATGACGCCGCAAAATGCGCGTTACTGGATCATCAGTCCGAACGAGCCGCACAATAAAGTAGCCTACTTCGTTAATGCGCCTTATGAAATTGATAAAGTTCCCGCGCAAACCTACTCGCAGTGGCAGACGTTGGGGAAGGGGATTTCGCTGTCGCTGCCAGCGCTGAATCCGTACATTCCTGATTCACTTGCGCTGGTCACTAAAGATTCGACGGCGACGAAACCTCAGCTGCTGGTTGAAGATAAAGGTTTGCGTGTGTTCTACATGCCGAGTCGTTATTTTGCTGATGAGCCTAAAGCCAATGTGACTGTTTCTTTCCGCAATGAGCAGTCGCTCAGCACGGCTAAAAATCAGGTGCTCTATGGCCTGACGGATTACCTCACCGGCGTGGCTTTTGATCAGCTGAGTTATCAGGCATCCATTGGCGGGATCACGTTCGGGACATCTCCGGATAACGGTTTGCAGTTTACTGCCACAGGTTTTACCGAGTGTCTGCCTGACTTACTGGCCGCACTGGTTGATAACTACCCCGATTTCAAACCGACTCAGGAACAGCTTGATCAGGCGAAATCATGGTATCTCGAACGCTTAGCTTCAGCAGATAAAGGAAAAGCGTTTGAGCTGGCGCTGCAACCGGTTCAGTTACTTTCGCGGGTGCCTTACACCGAGCGCAGCGAGCGTGAAAAGCTGGTTTCTGCCATCACACTGGATGATGTTAACGCTTACCGTGAACAACTGGTTCACCATGCTGCCGTGGAAATGATGGTTGTGGGGAACATGACGGCTGATCAGGTTAAAGCGATGTCTCAGCAAATTATGCAAAAGCTGGGCGCGCATGGGACGCGGTGGTGGCGCGGAAAGCAGGCTGTAGTGACTCAGCCGCTGAAAGCTAATATCCAGCGTATCGGGACAAGTTCGGACTCAGCACTGGCAGCGGTATATGTTCCCACCGGTTATGATGAAGTTCAGAGCATGGCGTACAGTGCATTGCTGGGACAGATTATTCAGCCATGGTTCTACAGCCAGCTTCGGACACAGGAACAGCTGGGTTATGCCGTGTTTGCTTTCCCTATTCCGGTAGGAAAACAGTGGGGGATTGGTTTCCTGCTGCAAAGTAACAGCAAGCAACCTGACTATCTGTATCAGCGCTATCTGGCATTTTATCAGCAGGCCGAAAAACGTCTGCGTGAAATGAAGGATGATGAGTTTCTGCAATATAAACAGGGACTGGTGCATGAAATGCAGCAAAATCCGCAGACGCTAGATGAGGAAGCCGACCGTCTGGGGAATGATTTCAGTCGCGGAAATCCGCAATTTGATACCCGCACGAATGTGATCCGGGTTATTGCCGGGCTGACTCAAACTCAACTGGCGGATTATTTCGATCAGGCTGTAATGAAGCAGGATGGTCTGGCGATGCTTTCGCAGGTCTCAGGCAACGACAGCAAGACCCCACAATATGCGGCGCCTGAGGGCTTTAAAACCTGGCCTGACACCTCCACGTTGCAACAGGTGCTGGAACCGCACGCGGATAAATAACGTGCTGATGTGCAAAGCAAAATAAAAAGGACGCGAGAGCGTCCTTTTTTACCACTGAGGAAAGGTGGTGAGATTTTTACAGTTCGGCGATCAGTATTTTGGAGCGACGCTGGTAGTTGTACATTTCTTGTTTCTGAATCGGCAACACATCCACTTCTGCTGGCTTGAAGCCACGTTCCTGGAACCAGTGAATACTGCGGGTCGTCAGTACGAACAGCCTGTTCAGCCCCATAAGTTTCGCCTGGCTGGCAACGCGTTGCAGTAACATTTCACCGCGTGAAGAGCTACGGTAGTCGGGGTGAACCGCCACGCAGGCCATTTCGCCAATCCCTTCATCATGGAAGGGGTAAAGCGCTGCGCAGGCAATGGTCAGGTTATCCCGCTCGATAATGGTAAATTTATCGATTTCCATTTCCAGCTGTTCGCGGGAACGACGCACCAGAATACCCTGTTGCTCCAGCGGCCGGATAAGTTCCAGAATGCCGCCGATGTCGTTGATGGTTGCACGGCGCACTTGCTCGGCACTTTCCATCACGATTTGCGTACCAATACCGTCTCGCGAGAACAGTTCCTGAACCAGCGCACCGTCTTCCTGATAACTGATCAGGTGACTGCGACGTACACCACTGCGGCAGGCTTTCACCGCGCCGCGCAGGAAGCGAACGGTGCCGGAAAGATAGTCACCGCTGGATTCCATCTGATCAATTCTTTGCTGTGCATCATTAGGGAACAGTTCGGAAATAATATTACCTTCCTCGTTGATTACCCCCTGAGAAGAGCAGAAGCCGATCATTTTTTCCGCTTTCAGTTTGATTGCCAGTTGTGTCGCTACTTCCTCAGAAGTCAGGTTAAAGCTTTCACCGGTAACCGAAACTGCCACCGGGCCAAGCAAGACAATGGCATTGCTGTCGAGCTGACGGTGAATCGCTTCTTCATCAATACGGCGGATACGGCCGCTGTGACAGTAATCAATACCGTCATCGACGCCCAGCGGTTGGGCAATGATAAAATTGCCGCTGACGACGTTGATGTGCGCACCTTGGAGTGGCGTATTATTCAGACTCATCGAAAGTCGCGCTGTGATATCGAGCTGCAGCAGACCTGCGGCTTGCTTAACCAGCTCGAGCGCGCGGGCATCGGTGACGCGGATGTTTTTATGATAAATCGGTTCGTAATTATGCTCAGAAAGGTTCTCATCAATCTGCGGTCGGGCGCCATAAACAACCACCAGACGGATGCCTAAACTGTGTAACAGGCCGATATCATTGACAATATTGCTGAAATTCTCATGTTCAATGGCTTCTCCACCGAGCATGACAACGAATGTTTTGCCACGGTGAGCATTTATATAGGGAACTGAGTGGCGAAATCCCTGGACCAGTTCAGTACTACGTTCCTTCACGGCAAAACCTCGTATGAATTTTTATTCGTAATTTTTGTATTTTTATTCTTTTATGGCCCTGTGGCAAGTAAGAAATCTCTGTTTTTGTTTTAACCCTTATCACAAACATACAACAAATTGATAAATAGACTAAATGTTTAGGAATGACATGCAGGATATGATTCGTTAGAATTCGTAAATTGAGTTTTTTATCATCTTTTTTTAACTTTTGGACCTTTTTGAGACTGCATGACTGACGATACTCACAATCCCGGAAGACGACGCCTCCTGCAAACCGTAGCTGCTTCCTGGATGCTCAGCGTGAGTAAAGTAGGTTTTGCGGCCAGCTCACAGGTTATTGCCGTACGCATCTGGCCCTCGTCTACTTATACCCGAATCACCCTCGAATCCAGCACGCCCTTAAAATATAAGCAGTTTCTGCTCAGTGATCCGCCACGCGTTGTGGTGGATATCGAAGGCGTGCATCTCAACAGTGTGCTCAAGGGACTGGGTGAAAAAATCCAGCAAAGTGATCCTTACATCCGGCAGGCGCGGGTGGGGCAGTTTGATACCAAAACGGTGCGTCTGGTGTTTGAGCTAAAGCGTACAATCAATCCGCATGTCTTCACGCTGAAACCGGTCGCTGAATTCCATAACCGGCTGGTGATCGATTTGTATCCGCAAGAAGGTGAGATCAGTGCTCAGGATGATCCGCTGCTGGCGTTACTGGAAGATTACAACCGCGGAGATGTCGCGAGAACATTACCGCCGGAAACGAAGAAAGACGGCCAGGCGGGGCGAAGCCGGCCACTGGTGATTATGCTTGATCCCGGCCATGGCGGTGAAGATCCGGGAGCTATTGGCAAATACAAGACCCGTGAAAAAGATGTCGTGTTGCAGATTGGCCGCAGATTACAGAAGCTGATTGCGCGTGAACCCAATATGAAAGCGCATATGACCCGCAATGAAGACGTGTTTATTCCGCTCAAAGTCCGCGTGGCAAAGGCACGAAAACTGCGGGCAGACCTTTTTATCTCTATCCACGCAGATGCCTTTACCAGTCGGGCAGCAAGAGGCTCATCGGTTTTTGCGTTGTCGACCAAAGGCGCCACCAGTTCCGCAGCACGTTTTCTCGCACAAACGCAGAATGAATCTGACCTGATAGGCGGCGTCAGTAAAAGTGGCGACCGGTATCTGGATCACACGATGTTTGATCTGGTTCAGACGGCAACCATCAGCGATAGCCTGAAATTTGGCAAAGAAGTGCTGACGCGCATGGGAAAGATTAATCATCTGCACAAAAATAAAGTGGATCAGGCCGGATTCGCGGTATTGAAAGCGCCGGATATTCCGTCGATTCTGGTCGAAACGGCGTTTATCAGTAACATTAATGAAGAGAAAAAATTGCGGACTGCGCATTTTCAGCAGCAGGTGGCGGAGTCAATTCTGGCCGGGATCAAAGCGTATTTCGCACAAGGCGGGATGTCGACGATGGGATGAGTCGCGCGGGGGCGGGGTGATTATTCCGCGCTTCGCCGGAATTCAGATACAAAAAAACACCCGTTAGGGTGCCTGATGTTTTTCACTGATTTTTAGTAGTTGGTTGCGGGGGCCGGATTTGAACCGACGACCTTCGGGTTATGAGCCCGACGAGCTACCAGGCTGCTCCACCCCGC
>NZ_JABAED010000051.1:0-15758 GCF_023701875.1 Rahnella sp. CG8
CGGAAAAACGCTTCTTCATGGGGATGTCCTCATGTGGCTTATGAAGACATTACTAACATCGGGGTGTACTAATCAACTGGGAGCAGGTCAAGTAAAACCGGCAAACGTTTTCATGTAAACAGCGCCAAAGGCATCCAGTCTTTTTCTGATATGTTCGTCGGTTTCACCATATACAGTCAGGCCAGTTACATCAACATGTGAAATAAAGCGTTCAGCAAACGGAGCAAAGGTCACATCAACATGAGATACCAGTGCATCCGCCTTATAACCTTCAATGATATGTGCTGTTTTTTGATCATCACTGACGCTGTACATATAGGTCAGTGTTCCCGGTTCTTTTTCAGTCTCTTTTACAATTTCAGACGCCAGATTACGAAAATTAGCAAACTGTCCTTCTTTTACAGAAAGAGTGAATACACAAATAATTTCATTCTTCATTACATCATCCTGCATAATGGATAGTAAAGAAATAACATCTCATTTCAATTTTGCTGATTACATCCCGACATTAATCAACATAAATAATCCGGTTGACCTCTTTCGATAATCATCATGTCGATTGGAAATATAAGCAACGAATGTAAATATTGCGTGTTCAGTACCGTGATATCAAGTCAGGCACGGTACTGGACGTCCGGCAATTTTAAAAATGTTCTTTAACCTGACTTTTTCATCGTTTCCGCAAAAATTTCGCCAGAAATAGCCCAGTTTTCAGTTTTCACATCATTGAAAATGACATAAACATATTGTGGGTCGACACTGGCGTGTGTGGCAATCGCTTCTGTTACCGCACGTGCAATAGCAGGTTTAGCCTCATCGCGGCCATCAAACATCTGAATATTTACTACAGGCATGGTATGTCCCCTCATTGTGAATAGTTAACAGATAGTGTGTTGCAGAATCTGTTAACTATCGTCGTACAGAGTGAACAATTGATAAACCCATATGTGGGGGACGCTGTGGGGAATTTTTTTCCCTAATCAGGCAAATCTATCGATATCGGCCAGCCGGATCAGTTCATCAATAATGAACCTGACCCCGGGCATGAGTGCCCTGGCACGAGGCCAGATTACGCTCAGTTCTGTAGGCGACGGTGTCAGTTCCGGTAGAACGGGAATAAGTCTCGCATCAGCAAAATAGGGGCGCAGTAGCGATTCAGGGAACTGTATAATGCCTGCTCCGGCAATCCCCGCTGCTATCATGGCATCACCGTCACTTATCTGATGAAATGGAACAGGATTGAAACGTATATCCTGTCCTTGCGGATCGCGAACTAGCCAGTTGAGTGGCGAGCCTCCCCGCCAGGCCATAACACATCGATGTTTATGCAAATCTTCCAGGGTAAGAGGTGTTCCATAACGGGACAGATACTCTGGTGACGCACACAGGAGCAAATGTTGTGCATTCAGGGAGCGGGCAACTAAATCAGTCGTGTCTTTCAGAGGACCAAAGCGAATAGCAAGGTCAAACCCCATATCCAGTGGATCGATAATACGGTCATTGAATGTCAGCACCAGTCGTAGCTCAGGATACTGCGCGGCGATTTGCAGCAGTACCGGCATCATAACGGTTTTACCAAATGCAGCAGGCATATCAATTCTGACCACGCCTGATGGTTCTGTCTGTCTGGCGAGCAGTGATGACTCTGCGGCCTGCATTGTTTCCAGTGCGCTTCTGCAACTGGCAAGATAAGCCTCACCTTCGGTGGTCAATGTCATTTTTCGTGTTGTACGGTGAAAAAGCTTCGTGCCCAGTCGTTCTTCCAGCCGGACAATGCTCTTACCGATTGCTGAGCGGGTCATTCCCAGTTGCTCGGCTGCTTCTGTAAAACTGTGTGCATCCGCCACGGCAACAAAATGGACAATGGCCCGGAGAGAATCAGTGGTGAAAGGTGCTGGCATACAGGAATTCCACTACAACACACGGCGGGTAGCCGGGGGTGATTTCCCCTGGCCAGTGCCGAAGTGACGGGTCGAAAAATCAAGAAAGCTGCGAAGCTTTGGTGTCAGCCTTCTGTCCGGGGCATACATTACATGCAAAGGTCTTGAGGGTACGCTGTACTCGGGTAATACATGTACGAGTCTGCCTGCCACAATGTGCGGCCACACCAGTTCTGTTGGTTGCATTGCAATACCAAAACCAGACAAGGCTGCGCTGATCAGCGCCTCGCCACTGTCCAGAAGCAGACGCCCGGAAACGGGCAGTGAAACATGGCCTTCCGGACCATCAAATTCCCACTGTGTCCTGAGGGTGGTATGAGTGAAGATCAAACATTCATGCTGCAATAAGTCTTCTGGTTTTTTCAGTAACAGTGTTTTTTTCAGATAATCAGGTGCTGCGCAAAGAAGCAACTGGTAAGGGGCAAGGGATTTTGCCATCAAAGCACTGTCCGCCAGCGCGCCGACACGGAAAACGGCATCGTATCCTTCGTCAATCAGGTCCACTTTACGGTTAGTTAGCGTCATTTCGACCGATATTTCAGGATGTTCTTCAAGAAATAGCGGCAGAAGAGGGGCAAGCGCATTGATGCCGAATGTCACGGGGGCATTGATTTTAAGTCTGCCACGCGGAACAACCCTCACTTCCTCGGCAAACGATTCGGCAATTTCTACCTCCGCAAGAATAATTTTTGCACGCTCATAAAAATGATGGCCCGCCTCAGTCAGGCTATGTTGCCGGGTTGTTCTACTTATTAATCGTACACCAAGATGGTGCTCAAGTGCTGCGACATGCTTACCCACAAGTTGTGCGGACACATTCATTGCATCCGCTGCGGCTGAAAAGGAACCCAGCTCCACAGCTTTGACATAGATAGCCATGCTGGTCAATCGATCCATTGGAAACAATCCAGTTATAATATCCAAACATTAAAGCAATTTATCATGCTATGACGCAATAATAGACTGGTTTCGTTAATCATCAAGAGGAACGAAACATGAAAATTGGCGTAATTGGTACAGGCAATATGGGGGCAGGACTTGCTGCTCTTTTTTCTGGTAAGCATGACGTGTTTATCGGGCATCGGGACCCGGCTAAAGCCGCTGAATTGGCTCACAAAATAGGTGATTCAGTTCAGGGGGGAGGGATTGCCGCTGCTATCTCCGTTGCAGACATTATTATTCTTGCCACCCCTTACCTTGCAGCAACAGACGTATTTTCAGCCGCTGGTGATCTGGAAGGCAAAGTGCTGGTCGATATTTCTAATCCGGTGAGTGCTGATTTCAGTGAACTGGTTATTGGTCATGAGACCTCAGCGGCAGAAGAAATTCAGAAACTGGTTCCGAAGGCTAACGTTGTAAAAGCGTTCAATACGCTTTTTGCTCAACTGCTCCCGGAAGAATCACGTCAGAGCAACAAATTACAGGTATTTATTGCCGGGAATAATGACCAGGCTCGTGAGCAGGTAGCTGAACTGGCCACATCTGTGAATCTGGAGCCGGTAAATGCGGGCCTTCTCAAGAACAGCCGTTACCTTGAGCCTCTTGGCGCTATGAATATCCAGTTTGGCTATTTCCTGGGTCAGGGGCCGGTAGTCGCTCCTGCCTGGGTGAAAGCCTGAATATTCTGAACAATTATCCGGCTCCCCCTCTGTCGGATAATTTTATTGGAGCCTGTTCGATTACTAAACCGTTTCAGACGGGTTCATCTGCACATACAATTTATCCGGACATTGTCGTGAAAAATTTTAAAAAGTATGTTGTTAAATGGGTTTTCACTCTTCTTATGACCATTTCAACTCATGCCGTATTTGCCGCTTCTGCCGTTGATGTTATTGGTCGGGATTTTGTTTTTTCTGCTCCGCCTGAGGGGATGCCATCCAGGCTGTCCGATTTTAAGGGCTTAAAGTTAAATACCTTTACCACAAGTGATGGGGTCAAACTTCGGTACTGGGAAGCAGGGAAAGGGAAGCCTCTGGTGTTTGTTCCTGGTTGGGCAGCTAACGGGGCAGAGTATATCTATGTGATGTACCTTTTAAGCCAGGACTTTCATGTTTATGTACTGGATCCCAGAAATCAGGGGCTATCTGAATCCGCATCCTACGGAAGTCGTATATCTCGTTTTGCCATGGATCTCCGGGAAATGACGCAGCATGCAGGTATTACTAAAGCCAGTTTTAGTGGATGGTCCATGGGGGCATCTGTTCTGTGGAGTTATATCGATTTATTTGGGACTTCTGACATAGAACGAATTGCATTTGTGGATGAGCCCCCCTCTATCTACAGCCATCAAAACTGGACAGAGCAGGAACGCCTGCAAGCTGGCGGAAGTGTGACTTCACCCGAAGCAATGATCGAAGCATTCCGTGGTATGAAAACACCGAATAAGCTTGTTTCCGACCTGAATGCATTCGAACGGGTTCAGTTAATGGACTCTCCATGGTTTGCGAGTTCTGAGAATTTTTCCCGTCAAGTAACTCGTAACAAACCGCAGGATCTCGAACGGGTACTCTTTGATCATCTGACCAATGACTGGCGGGATGTTATTGAACACAAAATAGATATTCCAACGGCAATCTTCACCGGTGAATACAGTCCATATATTGAAAGCCAGCGCTGGATGCAGTCGGTTATTCCAGACTCCAGATTATTTATTTTTACCCGAGCAGAACAAGGTGATCACTTTTTGATGTTCAAAAACCCGCTCAAATTTACGTCTGAACTTAAATCGTTTCTGAACGAGAAAGTGAATGGAAATTTCAACACAACTGAGAGTGATAATAAACTCAATAAATAAAGGGAAATATAATTTTTTTCAACTACCCATTAGGAATTGGATTAGTGGGAGTGCCCCCTATTAAGTTGTCAGGCATGTTTATGGCGCAGTAGGGGGATAAAAGAACCACCACTCATCATAGCCAATTGCTGCTTAAGGCGTGCGATTTCGGTTGCCTGCTGCTCACGCTCAGAGGTGGAGCCCTGCTGACGTTGTTAACTGCACCAGGCGTAGAGTTTATAATCGTGCAGGCTGAGCTCCCTGGCGGCTTTGGCCACGCCGATACGCTCAGCCTGCGCCTGCTGGTGAAACTCCGGGGTATATCGATTACGGGATGTCTTCTTCATAGATTTTGCTTGCATCATGGTTCATCTTGTTAACGATTTACTCGCTTAACAGCGTGTCCGCTATGTCGTGGGTAGGATCATGCCTCCGCCGAACCGCACCGTCTCATAAGCCCAGACGTCTGCAACGAGCAGACTCATTACCAAAAACTCAGCCTTACTTACTCATCAGTATCTGTTCTTTTGGTATCCACTACTACCAATTCAACATCGTTCTCTTCGATCAGCTTGAGGATGTTTTTTGGTGGTGTTTTATCCGTGATGATATGATCGATATCCGACCAGCTGCAGGATTGATACATCAGTTGTAGATTAAATTTGGCGAAGGTTGCAATACAAATCACTTTTTTTGACTGTTTAGCCATGGCGACTTTTTGCAGTGCATCAAGTTCTGTATCTGTGGTGATGCCACTTTCCGATAATGCACTGACGCCAATAAATGCTTTATCCGCATAATAACGCTTAATTTGCTCCAAGACGGTATTACCTAATATTGCGTGAGAATAGTCATCAAAATTACCGCCCAATACTGAAATACTAATCCCTTTATTTCCAATGATCTCGCCTAACACTTCAATGGAGTTGGTAATGACACTAACCGGTGACGGAAGCTGGCGGGCGAGGGCGGCAGATGTCGTACCGGCATCAATAAACAGGATCTCTTTTTCATTAATGGTTTTAGCCGCCCAGGCAGAAAGTAATGTTTTTTCAGCACTGTATTGTGCACGCTGAACATAAGGCAATTCGACACGCTTTTCTGCCAGAATAGCTCCACCGCGAATACGCAATATATGCGGAAGTTGTGTCAGTTTGACTAAATCCCGACGTGCAGAATCTGATGAAATATTATACTGCTGACAGATGTAATCGAGAGTCACTTTACCCTGATTTTTTATTAATTCCTCTAACTCGATCAAGCGTTCTTCTTGCGTCATTACGTATTCCAATCTTCTGAGTAAGGATAACCAGGCCATGTTAGCTGAAAACGTGGTTTGCGTACACGGCTTCATGACCGACCGGGTACGTCCTCATGGAAGGAGAACTTACTTCTTATCATTAACACTAAATCACTTAAAAACACTTACTGATATGTCTGTTTAAATGCATTAACATTCATTTTGTGTATAAAAAGCAATCTATATACTTAAAATTAAGTGATGAAAATCACATAAATATAATGATTTGTAAGTGATTTGGTTCTTTTTGAGATTCGGGTCACGGAATCCTGTGACCAGTACTGAGAGCATGCACCCGTCAAATGAAAAGAACGCTTTCTGGCAGATTTCATTCCCAATACGAAATGACCAGGCGAACGATAGCTACCAGTCCATGGTACGTGACCGAATGAAATGCCGGGCCAGAGTTACACACTATTTTTATAAAGAGGGCTGGATATGAAAAAAATTTTTCTCTGCTGCGCTGCCGGTATGTCAACCAGCATTGTGGTGAATAAAATGAAGCAGGCTGCCAGTGCCAAAGGTATCGAGGCTGAAATTATTGCTGTGGCGATGGAAGAGTTTGAATCGACCATCTCGCATTTTGATTGCTGTCTGATGGGGCCGCAAATCAAATATAAATTCGAAGAGTTTAAGGCGATTGCTCAACGTGAAGGAAAGCCGATAGCCATCATCAGCAATATGGATTACGGCATGCTCAAAGGTGAGAAAATCCTTAATGATGCTCTGAAGATGATTCAGGATTCTCAAACTAACCCAGTGCAATAATTTTACAGGGTAATATCATGTCGAACGCATTTTTTAATTTTATCGAAAATAAAATTACGCCCGTTGCCGCCGTTGCCGGAACCCAGCGTCATATTATGGCGGTTCGCGACGGTTTTATTGGCGCGATGCCTTTTATGATCGTGGGCTCTTTTTTACTTATTTTTGCGTTTCCGCCTTTTGCACCGGATACCACCTTCTTTATTGGCAAACTTTGGTTATCCGTTTCCCAGCAGTATTTCAACGAAATCATGACCCCCTTTCATATGACGATGGGGATTATGGCTTGCTATATCAGTGCAGGGATAGCTTACAACCTGGCACAAACGTACAAGCTGGATGCGTTCTCTTGCGCCATGCTGTCGCTGATGACCTTCCTCCTGATCACTTCTCCTTACAAAGAGGGTTCGCTGCCGGCGGCCTTCCTCGGCGGATCGGGGATTTTTACCGCGATTCTGGTGGGGATTTTCTGTGTTGAGTTGGTCCGCATTCTGAAGCTATACAACATTGGTATCAAGCTGCCAGAACAAGTGCCGGATAAAATTCGCCATTCATTCAACCTTTTGATCCCGGCGATTGTCATTATCTGCACCATCTACCCGTTGAACGTGGTGTTACAACACCAGTTCGGCATGCTGTTACCTGAAATAATCATGACCGCCTTTACCCCGCTGATTTCTGCGGCGGACTCTCTGCCAGCGGTGCTGATTGCTGTCTTACTCTGCCAGGTTTTGTGGTTCTCTGGCATCAACGGCGGGGCGATTGTCGGCGGCATCCTGCAACCATTCTACTTGATTAATCTTGGACTTAACCAGACGGCGCTGGCCAACGGTTTGCCCATCCCACATATCTTCGCGGAGGCGTTTTGGGCCTTCTTTATCAACCTCGGTGGTTCGGGTGCCACGCTGGCGCTGGTTATCCTCTACATGCGCAGTAAAGCGGTACACCTCCGAGCCATCGGCAAGCTGTCGGTGGTACCGGTCTGCTTCAACATCAACGAACCGGTCATCTTTGGTAGCCCGGTGGTGATGAATCCGGTGCTATTTATTCCTTTCATCGTCGCCCCGGTGGTGAACGCAATCATTGCCTGGTTTGCCACCACCAGTGGTCTGATTGCCAAAGTCATCTCTCTGGTTCCCTGGACCACGCCCGCACCGGTTGGCGCTGCGTGGGGTGCAGGCTGGGTCATGAACAATACGTTGCTGGTTATCACGCTGATTGTTATCGACATCTTCATCTACCTGCCTTTCTTCAAAATTTATGAAAAGCAGCTTCTTGAGCAAGAACGTGAGCAGGAAATGGCCACGGCATAAGCCGTCCATTCCGCCTTCTTTTATTGAGTGGAGACAAAACATGGATATGGAATCAACGGTCATGGAGTTGATTATAAACGCCGGGGAATCGCGCAGCTATGCGATGGAAGCCCTGCGTGCCGCCAAACGCGGTGAGTGGGAGCTGGTTGATGCAAAACTTGCTGCTTCGGCGGAAGCCTCGAAACGCGCTCACGATGTTCAGACCATGCTGATTGGCCTGGACGAAGGCTGCGGCAAAGTGCAGGTCAATCTGGTGCTGGTCCATGCGCAGGATCACATCATGACCTCAATGCTGGCCCGTGAACTGATTGCAGAAATCATCGACGTACAGCGCCAGCTACAGCGCTAACCTTCTTATTCAGGAGTAAAAAATGACATTTCCACGTGATTTTTTGTGGGGCGGCGCGGTTGCGGCTAACCAGTGTGAAGGGGCCTGGAATATTGATGGCAAAGGCCCGAGTATTCAGGATGTCACTCCGCAAGGGGTAATGGGGCCGATGACGGAGCATCCGACGGACAATAATCTGAAGCTTGCAGGGATCGATTTTTATCATCGTTATAAAGAGGACATTAAACTCTTTGCGGAAATGGGTTTTAAGGTTTTTCGCACCTCGATTGCCTGGTCACGGATCTTTCCCTACGGCGATGAACAAACGCCAAATGAAGCGGGCCTCGCTTTTTATGATGCGCTTTTCGATGAGTGCCATAAATACGGCATTGAGCCGTTAGTCACTCTTTCGCATTACGAAACACCACTGCATCTGACCAAAGAATATAACGGATGGGCAAACCGGGCGATGATCGGTTTTTATACCCGCTACGTCACCACGGTATTTACACGTTATCAGCACAAGGTGAAATACTGGCTGACCTTCAATGAAATTAACTCCGTGCTGCATCATCCCCTGATGAGCGGCGGCATTTTCACGCCTAAGAATGAACTGAGCCAACAGGATCTCTACCAGGCAGTGCACCACGAATTGGTAGCTAGCGCACTGGCTACGAAGATTGGCCGGGAAATCATGCCGCAGGCGAAATTTGGCTGCATGGTATTAAGCCTGCCCATTTACCCGCTGACGCCAAACCCGGATGACGTCATCGCCTGCATGCATGCCGATCACCGGAATGATTTCTTTGCGGATGTGCACGTTCGCGGAAATTACCCTGGTTATATGCAGCGTTATTTCCGCGAGCAAAACATTGATCTGCAGATGGAAGAAGAGGATGTGCAGATCCTGACGCATACCGTCGATTTCCTCTCATTCAGTTATTACTTCAGTACCTGCGAAACTGTGCAAACTAACGTGGATGGAGCTACCGGAAATTTGATGGGTGGGGTGAAAAATCCGCATTTAGCCGCCAGTGAGTGGGGCTGGCAAATTGACCCACAAGGGTTGCGCTACATCTTAAACAAATACTATGACCGCTATCAACTCCCACTGTTTATTGTGGAGAACGGTCTGGGCGCGAAAGATGTATTAATTACCGAGGGCGTGGGCGAACCCACGGTCAATGACGATTACCGCATCCAGTATTTGCGTGAACATCTGGAACAGGTGCATGAAGCCATTAAGGACGGTGTGCCGGTAATGGGATATACCACCTGGGGTTGTATCGATCTGGTCAGCGCGTCCACCGCACAACTTTCTAAACGCTACGGGTTTATTTACGTCGATCGCAATGACGATGGTAAAGGTTCACTGGCTCGCTACAAGAAAAAATCGTTTTACTGGTATCAGAACGTTATCCATTCCAACGGCGCAGAGCTGTAAGTATTCAGGTGTGATTTAAAACAATGCCACCTGCATTGCGGCGGGTGACACGACGAGGTGGAACATGAAATTAGGCATTCTTGGCACCGGCATGATCGTTAAAGATTTGCTTTCGACGGTTCATAAACTGCCTTTTAGTGGTCTGGCGATTCTAGGCACGCCACAAACGGAAGAGGAAACGCGCGAGCTGGCAGCCCGTTACCACATTGATGATATTTATTTTGATTATCAGGCCATGCTGGACAGCGACGTCGACACAATTTACGTGGCATTACCAAACCATTTGCATTTCCCGTTTGCCAGCCAGGCGCTGCAAAAAGGTAAGCACGTTATTATTGAAAAGCCGATTACCACCAGCGTGGAAGAACTGAACACGCTGAAGAAGCTGGCAACAGGACAAAACGTTATCATGCTGGAAGCGATGAATATTCATTACCTTCCGGCCTATTTATCGCTTCAGTCGCAGCTGTCCCGTATTGGAAAAATCAAGCTGGTGACTCTGAACTACAGCCAATACTCATCGCGTTATGATGACTTTATGGCGGGCATTGTGCACCCGGCTTTTGATGTCAAAAAAGGCGGTGGGGCGCTGATGGACATTAATGTCTACAACCTCCATTTTGTCGCCGGATTGTTTGGTGAGCCGCAAGCGGTTAATTACTTCGCCAATATGCATAACAATATTGATACCAGCGGGATGATGGTACTCGATTATGGTGATTTCAAATGCGTCTGTATTGGCGCTAAAGATTGTAAAGCGCCGACCACCTCGTTGATTCAGGGAGATAAGGGGAATATGCAAATCACCCTGCCGGTCAACCAGATGACAGGTTTCGAGATGGCACTGAATAACGGTGACAGCGCGCAATTTGCGTTTGACCGTCGTGAGCATCGCTTGCTTTATGAATTCCTCGCGTTTATTCGCATTATCGACACCCTGGATTATCAGACTGCTGCACACCTGCTTGACGTAAGCACCCTGGCGGCTCAGATGATTGAAATGGGTAAAAAACAGCTGATTGTGGAGTGAAACAGTGACAACGAAATTAATTCTTGGTTTTATCGGCAATGGCAAAAGTGCTAATCGCTATCACTTGCCGTTTATTCTGTCTCGCGCAGATAAAATAACCACCAAAACCATTTATTCCGCCACGGCAAATCGTGATGGTTGGGATAAATTACCTAACATCACCTATACCAATAATCTGGATGTGCTATTGGGTGACCCGGAAATACAGGTGGTGGTGGTTAGCACCCCGGCCGCCTTGCATTATGAGTTTGCGCTGAAGGTTTTACAGGCCGGAAAACACTGCGTGGTAGAAAAACCCTTTACCCATACACGTGAAGAGGCCGAAACCTTATATAACCTGGCTAAAGAAAAAGGATTAATGGTGCAGTGTTATCAGAATCGCCGTTTCGACAGCGATTTTTTGACCACCCAGAAGGTGATTGAATCGGGCAAGCTCGGTGATTTACTCGAAGTGGAGATGCACTATGACTATTACCGCCCTTACATCCCGGAGTCGGTCAACGAATTCAGTGCCATTAACTCCTACCTGTATGGCCACGGTTGCCACACCCTCGACCAGGTGATTTCATACTTTGGTGCGCCGGACCATGTTAATTACGACGTGCGCCAGCTGTTAGGTGAAGGGCGTATGAACGATTACTTCGATGTGGATATGTTCTACGGTGCATTAAAAGTCTCGGTAAAATCGAGCTATTTCCGCATCAAAGAGCGTCCGAGTTTTGTGGCTTACGGCAAGAAAGGGATGTTTATCAAACACAGTAAGGATAAGCAGGAACATCACCTCAAGCTCTTTTATATGCCTGATAACGCCGATTTTGGTCAGGACACTCCGGAAGATTACGGTGTGCTGACCTGGATGGATGACGCAGGTATATATCACGAAGAAAAAGTTGTCACTGAACAAGGTGATTATGCCCGCTATTATGATGCCCTCTATGAGACAATTATTAACGGCAAAGAAAAACTGGTGAAAGATGATGAAACCCTGCTGCAAATTAATTTACTGCAAGCGGGCATCACTGGCCTGAAGTAAAACACATCGTACCATAGGGTTGTATTGTTAATATAAAACAATGCAACCCTGTTTTTATAATAAGACCGACCATCATGGGTGATGTCACCTGTGCACCTCATTACGCCTGTTGTTAAAGAATAACTAAATAAAATTTAATTATAGGATTGATATGAATATTCATATACCCGTACTCTGCTCCGTTACATTAAGTGCCTGTTCTTTATTGGTGGCGAATGCGCTGTATGCAGCGCCGCTAACCCTGGAAGAGCGTGTGGCACTTCTCGAGAATAAGCTCTCCTCCAATATGAAGGAATTAGATGCCACCAAAGCGCAGCTTAAAAAATATGAATCGGTAATACCACCGTTGGAAGTTATTTCTGCCAATGTGGCGGCGCCAGAAAAAGTCGCTCCTGCTTCGTCGATGACTCTGGCAGATATCAGTAAATATGTGAAAGAAGATATCGGCTTTAATTATTCCGGCTATTTCCGCTCGGGATATGCGGTGGGAAACCGGGGCTCGGCAAAATCCTACGCCATTGGTTCCTTGGGGCGTTTTGGTCAGGAAAACAGCTCCTGGTACGATCTTGAATTTTCGCAGCGGGTTTACCGCGATGGCAATAAAACGGCCAAAGCGGTTGTGATGCTCGACGGCAACGTCGGCGGACAATACAGCGCTGGCTGGTTTGACAGCACTTCTGACAACCTGCTGCAATTTTCCGATATCTATCTGACCACGAAGGGTTTTTTGCCTTTTGCCCCGGAGGCTGATTTCTGGGTGGGCAAACATACGTTGCCGAAGTTTGAAATCCAGATGCTCGACTTCAAATACCACAAATCGGACTCCGCCGCCGGGATTGGGCTGGAAAACTGGCAACTGGGGCCAGGCAAGGTCAACGTAGCGCTGGTACGTGAAGACCTTGATGCCCACGCGGTCGACAGCAGCGTCAGCCAGACTCAACAGATCAACACCAACACGATTGATGCCCGCTACACCGCAATGCCCCTATGGGATAGAGCCACGTTGGATCTGTTTGGTCGCTACTCTGCTGCTAACAAAACCGACCTGAATAAGCACGATGAAAACAACGGCACGTATTACAGTGTGAAAGATGCCTGGCATGCCGGGGCGCGGTTGACGCAAAACTGGCAGAACGGCGGGTTTACCTATGTGACTGCCCAGATGGCAAACAACTCGATCGCCAGTGGCATGGCTCTGGTGACCGACTCCAGTGCGCTGTATGGCTATAACGGGCAGTATTACGGTGAACACACTAACGGCACGGCCTGGCGCGTACTCTCCGAAGGGGAAAACTACTTGTTGCCAAACGTGATCATGGCTCATGCCCTGGTGTATGCCGCTGGCAATGATATCTATGACTACTACACTGGTGGCCACACCGACTTCAACTCCACCCGTGCGGTGGTGCGTCCGGCGTATATCTGGGACACCTTTAACCAGACGGGAGTTGAACTGGGCTGGTTCGATCAGCGCAATAAAGCGGGCGGCGAGACGTACCATGAGTCGGGCCTGAAAACGACGTTGTTCCACACCTTCAAAGTGGGCACCAGCATGCTGACCTCGCGTCCGGAGATCCGTTTCTTCGCCACTTATCTGAAAACATTCGATAACGAGATAACTCAGTTCACCTTTAACGACAATAAGAAAGATCAGTTTACCGTCGGGGCACAGGCAGAAGTGTGGTGGTAAATCGCAATTGGCAGCACACTATCTACTATTCTTGATCTTAAATTACGGATTGGTTATCAGACTACCCATGCAGGAATCCTGTCTCATTCTGAACCTGGATTCCTGCATGCCAATATATGCAGATTAAAAAATTATGGCCCACCGATAAATAAGGGCAGTTTGGGATTGCACGTTATCAAGACTGGGTGGTCGGGTGCGATGGAGCAGCAGGCGATTACATAGGATTTTTCACATCGCTTTGGAGAACTGGCATTATCCTACACACCAGCGCTCACTTGCTCGGCGGTATGAGCCATGTCACCAGGATTGGGCAAGTATTAGTTGCGGTGCTCGAGTCCGGCACATAGAAACAGTTCGAACTCGGTGAACCAGGCTATCTTCAGACCCAACGGATGTCAGGCGAGGCTGGCGCTTAAATGCCACTTCAAACAACGCCCGGGGTGTCGTGGGGTGAGGGTTCATGGTGTAACTCCTGTTCGGTGACCCTGGCCGTTGGGCTGCTCGGGTGTTTCGGGTACAAAAGAAAGGGAAGTCAGTTCGCCGGATTTTGGTCTGGTCTGCCGTTTTGAGGCGGTGCTGGATGTGCCGGAAGCGTATTTTTATGCTGTCGATGAAGATCACGCAACGCTAATCTTGCAGTATCATTGTTATAAGAAAAGTAACCCTAATACAACGTTATTGATTATGCCGCAATAGACCTTCCTTTATGTATCAAGTCTGAGTAATTCTCTGACATTACTCGATTTTTTGTGAAATGCTGAGGGGGGAAATTCCTCGCAGTCTGAAAAGCAGATCCTTTATCAGGATCTGCTCTTAAGAGCGTTATCGATCAGGCTGCTCCTGACGCCTAATGTTGTTGAGCATAAATATATGGCGCAACATATCCTTCCCGATTTGTATCCAGATAATCAGCCCACCACTGCATCATTGCCTTACGAGCATCGAGATATTCTGCTTTATGGATGTAAGCTGCTCGAACGCTGTTGCGTTCCTGATGGCTCATTTGACGTTCAACCGCATCCTGTGACCATAGCCCAGACTCCATCAGAGCACTACAGGCCATTGCCCGGAATCCGTGGCCGCAGATTTCATCTTTCGTGTCATAACCCATCAAGCGCAGCGCTTTGTTGACCGTGTTTTCGCACATTGGTTTGTACGGATTATGGTCACCGGGAAATATCAGTTCCTGATGCCCGGAGATTTCCCGTATCTCTTTCAGAATAGCGATGGACTGACGGGATAGGGGAACGATATGCGGCGTGCGCATTTTCGCACCACGCCCGGAATAACGCACACCGGGGATGGTTTCACGGGTAGCCGGAATGGTCCAGATTTTGTTTCTAAAATCGATCTCAGACCAACGGGCAAAGCGCAACTCGCTGGAACGGATGAACAGGTGCAGAGTAAGTGATACTGCCAAACGTGTTAATTCTCGCCCTTGCTTGTAGTCCTCAATGCGAGTCAACAGTTCCGGTAGTTTCTCCAGCAGAAGGGCAGGGTAGTGGCGTTTAACGGGCGGGGCGATTATACCGTCCAGATCAGCCGCCGGATTATGCTCTATCAACTCCTGATGCACGGCATGACGCATGATGTTGCACATATGCTGTCGGGTTCGTGTCGCCACTTCCAGCAGACCTTTTTTCTCAATCCCTTTCAGCAGGTCGATGAAATGGCGGGTTTTTAGTTCTGTGACTGGCAGGTGTCCAATTATCGGGAAGATATGATTGTTCATGCTGGCAAGCAGACGGGCGGCATGGTTCTCTGACCAGGCTCTGTTGTTTTTATGCCAGCTTAGTGCCACTGATTTGAAGGTTTCCTCTGGCGAGGCAGTGACTCTTTCAGCAGAACGTTGTTGTGCTGGATTGATATTCTGCGCCAGTAATTTACGAATACCGTCACGTTGTTGACGAGCATCGGCCAAAGATACACCGGGATAGGCACCTAAGCCGAGGCGTGATTCTTTTCTATTGATGCGATATTTGAGATACCAGAGACGTGATCCGCCTGGATTAACTAAAAGGTACAAACCATGAGAATCAGAAACTTTGAAGGGTTTTTCGGATGCTTTTAAGTTGCGGATTTTTGAGTCGTTAAGAGACATTTGGGGGTCACTCCGTCATC
Organism: Rahnella sp. CG8; assembly: GCF_023701875.1. Classification (NCBI taxonomy): domain Bacteria; kingdom Pseudomonadati; phylum Pseudomonadota; class Gammaproteobacteria; order Enterobacterales; family Yersiniaceae; genus Rahnella; species Rahnella sp. CG8. Next base: position 15,738 of record NZ_JABAED010000051.1, read on the forward strand.
GAACCAACTTGACCCCAAATC
>NZ_JABAED010000052.1:0-14752 GCF_023701875.1 Rahnella sp. CG8
TTTTCACGCAGATGACCCCATACGAGATCGGAGGCCGGCTCGTGGGCGCGGAGAGGTGTATCAGAGACAGGTCTGGCTGGGCTTTTTCCTCTACGACGTTCTGCAACGTTATGGCGCACTGGCAGAAGAGCGCCAGGACATCGCTATCGCCACCCTGTGCCGCGAGCAGTCGGCGCTGCTGAAGCAAAACCTCAACAACCATGCGTGGGACGGTGAGTGGTATCTGCGCGGTTATTTCGACAGCGGTGAAACGCTGGGTTCGCATATGAACGACGAATGCCAGATAGATGCTATCGCGCAAAGCTGGTCGGTGCTTTCCGGAGCCGGTACACCTGAACGCACCGCCAGCGCCATGCGGTCGGTCGATCAGCGTCTGGTCGATAACGATGCGGGGTTGATCAGATTACTGACGCCGCCATTTGACGGCAACGGCCCGAATCCGGGGTATATCCGCGGATATCTGCCGGGTGTGCGTGAAAACGGCGGGCAGTATACCCACGGAGCTATCTGGGCGGTGATGGCGTTTGCCCGACAGGGCAACACCGAACGCGCCTGGGAACTGATGTCGATGATTAACCCGATCAATCACAGCCTCACGCCGGAGGCGGTCAGCCGCTATAAAGGGGAACCGTATGTGATTTCCGCCGATATTTATTCGGTCGATCCGCACAGCGGTCGCGCGGGCTGGAGCTGGTATACCGGTTCTGCGGGCTGGACATACCGGTTGATCACCGAATCATTGCTGGGCATTACACGCCATGGCGATGCTATCGCCATCCACAGCAAATTGCCTGCGCTGTGGCCGGAAGTCACGGTGACGTATCAGCAAGGCAGCAGCCGTTACCTGATAACGGTACGGCACAACACAGGCGACTACTGTGTCACGCTGGATGGCCATGCCCTGGACGGTGATCTGATCCCGCTGACGGATGACGGTAACGAGCATCAGGTGGTGGTCGAACTGGGGAGCCGGGCAGAAAATGCGTAAACAGGTAATGTGAAGCATTAGTTTTATGGATATCATTGTGATTCCTCATCATCTAAACGTATGGTTCGTAGCGGATTGCAGCCGCATCTGAAACCGGAAGTCGGGAGAGGCAGGGTCAGTAAACTGCCGGGAATTTATGATGAAACAGCCAGGGCGACTCAATGCAAACAAAGCGGATCCTGATTATTGAAGATGATGCCGATGCGGCAGACGTTCTCGATGCGTATTTAAAACGCGAAGGATATGACGTACAGATTGCCGGTGACGGTGTTTCCGGGCTGGAGCATGCGCTGCGCTGGAAGCCGGATCTCATTTTGCTGGATGTGATGCTGCCCGGGATGCGAGGCACTGATGTGCTGGCATCGCTGCGGCGTGAAAGCAGCACGCCGGTGATTATGGTGACGGCGATGGGCGACATGCCCGATAAAATTGGCGCGCTGCGCTTCGGTGCGGATGATTATGTGGTCAAACCTTACAACCCCGGTGAGGTGGTGGCGCGGGTGCAGGCGGTACTGCGTCGTGTGGCGACAGACGAAAACAACACGTCTGCTGTGTTGCGCTGGCAGGGTCTCGACGTGGATGTCGGGGCGCTGACGGCGGCGGTTAGCTCTGCCTCGGGCGAACCGCATTATCTTGATCTAACCCCGACAGAATTTGGCGTACTGAGCACATTAATGCGGGCACCAACACGCCCGTTCTCACGTCAGTATTTGCTGGAGCATTGCCTGCCGGAAAGCGAGGCGCTGGAAAGGGTGGTCGATACGCATGTCTATAATTTGCGTAAAAAACTCGAATCTGCAGGCATCGTTAACGTGTTAGTTAATGTGCGCGGCGTCGGTTACCGGTTCAGACAGCCATGAACCACCACTCTCACTATCAGTCCCTGTGGCGCTGGATTTGTGTGCGGATCCTGACGCTGGCCATCGGCAGTGTCGTTGTGATTGCTCTGTGCATGTGGCTGCGTTTTGTCATTGAGAATCTTTGGGTATTGCACCATATGTCTCCCGCACTCAGGGCAGAGTTTTACGTGCTGCGGGATAATCCGGATCTTAATCTTGCGCGGTTTCATGAGATTGTCGATCAGGGCTGGGGGGCGCGTTACTCCGATCCCTCCATCGCCTCGGCCGACTGGATCATGGTTGGCATCCTGGTCGTCGTGGTGACGCCGTTTATCGCTATTTTGGGATTAAAAGCCGCGCGACCGCTTTCGTCACAATTCAGCCGTCTGGCCCAGGTGGCGCGTGCGGTAACGCAGGGAGATTTTAATACGCGGGCTGAGCCGGTGAAAAATGCGCCGGCGGAACTGATTCAGTTCACGGATGATTTTAACGCCATGATGTTGCAACTTTCGCGTTATGAGCGGGAGCTGCGGGCCTCCCATGTGGCGATGGCGCATGAACTGCGCTCACCGCTCACGGCGGCGGTGGGGCGTTTACAGGGCATGCTGGACGGTGTTTTCCGCCCGGAGCCGCAGCAGTTGCAGATGGTGATGACACAGCTTTTGCATCTGAACCGTCTGATCGACGAACTGCATCTGCTGTCGCTGGCGGATGCCGGTCAGCTTAACCTCAGCAAGACAGAACTGGATCTGGCAGATCTGCTGCGCGAGCGGATGACCTGGCTGAAACCTCAGTCGACGAAAGCCGGTTTTGACATCGCCCTGACGCCGGAGACGCCGTGCCGTTATGTCGGTGACCCGTTCCGGCTCGGGCAGGTATTTACCATTCTGATGGAAAATGCGCTGCGTTATGCGCAGGAAGGACGGCGTCTGGACATCGCCATCGCGCCCCGCAATGGCGGTTATGACATAACGTTCCGGGACAAGGGTCCGGGTGTGGATGACAGTTTTCTGCCTGTTATGTTTGAACGCTTCAGCCGGGCGGACTCTTCCCGCGCACGACATTCCGGGGGCAGCGGATTGGGTTTATCCATCGCCCGTGCGATTTGTGAAGCGCACGGCGGGGGGATCCATGCGACGAAGCAAACACAGGGCGGGCTGATGGTCACGGTCAGTTTACCGCTGCCGGAAAACAGCCAATAAAAAATTCGCACGGCAATAAAAAAGGGGATGCTGAATGCATCCCCTTTTTATATCCGTATCAGATTATATCCGTATCAGAAGTCGTACGTCATGGAGACTTTGAGCGCGCGCGTTTTTCCCTGATAAATATAGGTTCCGGTGCTGTCGATATTTGACCAGTATTTTTCATTGGTCACGTTATCAACACCGGCACGCCAGACCATATCATTCTGGTTGATTTTGGTGCGGTAACGCACGCCAAGATCCAGAACGGAATAAGCGTCGATTTTCTTCGTGTTGGCTGAGTCTGCCCACTGTGAGCCGGAATGGTTCACCAGCGCGGTGGCCGTCAGGCCGTCAACCGGTTTGATGTCATATTCCGCACCCAGCACCAGGTTGTAGCGCGGCACGCCAATCGCATCTTTACCGTTATAGGTGTTGTCTTGGGTTTTGGTCATTTCCGGATCAATCCAGGTCGCGCTGCCGTTGAGACGCAGGCCCAGCACCGGTTCGCCAAAGACGTTCAGCTCCACGCCCCGGTTACGTTGTTCACCGTCCAGATTGTAGAATTTATTGCTGTCCAAAATGCCTGACGGTTTTTTGATTTCAAATAATGCCAGTGAACCGCCTGCACGCCCGAAGTCCGCTTTTACACCCACTTCGTTCTGTTTTGAATGGGCAATGCCGGTGGTTGAACCGTAGTTTTTCGCGTTATTCGGTGCCACATCGCCCGGCTGTAAAGACTCGGTGTGGTTGGCGTACAGGGAAATCACCTGCCACGGTTTATACACAACCCCGTACGTCGGCATCCAGCGGCTGTCGCTGTAACGTGATGACACGTCTTCAGCGCCGGTCGCATTGCTGTAATTACGGACGATCACTTTCTGATGACGTGCGCCGACGGTGAACAACAGGGTATCATCCAGGATGCCCAGCGTGTCGGTTAACAGATAGCCCTGAGTCCGGTTACGCCCGGTGGTCAGCGGGTCGTCATAATTACCGCCAGACAGATTAGGTGTCGGGTTCGGGACATTCGTGGTGTGATAAATATTGGTGTTTTCAGCATTGGCACCGTAGGCCATACGCCACGCCGTATTATTGCGTGAAGTCAGGGCGGAATAACCAAAATTCACCTTGTGGGTGATGAAGGCGGTATCGAAATTGCCGCGAATTCCCGCCATTCCGCTGAAATTATTGATGATGCGGTTGGTATCCAGACGACCAATCGTTGCCGTTCCGTCAGCATCTTTCAGCGCAGGGGAAGCATAGTCGCCGGTTTCATGCGAATGCTGTGCGCCAACGCCGCCATACACTGTCCAGTCATCAGTCACATCATATTCCGCTTTGGCCATACCAAATTCGGACTCAATATTGCTGTATACCCAGTCCTGACTGTAATTGTGACTGTTGGATGGCACTTTAGGGATGAAATCCACACCACTGATATTCACGCCAAGACGGGCGTCGTGGAAGGTTTTCTTTTGATAGCCCATGTCCACAGAGGTACGAAGGCGGTCACCGCGATAATCGAGGCCCAGTGAGGCTGCGGTGGTGCGTTTTTTCTCACCATCAATACCGGTTTCGCCTTCACGGTTAACGGCATTCAGACGGACACCGAACTGGTTGTCATCGCCAAAACGACGGCCCAGATCCAGGGTGCCACCAACCTGAGAAGAGGAGGTGTAATCCACGCCGACACGGGTCAGTGGCGCGTCATCCGCATGCTTCGGCTCGAGGTTGATCATGCCGCCTACGCCACTTGTCGCCGCGCCGTTCAGTAATCCGTTCGCACCTTTAAAGATTTCTACGCGGTCGATTAACGACGCATCCATCACCTGACGCGGCACCACGCCCGGCAATCCGCCATACGTCATGTCATCGCCATCGAGCTGGAAGCCACGAATGCGGTAGGTTTCGGCGAAGTTGCCGTATCCCTGCACGTTCTGGACGGTGGCATCATTGCGCACCACGTCAGCAATGGTCCGCGCCTGCTGATCCTGAATCAGTTTTGACGTGAAGCCGATGACGTTAAACGGCACATCCATTGCCTTCTGTTCGCCAAGCATGCCGAGGCGACCACCATGCGCCACCTGACCGTCCAGATAGGCCGGAACCAGCTCATTGCCGCCGGATTTGAATTCATTATCCGGCGCACTGACGATAGTCATGGTATCGCCTGTCGCCGCCGTTGAGCTGGTCGCCGGAGCAGGGGTGGTGGCCGCCATCGCAGGCATGCAGCTTACGCTGACGAAGAGTGCCAGCAGGGTCGGTTTAAACCCTGTGGGTGAAATTTTTTCGCGCATAATGTAACCCTAATGTAAAAAGGACTGAGAATCATTATTATTTGAATTTGCGATTATGCGCATGGCGTTTTGGGATGCAAGAAAAATATCAGGGGACTAACTTATGTGGCGGAAATCGCCTCGTTCATCATAAAAACTCCACGGCATCGCGTGGATTTGGGTGAATACCGGGGTTTTTAGTTTTGCTGGAGGAGCGGAGCGCAATCGACCCTATTTCTTCTTATTCAGCATCGCCTGTAAATCGGCAAACGGGTTGTAGGTGGCGGCACCGACATCATCTTGCGCATCTTCACCGGCCACCACCGTTGAACCGTACTGATCGGCTTCGGTGTACTTTGAATGCTCGTGGTCATGACAATACAGGCACAACAACTCCCAGTTACTGCCATCTTCCGGATTATTGGTATGATCATGGTCGATATGGTGAACCGTTAATTCACGCAGGTTTGAATACACAAACTCCCGCGAACAACGTCCGCACACCCACGGATAGATTTTTAGCGCTTTCTCGCGATATCCGCTTTCCAGACGCTGGTAGTTTTTTGGGATCAGTGCCATTGAGATGTTACCCGTTACAAAGAGAAAATTTACGATAGTGCCCTTAATATATCCCGTAACAGAGCGGAAGGAGAAATAAAAGAGGGAGCTGAGGGCGATTTTAGGGGGGGATAAAAAAGAAAAATCCACGCAAGGGCGTGGATTCTGTGTGGAGCGGAAACTGAAGTTCGGTTCAGACGTTGAACAGGAAGTTCATCACATCGCCATCTTTAACGATGTAGTCTTTGCCTTCTGAACGCATTTTGCCGGCTTCTTTCGCGCCTTGCTCACCTTTGTAGGTGATGAAGTCTTCGAACGCGATGGTTTGTGCGCGGATGAAGCCTTTCTCGAAGTCAGTGTGGATTTTACCTGCGGCTTGCGGAGCCGTTGCGCCGACAGGGATGGTCCATGCACGAACTTCTTTCACGCCAGCGGTGAAGTAGGTTTGCAGGTTCAGCAGTTCGTAACCGGCGCGGATCACGCGGTTCAGGCCCGGCTCTTCAATGCCCAGTTCAGCCATGAATTCTTCACGGTCAGCGTCGTCTAGTTCGGCGATGTCAGATTCAACCGCTGCACAAACAGCAACGACCACGGAGCCTTCGGCCTCTGCGATTTTGCGTACGACGTCGAGGTAAGGGTTGTTCTCGAAACCGTCTTCGTTAACGTTGGCGATGTACATGGTGGGTTTCAGCGTCAGGAAGCTCAGGTAGCGGATGGCCGCTTTGTCTTCCTCTGTCAGATCCAGTGCACGCAGCATGCCAGCGTTTTCCAACTGTGGCAGGCATTTTTCCAGTGCGGCCAGTTCTGCCTTCGCATCTTTGTCACCGCCTTTGGCACGTTTCTGCACACGGTGAATCGCGCGTTCGCAGGTGTCGAGGTCAGATAATGCCAGTTCGGTATTGATAACCTCGATGTCATCAGCCGGATCCACTTTGTTGTTAACGTGGATGATGTTGTCGTTTTCGAAACAACGCACAACATGGCCGATGGCTTCAGTTTCACGGATGTTAGTCAGGAACTGGTTACCCAGACCTTCACCTTTAGATGCGCCTTTTACCAGACCCGCGATGTCCACGAATTCCATGGTGGTTGGCAGGATACGCTGCGGTTTTACAATCTCGGCCAACTGGTCGAGACGCGGATCGGGCATTGGTACCACACCGGTATTCGGTTCGATGGTGCAGAACGGGAAGTTTGCTGCTTCGATACCCGCTTTGGTCAGCGCATTGAACAGAGTAGATTTACCGACGTTCGGCAGGCCGACGATACCGCATTTGAATCCCATGTTTTTCTCACCTTAATATCTTAATTATCAAACGATTAAATATAACCGCACGATGTAATGACCACAATTCCCCGCATTATACACGAGAACCGCATTTATCTCGATCCGCTTGTGGCCGCCACTGTTGTCAGTACACAGGATAAACCTTGCCTCGCCTGGTTCATTTTTAGATACTTGTCACAATTTTTTAACTGATCGGGAAATGTACCGGATGTTTTATGTTTAATCCGCGTGGTCTGAAGTTGTCTGAAATGAAGAACGAAACGCTGGCCGGATTTGTGGTGGCGGTATCAATGATCCCCGAAGCGGTCGGGTTTTCACTGGTTGCCGGATTGTCGCCGATTGTCGGTTTGCACACGGCGTTTATTATCGGGCTGGTGACGGCACTGTTCGGCGGTAAACCGGGCATGGTGTCCGGTGCAGCGGGATCCATTGTGGTGGTGCTGATGAGTCTGGCGGCACAACACGGTATGGGATACGTGCTTTGGGCGACCATTTTTGCCGGGCTGATTCAGATTCTGATTGGTGTTTTCCGCCTCGGGAAATTTATCCGGCTGGTGCCGTTACCTGCGGTTCACGGCTTTGTGAACGGGCTGGCAATTGTCATTATGCTGGCGCAGTTGCACATGATTGCCGGGCAGGGACTGCTGATGTACGGACTGGTGTTGCTGGCGATTCTGGTGGTGGTGCTGTTCCCGAAACTGACCAAAATTATTCCTTCTTCGCTGGCAGCGCTGATCGTCGTTTCGGCCGTAGCGATCGGTTTTAACCTGCACACCTTGCGCGTGGGTGACCTGGCAGATATTTCAGGGGCGTTGCCACACCTCAGCCTGCCGGTTGCGCCTTTCAATGTTGAGATGCTGAAAGTCGTGCTGCCGTATGCGGTAGTGATAGCGCTGGTTGGCCTGATTGAATCGCTGCTGACGATGACCGTGCTTGATGAAATGGGTCATCAGAAGGGCAACGGCAACCGTGAAAGTATTGCGCAGGGCGCGGGGAATACGATTTGCGGTCTGTTCGGTTGCTTCGCCGGTTGCGCGATGATTGGGCAATCGATCATTAATTTCACCTCCGGCGGTCGGGGGCGAATTTCCGGTACAGTCGGCGCCATTTTACTGATCCTGTTTGTGGTCAGTTTGTCCGGTTATATTGGCTTGCTGCCGGTCGCAGCGCTGGCGGGCATTATGCTGGTGGTCTGCTACAACACCTTTGAGTGGAGTTCGCTGCGCCGTCTTCGCCGCATGCCTAAAGCTGATGTACTGGTGATGCTGATTGTCACCGTCATCACGATTTTCACCGATCTTGCCGTGGCGGTGATCAGTGGCGTGATTATCTCTGCGCTGGTTTTTGCCTGGCAGCAGGCGCGTATCCGTGTGCGAGAGCATAAAACTAAAGGCGACCTGGCAGTGTATAAGCTGGACGGGCCGCTGTTCTTCGGATCTGCCGCGACCTTTGCCGAGCTGTTTAATCCTGAAAACGATCCGCAAAATGTAGTGCTGGATTTTGCCGGTACGCGGGTCATGGATTCGAGCGGAGTGGAGGCGATTGATAAACTGACCACGCGCTATCTCGATGCCGGTAAAACCATTCGCCTGCGTCATCTGAGCAATGATTGCGTGAGTTTGCTCAAAAAAGCCGGGCCATTCTGTTCTCACGAACTCGACGATCCGCAATATTACGTGGCTGAAGATAATCTCTGAAACCTCAAAGGTGTCGCTTAAAAACGGCACCTTTTTCGTTATTCACCCGCTTGTGGCCCTTTAAAGATAAATGCTTACAATTCGGGGCAAAAAAGCGGCCAAATTCATATCGCTGAAAATTCTGTAATGTTATACCGTTACGCCCGGTCAACTTCGCACTAACTGGCTTCAGGCCTGCGCTGCGGGGTATTTTTTCCACTGCCGGAGCGGACATGAGTACAGACAAAGTATCCGGGACGGATAACGCCAGTAAACAGCTGCGCTTTCAGTCTGCCGCCACCCACACGCGTTGGCTGAGCGGGCTGATCAACCCCATTATGGTGATCAGCAGCGTGATGTATCTGATCTTGCTGATGCTGTATCTGGTCTCTCCGGCATCGGTGTGGCCCTGGGTGACCGGCAACATCATGGCGGCGATGTGGGTTTGCGCTGCCTCCCTGCAATGTGCCCGGCGTATCTCCCGCTGGCGGACGCAACAATTTGCGCCTGCTGTTGAAACCGCCATGCCGGAAGCGTCTTCCGGATTTTCCCAACGTCTGATTTCCCGCCCCTGGATGCGTCCTGTTTTACGTTATGTTGACGCGCATGTGTTCTTCCAGGCGCTTCCTGCGTTTGCCGCAATTGTGCTCATCAGTGTGTTATGGCAGTTGCCAATACCGGCCAATGACGCCGGTGAGGCGGGGTATTTTGCCGGTTCGGTATTCATTCTCTGCGCCTTTGCTGTACTGGTTCTGGAGCGTCACTGGACGCTAAAAAACCCGCTGGAATGGCCGGAAGCGGCAAAGCTCGCACCGATGATGCGCATGATGATTGGCGTGTTTTTGCTGAGTGCATTAGCCCTGATGTTTGCCCGTGAGGCTTCGGTGTGGCCTGCTCACCTGCTGATGCTCACCGGATTATTACCGGGGTTGGTGGCGCTGGAGCTTTTCCTGCGGGCGCTGATGGCGATGTTTTCGCCGCCGCGTGAGGATAAAGAGCCGGAGTTTATTGCGGGCAGCCTGCTGGCCGCGCAGATTTGCTGGCCGCCGCGTCCGTTACAGTTTGTGCAAAACGAACTGCATCAGCATTTTGGTATCGATCTTCGTCAGATCTGGGCGTTTCATTTTATGCGCCGTGCACTGTTACCGCTGGCCGCAATCTTGTTGCTGACCGGTTGGCTGCTGACGGGCATCAGCGAGGTGCCGCTGACCCAGCGCGGAATTTATGAATCCTTCGGCAAACCGGTGGCGGTCCGACAACCCGGTTTACATGCGGGTCTGCCGTGGCCATTTGGCCGTACGCTGATGGTTGATAACGGCGAAGTACATGAACTCACCACCGGTTCCGAAGAACCGGTCACCACCACACCGGTCACGGTGGCTGATACCGCCGAAGGCCCGGCGCCTGAAAGCGCAAACCGTCTGTGGGACTCCGGCCACAGCAGCGATAAATCACAAATCATCGCCAGTGCCACCCGTGACAGGCAAAGTTTTCAAATCATGAATATGGATGTCCGCTTTGTGTACCGCATCGCCATGAATGACGGCGCGGCGATGGCGAGCCTCTATCACACCGACAATATGCCGGTGCTGATCCGCAGTATTGCCAACCAGGTGCTGGTGCATGATTTTTCCTCGCGTACGCTCGACAGCCTGCTGGGAAGTGATCAGACACGCCTTGCCGCAGATATTGGCCGGAAAGTACAGAACCAGCTTGATCATCTCAACAGCGGCGTGGAACTGCTGGCTACGGTGATTGAATCAATCCATCCACCTGCGGGTGCGGCGGATGCTTATCACAGCGTACAGGCGGCACAAATTCTGGCACAAAGCGCCATCGCCGGTGAGAAAGGGCAGGCCTCGCAGCAACTGAATGCGGCACAGCAATTTGCCCGTCTGGCGCAGGATACCGCCAGTGCACAAAGCCACGAAAATCTCGATCAGGCACAGGTCATGGCGTTGCGCTTTAACGCAGAAAATCAGGCGTATCAGGCTGGCGGACAGTCGTTCCTGACCGACCGTTATTTTAGTCAGCTGATTCTGGCGATGCAGCAGCATCCGGAAGTTCTGATTGTTGATCACCGTATTGGCGGCGGGACTTCGCCGGTGCTGGATCTGAGAAATTTTACCCTGCCATTTACGCCCGGAGCGGATAAAGCGGCGCATTCTGTCAACGCGGAGACTACCCGGTGAATGATTCCCAACAACCTGAAGCCCACGGACACGATCACGATGCACATGGCGGACATCATCACGGTGCCGGACATCACCATCATCACTCCGCCCCGACGGCCCCTGGACTCTGGCGACGGGTTACGATTGCTATCGTACTGGTGGCACTGATTGCCGCCACCGCCTGTCTGGTGCAGGTGCGTTCCGGCGAAGCGATGGTGATCACGCGCTTTGGTAATCCGGTGCGTGTGCTGTTGCAACCGGGGCTGGCATGGCATCTGCCGGTGCCGCTGGAGACCGCGATCCCGGTGGATTTACGTATCCGCACCACGTCCAGTGGGTTGCAGGATGTCGGCACCCGCGACGGTCTGCGGATCATTGTTCAGGCTTATACTGTCTGGCAGGTGAAAAACGATCCCCAGCATGTGCAGCGTTTTATCCGCGCGGTACAAAATCAGCCGGATATGGCCGCCGCGCAGATACGAACGTTTATTGGTTCGGCGCTGGAAACCACCACCAGCGGTTTTGCACTGGCTGATCTGGTTAACACTGATGCCAGTAAAATCCGCCTTTCCGGTTTTGAACAGCATTTGCATGATCAGATCGCCCGCCAGTTGCTCGACAGCTATGGCATTGAACTGGTGCAGGTCGGCGTTGAACGGCTGACATTACCGTCGGTGACGTTAGATGCCACCGTGGATCGCATGCGGGCAGAACGGGAAACCATTGCCACCGAGCGGTCCGCCGAAGGTAAGCGTCAGGCGGCTGAAATCCGGTCTTCCGCCGAACGCGATGCCCGTGTGATTAAGGCCGATGCGTCGGTCAGCGCAGCCAATATTGAAGCGCAGGCGCAGGTTCAGAGCGCGGCGATATACGCTAAAGCCCGGACCAGTAACCCCGAATTGTACGATTTGTTGCGCTCGCTTGACACGCTCAACAGCGTGATCACGCCGGGCACCCGGCTGGTGCTGCGCACTGATGCCGCACCGTTCCGGCAACTGGTTGAAGGTCCGCCCGCTTTGCCCGCCGCCAGCAACGGGCCGCGGCCATGAATCCGTTGTCCCGCTTTCAGGGGAATGCGTGGTTTCAGGCAGGACGCATAGCCTGTCTGGCGCTGTTTGCCATGACGCTGATTGCCGCCGCGAACTGGCTGTTCTCCAATGTGCGGCAGATAGAGCCGGATAAGCGCGCGGTGGTGATGCGCTTTGGTGCGGTTTCCCGCACGGCGGGAGCCGGGTTGTTGCTTGCGTGGCCGGAACCGCTGGAGCAGGTAGAAATTTTACCTGCCGCTGACCGGGTAATCGAGCATCACGTGACCGCGTTGCTCAGAGAAAACATTGTGCCTGCGTGGACCAATACCGGCGGCGAGAAAAGTGATGCCGTCGCGGGCGCGGGGTATTTGCTGACCGGTGATTCCGGCGTGGTTCAGCTGGATGTGCAGGTGTATTACGTGATTACCGATCCGGTGGCGTTTGTGTTGCAGGGTGAACACGTGTTACCGGCCCTGGATCGTTTAACCGAGCACGCGGCGGTGGCGATTTGTGCCTCACGCGATCTGGATACCATTCTGGTCGCGCGGCCGGAAATGGTGGGTAACGACAGCCATATCGCCGAACGACGGGAACGGCTGCGCGGCGATTTACGTCAGGGCATTAATCAGCAACTCGCCGCCCTGAGAGCTGCAGGCAGCAACCCCGGTATCGAAGTCCGTCGCGTTGACGTGCAGTCTTCTCTGCCACCGTCGGCGGTTGAGGCGTTTAATGCCGTACTGACAGCCAGTCAGCAGGCGGATCAGAACATCGCCAGCGCGAGTAATGAGGCTGCCAGTGTGCATCAGGAGGCGGTTCAGGCGGCAGATCGCACCTTACAGGTCTCCCATGCCAAAGCCAGCGAACAGATAGCCCGGGCTTCCACGGAGACTGCAACCGTGGTGCAACTGGCGAATGATCATTCACCTGAATTACTGTGGCGTCTGTGGCGTGAACGGATGCCGGCAATCCTTGCCCATGCGGGCGGCGTCACTGCCGTTGATCCCCATGACGATGCACATCTGATCCTGCCGGGGCCAGACCGTCCATCCTCTCAACCCTGAGGTATTGCCCTGTGACTTCTTTTACTTCTGAAGAACCGGCAGCGAAAAGCGTGCTGTTAACGCGCCATGAACAGCGAAGCATGGCTGTACAGCTGCTTCTGGCGATGGCGGCGTTTGGTCTGCTGCTGTGCGGCTGGATCTGGCAATGGTTGTTTCCACAGCAAAGCGATGTCGGGCAAATTCTGTTTGGCGTGGCGTCATTGCTGGTGGCGGTTCCTGTGCTGCGCTCGGCAATTTATAGTTTGCGCAGCCCCAGCCTGCACGGCGTCACCGATCAGTTGATTGCGCTGGCTATGCTTGGCGCGTGGGCCACAGGAGACCTGATGACCGCCGCGTTGCTGCCGGGCATTATGATTTTTGGTCATATTCTGGAAGAGCGCAGCGTTATCGGTTCGCAGGAAGCCATCGATGCGCTCAGCCATCTGACCCGCAGCCGCGCCCGGCGGGTTTTGCCCGATGGTGAGATTGAGGAAATCGATAACCACCGGTTGCGAACCGGTGACCGGATTGAAGTGCGCGCCGGTGACCGGTTGCCCGCCGATGGCCGTGTGTTATCAGGTCGCGCCAGTCTCGATACCGCACCGATCACCGGCGAATCGGTGCCACAGGAAGCCTGCGCGGGTGACGATGTGTTCGGCGGCGCCATCAACCTCGACGGATTGCTTTGCGTTGAAGTCACGCGCACCGGTGCGGATGCTACGCTCGGAAAAGTGATTGCGTTGATGCAAAAAGCGGAGCATGCCAAACCGCCGATCACCCGTTTGCTCGAGCGTTACGCCGGGCAATATCTGGTGCTGATTTTGCTGATTGCGGCGGCGACCTGGTTTATCACCCGTGATGCTCACGCCATGCTGGCGGTACTGGTAGCGGCCTGTCCGTGTGCGCTGGTGCTTTCCGCACCCGCCACCGCAATTGCTGGTATTGCTGTTGCCGCGCGTCACGGCATTCTGATCCGCAGCTCCGCTTTTCTTGAGGAACTGGCGGATCTGAATGCCATTGTAGTGGATAAAACCGGCACGCTGACCCACGGTGAACTGCATCTGCAACGTACGGTGCTGGCCGAGCATCAATCCTCTGACGCCGTGCTCAGTCTGGCGGCCAGTCTGGGCGCGGCGAGCAGCCATCCGGTCAGCCGTGCGCTGTCTAAGTTACTGCCGCGTGAACAATACTTACCGCTGGAAGACGTGTCGGAACAGCAGGGTATGGGCGTGCGGGCGCAAACTGCGCAAGGCGAGGCGTTGTTAGGGCGCCCGGCATTCTTCAGCCAGAACACTATCGCGATGACCGTCGTACCTGAACATGACGGGCCGCTGGTTGGTCTGGCGCTGAACGGGCATTTTCTCGGCTGGCTGTTGCTGGCAGATTCATTGCGGCCTGAGGCGCACACGGCGTTAGCTGAACTGCGTCAGCTTGGCCTGCAGCGACAACTGCTGCTGACCGGCGATCGCGCCAGCGTGGCTGAGCGTATTGCCGGAGAACTGGGCATCAGTGATGTGGTGTCGCAGGCTTTACCGGAAGATAAACTGCATCAGGTCTCCGCTGAAATTGTGCAGGGTTACCGCCCGATGGTGGTCGGTGACGGCATTAATGATTCGCTGGCGCTAAAGGCTGGGGTGGTGGGGTTTGGGTTGGGGGGTGTAGGTTTTACCGGGGGCCCAGCCCACGTGCGCGTGTCGA
>NZ_JABAED010000053.1:0-12586 GCF_023701875.1 Rahnella sp. CG8
CTACCCCTTCGTCGGGGTAGGCTCGGAGGGCGTGTTAAAACCACAGCAATGAGTTAAAGCACACTTTGAATTTTGTTATAGACCTTAATACCCCACCCCAACCCTCCCCTTCGCAGGGGAGAAAGTTTACTTATCAAACATCTCTTTTCTCAGTAACACGATCTCTTCTGCCAGATCACGGCACAGCATGGCGGTCATCAGATGATCCTGCGAGTGCACCATGATCAGATTCACCGGAATTTTCCCCACGCCTTCATCCAGGCCAATCAGTTGCGTCTGTACTTTGTGCGCAACACGCGCCGCGTCGTCCGAGGCTTTCAGCATCGCATCAGCCTGTTCCCATTCTTTTTTACGTGCATGCTGAATCGCCATCATGGCGTTAGATCGTGCTTCTCCGGCGTTGATCAATAACTCCATCACCGTTTGTTCCAGATCGAATTCCATCGAAAACTCCAAATTGGTATACCAGAAAGGGGTGAAATCATCATATTGGAATTCCAATATTCACATGTGAGAACGCTGTCACAGAAATTAATTCGTATTCCGCTATTTTTTGGCATGCCACATTACGAAATTATTCCCGAAATATGGCCGACAGGATGATTTACAGAACCGGAATCTGACCCTGCTTCGTACGACACCTTTATTCCTCATTCAATATAAAAGGTGAAGACGAAATCAACACCTGTGAAGTATAGAAAAAAGAAAATGAGGTGCTGTCATGTCACTGAAAGACCGCTTTATCGATTCTCTGGGGGGATTCGCCAACACCTTTAATAGCTTCCGATACATCATGGCTATTAAGGCGTCTTTTATCACGTTAATGCCCGTTATTATTGTGGGGGCATTCTCAGTTTTAATTTCAAATATGGTGATGGATCCGAAAAACGGATTAGCGCATTTTGAAATGTTCTCCTGGCTGGCCACCCTCAAACCGATCATGAGCAGTATTAACTACGCCACGCTCAGTTTTCTGACCATCGGTGCGGTGTTTTTAATTGGTATCGAACTCGGGAAAATTAACGGCTCACGTTCGTTATTTCCCGGCCTGCTGGCAGTGATTTGTTTTATTGCCGTGACGCCAACCACCGTCGATATGATGGTTAACGGCCAGATGCAGGAAGTGAAAGATGTGCTGGCAAAACAATTCTCCGATACTAAAAGTCTGTTCCTCGGCATGTTTATTGCCATTCTGTCGGTGGAGATTTATTCCCGTCTGGAACGGGTTAACGGCCTGCGTATAAAAATGCCCGAGAGCGTGCCGCCCAATGTGTCGGCGTCATTCTCGGCGTTAATTCCCGCCATTATTACCGTGGTGCTCGTCGCTACCTTCGGCTTTGTATTCCACCGCGTCACCGGCATGTATCTGTACGATGCGGTGTATCAGGTGATTCAGCGTCCGCTGGAATCGGTGATGCAAAGTCTGCCGGGCATTCTGCTGCTGATGTTTGTCGCGCAGCTGTTCTGGGTGATTGGTATTCATGGCAACCAGATGATTAAACCGATCCGCGAACCGCTGTTGCTCGGCGCCATCATGGTTAACATGACCGCGTTTGAGCAGGGTCATGAGGTGCCAAACATCATCACCATGCCGTTCTGGGATGTATATATGAGCATCGGAGGCTCGGGTTGTACCATCGGTTTGTTGCTGGCGGTGATGATCGCTACCCGCCGCAAAGAGATGCGCGAAATCGCCAAACTGTCCCTCGGGCCAAGTTTCTTCAACATCAATGAACCGGTGATTTTCGGTATGCCGATTATGCTCAACCCGATCCTGGCTATCCCGTTCATCATCACGCCGCTGATCACCGGCACCATCGGCTATTTTGCGACGAGCCTTGGTTTCGCCGGACGCGCGGTGGTGATGGTGCCGTGGACCACACCGCCGATTATCAACGCCTGGCTGTCAACGGCCGGATCGATGGGCGCGGTGTTTACCCAGATTGGCTGCATTGTGGTGGCGGTACTGATTTATCTGCCGTTTGTGAAAGTCGCGGCGCGTCGTGCCGATCAGGCTCAGCTTGAAGCCATGCAGCAGAGCCAGAAGCAGGCTGCCACGGCGTAAATTATTCGGAAAATGAGGGATGTTATGAGTAAGGTTTCAATCGCCATTCCTGACGGATTTATTCTCGGTGCCGCCGCCTCTGCATGGCAGACCGAAGGCTGGAGCGGCAAAAAAGACGGGCAGGATTCGTATCTGGATCTCTGGTACAAAAATAACCGCCATGTCTGGCACAACGGTTACGGCCCGGCGAAAGCCACCGATTTCATCAACCGCTACAAAGAAGATGTGGCGCTGATGAAAGCCAGCGGGCTGAGTCATTACCGCACGTCAGTTAACTGGTCGCGCTTTTTCACCGACTATGAGTTGGGTACGGTCGATGAAGAATATGCCGCCTACATTGACGACTATCTGGATGAAATGAAACGCAACGGCATCGAACCGATGCTGTGTCTGGAACACTACGAATTACCGGCGTTTCTGATCGAAAAATACGATGGCTGGAGCTCGAAAAAAGTCGTCGATCTGTTTGTGTTGTATGCAGAGAAAGTCTTCGAACGGTATGCCGGAAAAGTCAGCCGCTGGTTTACCTTCAACGAACCGGTGGTGGTGCAAACCCGCGTGTATCTGGATGCGATCCGCTGGCCGTTCGAGCAAAACACCGCGAAATGGATGCAGTGGAATCACCACAAAGTGCTGGCAACCGCCAGAGTGGTCGAACTGTTCCATCGCAAAAAATATCACGCCGCAGGTACCGTCGGGGTGATTTTAAATCCGGAAGTGACGTACGCCCGTTCATCGGCGGCGCATGACCAAAAGGCGGCGCATTTATACGATTTATTCTATAACCGCGTATTTTTGGACCCGATGATCAACGGGGAATATCCGCAGGAATTGCTGGAGCTACTGGAAAAGCACGGCGTACATTTCGATTATACAGAAGCGGAACTGGCGGTTATCCGTAATAACACCGTGGATGAAGTGGGTATTAATTTTTATTACCCGCACCGGGTGAAAGCACCGTCCCGCGAATGGAATAAAGACACGCCATTCCATCCGGCGTATTACTACGAACATTTCGAATTGCCCGGACGCCGGATGAATAAATCGCGTGGCTGGGAAATCTATCCGAAAATTATTTATGACATGGCGATGCGCATTAAAGCGGAATACGGAAATATTTCGTGGTTTGTGGCTGAAAACGGCATGGGTATCGAAAATGAAGGCCAGTTTCGCGATGCCGTCAGCGGGGAAATTCAGGACAACTATCGTATTGAATTTATTGCCGAGCATCTTTACTGGACATTAAAAGCGCGGGAAGACGGCGCCAATTGTCAGGGATATATGCTCTGGGCCTTTACCGATAATGTCTCGCCAATGAACGCCTTTAAAAATCGTTACGGGCTGATCGAAATTGATCTTGATAACAATCGTGATCGCCGTCAGAAGAAATCCTCTCACTGGTTTAAATCACTCAGTGAAAGCGGTGTGTTGTCTTTAACGCTCGATGACCAGGAAAAATAACCTAAGGAAACACTATGAAACGAATCGTTTTAGCTTGTTCGGCAGGGATGTCCACGTCACTAGTGGTCACCAAAATGGAAAAAGAAGTTACTGCGCGGGGGCTGGAATATCAGATCTACGCGATCCCTGAAAACAATCTGCGTGACGAGCTTGAAGCCTATGGCCGCGATATTGTCGCCGTGCTGCTCGGGCCGCAGGTGCGTTTTAAACTGGCGGAGAATAAAAAGCTGACCGATGAACACGGCATTCCGATTGCGGTGATCGACATGGTGGCTTACGGCACGTTAAACGGTGCAAAAGTGCTGGATCAGGCATTATCTCTGATACAGTAACATCCGGTCTTTTTTGTTTTTTGCATCAGGGTGATTGTGTGGAAAAAGGTGTGGTTTCGCAGGACAGAAAGCAGTATCAGGAAATCGGGCATGACCTGCGTGAGCAAATCAAGCAAGGGCATTTCGCCGTGGGATCCCGCCTGCCGCCCGAACGCAATATGGCGGAAAACTACGGCGTCAGCCGGACGATTGTGCGCGAAGCCTTACTGATGCTGGAACTGGAGGGCACGGTGGATATCCGTCAGGGTTCCGGCGTGTACGTGATCCGCATTCCTTCTCAGGAAGAAGGCGAAGACGAACTGTTGTATCAGGGGCAGATTGGCCCCTTTGAAATCTTACAGGCGCGGCAGTTGCTCGAAAGTAATATTGCCGCGTTTGCCGCCAAAATGGCCACCAAAGCGGATATCGAAAATCTGCGCCGCACGCTGGAGCAGGAACAAATCGCCATCGTGGCTAACGACGAAAGCGGTGATAACGACCGGCTGTTCCACCTGCTGATTGCCGGTGCGACACAAAACCAGATGCTGCTCGATTCGGTGAAAAATATCTGGATGCACCGGGATTCCAGCCCGCTGTGGAAACAGTTACACAGCCATATAGCTACCCGCGGTTACCGCCTGAAATGGCTGGCTGATCATCAGAATATTTTGGCCGCACTGCGCCGCCGCGACGTCATGGGCTCGTATCAGGCGATGTGGCAGCACATGGAAAATGTGAAAAATACGCTGATGGAATTGTCGGATGTGGATGCGCCGGAGTTTGACGGCTATCTGTTTGAATCTGTGCCGATTTTTCAGGGAAAGATGGTCTGAAAGCGATGAAGATTATTAATCTGAGTGAACGGCCTGAATTTCAGGACGCGGTCACAGACTGGCTTTGGCAGGCATTTGGCAGCGAAAACAGCCGGGAGTTTTTTGCCAGCGTGGTGCGAAGCAGCCTGTCCGGCGCGGACTTGCCGCAAACGTTTATCGCACTCGAAGACGACAGGCTGGCAGGAACCGTCGGCCTGTGGCGCTGTGATTTAATCAGCCGTCAGGATCTTACCCCGTGGCTGGCGGCGTTATACGTGGATGAAAATTTCCGTTCGTGCGGGCTGGGGCAGCAGTTACAGGAATTTGTACTGGAACAGAGCCGCCGCAGCGGCTTTTGTGAGTTGTATTTGTATGCCGAATTCACCGGCTATTACGAACGTTTTGGCTGGAAATACATCGGCGATGCGCTGGATTATCCGGATAAGCCGGTGCATCTTTTCCATCAACATCTTTAGCTGTTTGCCGGGCCGCTCACCGAGTGACGACGTACCAGCGTCGGGCTGAACATATGGGTTGTTTCCGGTAACGGCTGACCGTTTGCCAGCGCTAACGCCAGTTGCGCTGCCTGATTCGCCATTGCCACCACCGGATAACGTACGGTGGTCAGACGCGGGCGCAGATAGCGTGAAATCAGCACATCATCAAAGCCAATCAGCGAAATTTCGCCTGGCACATCAATACTGTTATCGCTTAATACCGATAATGCACCGGCGGCCATCGGGTCGTTGTAGCAGGTCACCGCCGTAAATCCTTTGCCCAATCCCAGTAAATCCGCCATGGCTTTTTCACCACCGATTTCATCCGGTTCCGCGTAGGCAATCAGCTTGTCATCCACCGGAATGTTGTGTTCGGTGAGGGCGTCGATATAGCCCTGAAGCCGGTCACTGGCATCGGAAATGCCGTGGTTGGAACATAAAATCGCGATGCGCTGATGGCCGGCCTGAATGAGGTGGCGCGTCGCCAGCCAGGAACCGTAGCGGTCATCGAGTGCAATACAGCGCTGTTCAAAACCCGGCAACGTGCGGTTAATCAGCACCATCCCGGGAATTTGCTGCATCAGGCTGGTCAGCTCATCTTCCGGCAGCATTTTGGCGTGAACCACTAACGCCGCACAGCGGTGGCGGATCAACTGCTCAATGGCCTGACGCTCTTTTTCAACGTTGTGATAACCGTTACCAATCAGCAGAAAATTGCCGGTGGCGTAGGCCACCTGTTCGACCGCTTTGACCATCGCGCCAAAAAACGGATCAGAGACGTCGGCCACGATCAGCCCCAGCGTTTCGGTTGCCTGTTGGGCGAGGGCGCGGGCGTTGGCATTCGGATGATATTGCAGATGCTGCATGGCGTTCTGTACGGCTTCCCGCGAGCTGTCGCTGGCTTTCGGGGAATGGTTTATCACGCGTGAAACGGTCGCAACCGATACGCCTGCCAGTTTTGCTACATCCTTAATCGTTGCCATAACACTTCCGTTTTCCGTGAGGGTAATCGTTTACACTGACCAGTTTTGCGGAAAAGACCGGTGGCTGCAAGGATGCTGATCGCAACTTTTTGATGTAAGCGCGATGTAACGGGAAAAGATCGTGGTGATTAACCGAAATCCCAGTGCGATAGGGTGGAAATGCGTTTTATTAAGATTATTTGTTCTTTGAAGTGTCAGCGCAGTGAATGGTATTTTTAAAGTCATTTATCTGCGCTGAGAAAAATAGAAATTATGTCGATAAAACGCTATCCGCAACTGGCCCACTGGGGCGCATATACCGCTGTGGTGGAAGATGGCCGCTTAATCCGTTGTGAACCTTATAAGGCGGATGCCGATCCTTCACCTCTGCTCGATTCCATTGCGCCGCTGGTCTATTCCGACAAACGTATCCGCAAACCGGCCGTGCGCCGCTCGTGGTTGAAACATCGCGAAAACAGCGATCGTTCTCTGCGGGGCCGCGAAGATTTTGTCGAAGTGGACTGGGATCTGGCGCTGGATCTGGTGGCCGAAGAGAATAAACGCGTGCGTGATCGCTACGGCGCTTCCGGCATTTTCAACGGCTCTTACGGCTGGTCATCGGCCGGACGTCTGCATCACGCCCGTTCTCTGGTGCGTCGTTTTTATTTCACCGGTGGCGGCGGGGTGGATCAGCAGGGCAACTATAGCTGGGGCTCGGCGCAATTTTTCCTGCCGTACGTTATCGGCACGTTTACCCCGCTGACCGGACGCGTGACCTCGTGGCCAAGTGTGGTCGAACACGCTGACATTCTGGTCGCATTTGGCGGTCTGGCGCTGAAAAATGCGCAAGTGGCGTCCGGCGGCGCGGTGGAACATACCCTGAAACCGGCGCTGGAACAGTTGGCGAAAAAAGGCACCCGCGTCATTAACATCAGCCCGATGCGCGACGACTGTCCGGAATTCGTGAATGCAGAGTGGATCCCGATCCGCCCGAACACCGATGCGGCGCTGATGATGGCCGTTGCGTTTGAGATTCAGCGCAAAGAAGCGCAGGACGAGGCGTTTCTGACCAGCCATTGCGTCGGTTATCCGCAGCTTGCCGCCTATCTGCGCGGCGACACTGACGGCATCCCGAAAACCCCTGACTGGGCAAGCCACATTACCGGCGTACCGGCTGAGCGTATTGCGCGTCTGGCGGATGATCTGATCGGTGTACGCAGCTTTATCACCTGTTCTTATTCTGTACAGCGTGCTCACCGTGGCGAGCAGCCTTACTGGATGATGATCGCCATTTCCGCCATGCTCGGGCAGGTCGGTTTGCCGGGCGGCGGATTCTCCTTCGGTCACGGCTCGATGAACAGCGTGGGTAATCCGCGTTATGACACGCCGGGGCCTGCCGTCAGTGCCGGGCCGAATCCTTCTGGTTTGTCGATCCCCGTGGCGCGTATCAGTGACATGCTGCTCAATCCCGGCCAGCCGTATGAATTCCAGGGCGAAACGCTGAATTATCCGGATATTCACCTGGTGCACTGGGCGGGCGGTAATCCGTTTCATCATCATCAGCAACTGAACCGTCTGGTCGAAGGCTGGCAGAAGCCGGACACCGTGATTGTGCAGGATAACGTCTGGACGCCAGCGGCGCAGATGGCGGATATCGTGCTGCCTGCGACAACCTCGCTGGAACGTAATGATATCGGCGGATCGTCACGCGACCGCTTCGTGCTGGCGATGCATCAGGCTGTTGCACCACAACATCAGGCGCGTAACGATTTTGATATTTTCGCTGACATTGCTGACCGTCTCGGTTACCGCGAGCAGTTCACGCAGGGGCGTAATGAAGATCAATGGTTGCGCCATATTTACCGTCAGTGCGGCGAAGCGCAGAAAGGCACCGGCGTGGAATGGCCTGACTTTGAAACCTTCTGGGAGCGCGGTTTTGTTGAACTGCCGGTGCCGGAAAAAGATTACGTGTTCTTTGAGGAATTCCGTAAAAGCCCGCGTGCTAATCCGCTGGGGACCCACAGCGGCAAAATCGAACTGTTCTCCGAAACCATCGCGGGTTACGGTTATGATGATTTCGCGCCGCACCCGGAGTGGCAGCCGCCGGTAGAATGGCTGGGCGCGGAAAGTGCCAAACAGTGGCCGCTGCACCTGATTTCCATTCAGCCAAAAGATCGTCTGCACAGCCAGCTTGATCAGTCGCCGCTGGCGCAGTCGAACAAAACCGCCGGTAAGGAAACGTTGTTTATGCATCCGGAAGATGCTCTCAGCCGTCAGCTGAAGGAGGGAGACCGGGTGAAAGTGCACAATGCGCGTGGCAGTTGTCTGGCGGGGGTGTCACTCAGTGACGGAATTACGCGTGGCGTGGTGCTGATGTCGACCGGCGCCTGGTTTGATCCTGGCTTTGGTGGCCAATGGCAGGAAACCGAGCAGGCGGGGAACCCGAATGTACTGACGCTGGATATCGGCACGTCGCGTCTGACGCAGGGGCCAAATGCCATGAGTTGCCTGGTCGAAGTGGGACCTGTTTAAGGTAGTTTTTAAATAGTTAGCCCGATTTAGGATAAATCGGGCCTATTTTCACCACTCGTTACACTTTGCGGAATTATGTTTCGATTGCCTGCTGGCTGTGGTTCGTACAAAACAGCTAAATTGAACGTCCCAGAGGTATTGATTGGTGAATCATCAACGTGCTCTGCATGTTGATACCGATTAAATTTGCACCAACCTACGCGGATGCGTAGGTTTTTTTTTGCCTCAACTCCGGCACACCGATCAGTTCCCTCCTAAACTCTCTCTGACTGTCGTCATTTTTCAGCGGCTTATAGTATGCTGTTTCCCCAACCTTTTTCTTCAAGATCAGGGATGACACATAAGGAGATGGCAAACATGTATAACTTTCTTTTCGCCGCGTTCAGATGGCTCTTCCGCCTGATGTTCCGGGTTACCGTGACCCCGGCGAGAAACGATTTTAATTACCCGCGTTTAATCCTCACGCCGAACCATGTCTCGTTTATTGACGGCATGTTGCTGGTGCTTTTCCTGCCGGTCAAACCGGTATTTGCAGTGTATTCCAACATCACGGACAGCTGGTTTATGCGCTGGCTGAAACCCTATGTGGACTTCATGCCGCTGGATCCCACCAAACCGATGGCGATCAAGCATTTGATCCGCGAGGTGGAGAAAGGGCGTCCGGTAGTTGTGTTTCCGGAAGGGCGCATTACGGTTACCGGTTCATTAATGAAGATTTACGACGGCGCGGCCTTTGTGGCGGCGAAGTCACAGGCGACCGTCATTCCGGTGCGCATAGACGGGCCGGAATATACGCCGTTTGGCCGGTTGTTCGGCAGCTTTAAAATCCGCTGGTTCCCGAAAGTCACTATCAATCTTTTGCCGCCGACTACCATTCCGATGCCGGATGCGCCGCGTTCCCGTGACCGCCGCATTCTCGCCGGTGAGCAACTGCATAAAATTATGATGCAGGCGCGTATGGATACCCGCGAACCGGAAACCTTGTATCAGGCGTTGTTGTCTGCACAAACCCGTTATGGCCGTCGCAAATCCTGTATCGCTGATATCGCGTTCAAAGAAGATACCTATCAGGGACTGCTGAAAAAATGCCTGGGCGTGAGCCGCATTTTGCAACGTTTTACCCGCGAAGGTGAGCATGTCGGGATGCTGTTGCCAAATGCCACGATCATGGCGGCGGCGCTGTTTGGCGCGTCAATGCGCAACCGTATTCCGGCGTTGCTTAACTACACTGCGGGTGCCAAAGGGCTGCAAAGCGCGATGAAAGCGGCGCAGATCAAAACCATTATTACCTCCCGCCAGTTCCTTGAAAAAGGCAAACTGACGCACCTGCCGGAAAACGTGCCAGAGGCGAACTGGGTCTATCTGGAAGATTTGAAAGACACGGTGACCATGCAGGACAAGCTGTGGATCCTGTTCCATCTGATCTTCCCGCGTCGTGCGATGCTGCCGCAAAAAGCCGATGATGCAGCACTGGTGCTGTTTACTTCGGGTTCTGAAGGCAATCCGAAAGGTGTGGTGCATTCACACGCCAGCCTGCTGGCTAACGTCGAGCAAATCCGTACCGTGGCGGACTTCACGCCGCGTGACCGCTTTATGTCGTCGCTGCCGCTGTTCCACGCCTTTGGCCTGACCGTCGGATTGTTAACGCCGCTGATCACCGGCGCTCGCGTGTTCCTGTATCCGAGTCCGCTGCATTACCGCATCGTGCCCGAACTGGTCTACGACCAGAACTGTACCGTGCTTTTCGGTACTTCAACCTTCCTGGGTAATTACGCCCGCTTTGCCCATCCGTATGATTTTGCCCGCTTGCGGTATGTGGTGGCCGGTGCGGAAAAACTGGCTGAAAGCACCAAAGAAATCTGGCAGAACAAATTCGGTATCCGCATTCTCGAAGGCTACGGTGTGACCGAATGTGCGCCGGTGGTGGCGATCAACGTACCGATGGCGACCAAAGTGAATACCGTCGGCAAAATTCTGCCGGGGATGGAGTCTCGTCTGATTACCGTGCCGGGCATTGAGGAGGGCGGTCGTCTGCAACTGCGCGGGCCGAACATCATGAAAGGCTATCTGCGCGTCGAAAATCCGGGTGTGCTGGAAACTCCGCAGGCTGAGAATGCCGCAGGTGAAATGCAGGCGGGCTGGTATGACACCGGTGATATCGTCACGCTGGATGAAAAAGGTTTCTGTGCCATCCGTGGTCGCGTGAAGCGTTTTGCCAAACTGGCGGGAGAAATGGTCTCGCTGGAAAGTGTCGAGCAACTGGCGATCAAGGCTTCACCCGATAAACAGCATGCGGCGACATCGCGCAGTGATGCCAGCAAAGGCGAGGCACTGGTGCTGTTCACCACCGATCCTGAATTACGTCGTGATGCGTTAAGTAAAGCTGCCCGTGAACTGGGGTTGCCGGAACTGGCCGTGCCGCGTGAAATTCGCGTCGTTAAAGCGTTACCGTTGCTCGGCAGCGGTAAACCCGATTTTGTCACCCTGCGCGAGATGGCAGAGAACCCGGAGAGTGAAGCATGAGTCAGCCTTTAAAGGCAGCTGCAGGGCCGTTGATGTCAAAGAGTATGACGGCGGTGATCGTGGCGCAGTTCCTGTCGGCTTTCGGTGATAACGCGCTGTTGTTTGCCGCGCTGGCGCTGATCAAACAACAGCTTTATCCCGACTGGAGCCAGCCCGTTTTACAAATGGCGTTCGTGGCGACGTACATCATTCTCGCGCCGTTTGTCGGGCAGTTTGCCGACAGTTTTTCCAAAGGCCGCGTGATGATGGTCGCTAACCTGCTGAAACTGGCGGGCGCGGCGGTGATTTGCGCGGGCATGAATCCGTTCCTCGGTTATACGCTGGTCGGCATTGGCGCTGCGGCTTATTCACCGGCGAAATACGGCATTCTGGGCGAGATCGCCAGTGGTGAACAACTGGTGAAAGCCAATGGCCTGATGGAAGCCTCTACCATTGCCGCGATCCTGCTGGGTTCTGTGGCCGGTGGCGCACTGGCAGACTGGAGCATTCTGGCGGCGCTCGGTATCTGTGTGCTGGCGTATGGCGCGGCAGTGGCGGCAAACTGGTTTATTCCGAAGCTGAACCCGGCGCGTCCGGGGCAGTCGTGGAATCCGGCAAAAATGAGCCGGACGTTTTTCTCTGCCTGCAAAACCTTGTGGCAGGATGGCGAAACCCGCTTCTCGCTGGTCGGTACCAGCTTGTTCTGGGGCGCGGGCGTGACGCTGCGTTTCCTGCTGGTGCTGTGGGTTCCCGTGGCGCTGGGCATCACCGATAACAAAACCCCGACCTTGCTGAATGCGATGGTGGCGATCGGGATTGTGTTTGGTGCGGGAGCAGCGGCGAAGTTAATCCGTCTGGAAACCGTGAAACGCTGCCTGCCAGCAGGCGTCGCCATTGGTATCGCCGTGGTGGTCTTTGCGCTGCAAACCAGCATGCTGAGTTCTTACATTGTGCTGGTGGTGGTGGGGGTTTTAGGCGGCTTCTTTGTGGTCCCGCTGAATGCCCTGTTGCAACATCGCGGTAAAATTTCTGTCGGTGCCGGTAACGCGATTGCCGTACAGAATCTGGGTGAAAACACCGCCATGCTGCTGATGCTCGGCTTGTATTCGCTGGTGGTGATGGCCGGTGCGCCGGTGGTGGCGATTGGCATCGGGTTCGGTGTGGTGTTCGCGCTGGCGATTGCCGGGTTGTGGATCTGGAAAAACATGCAGAAACGCCGTATGACGTAATGTTGTTTTCGCACAAAAGAAAAGGGCGCTCAGCGTAATGCCGGTCACTTAAGGTGACCGGCATTGTTTTTTAAGGGATATTTTGACCTTTTTTCTCTCACTTCCCTCGCATATTCACGCTCACGCCTCGAGGGCAGCTTTAGCATCGCTGCGTTGCTGTAAAAATGCTTCAGATGACCCGGGATGGCTCCCGCTGATGCCCACGGCAGCCCGAT
>NZ_JABAED010000054.1:0-12578 GCF_023701875.1 Rahnella sp. CG8
AAGGGTCCATGATGAGCATGAACCCTTTTTACACGAGCCACCGGATCGGTCAACTGATCCTTAAACGATCGGCATTAGGCTTTAGCCCCTTTTTTAATCATGCGGTTTGGCGATCATTCCACGAGTCAGCAAAGATAATGTTCCCATCATTATGCTTCCAGGTGATTTTCTCGTAACGCAACTCAACAGTTTCCATATGATTTTCATTCGGATTGCTGGCTGCGGCCATTGCTGGTGTAATCGAAACGATACGCACCTTTTCCAACAGCATGTTGAAATACTCCACTTCCTGACCAGCATCATTTATCCGATACCATTTGATTTCAGCTGAAGCAAGGCATTGACCCGTTGCCACTGCCTTGTAGATGTATGGGCTGGACGAATCGAACTCTTTAACCACAAGCAATGGTGAGTGCATACGTGTACCCGTCATTTTGCCCGTAGCGTTATCAGTGGGAATCATTAAGTTGTGGTGAAAACCTCGAACCTCGATACTGTATTCCCGATGTTTGACATCCACACCGCCTTTAATCAGTGCACCGCCGTCGTCTTTAAGCCATAAATATGCCGGGATTGCCATTTCCGAAAATTCCTTTTTAAAAGTGAGGCTTCAAATTATTCCTTTGTTCAGCCAGGCACAATTAGCGACTGTTGTAATAGACTGATTTTCAGATGTTTATTATTCATGGCGGGTTATCATTGGGATGAATGTTGAATGCGCCCGTTCAGCATTTTAATTTGCATAAACAGGCGCAAAAACTTTACTGTTTTACGCCGTTCTTCTGATAAACACACAAATGCGTATACGCCGCCTGTAACAGCGGAATAGTAATCCCCACACGCGTAGCACGTTCTACCAGATCACCAATAATCTGCTCTGCTTCGATGGGGTAACCCTGCATCATATCGCGGTACATGGAGGAGGTTTGCGGCGAGCTTTTATCGGTTACCGATTCCCTGACTTTTGCCACGGCAGCGGCGCGTTCCGCGTAGCCAAAGGCTTTCATGGTGGTCAGCGCCTCGGTGACAATGGCCTGTGCGAACTCTGTGCCGCCTGGCGCAGACGCCACTTGGCCGATATTGCCGCGCATGGTGCAGGTGATGGCGCCGAAGCTTGAAAGCAGCAGCCATTTCTCCCACAAATCACTGATAATGGTTTCAGAAAGCACCGCCTCGATATCCGCACTCTGGAATGCCTGATCGACTTTCAGGATGCGTTCAGTTTTTTCGCCGGAGAGTTCACCGTAAATAATCTGATGCAATGGCGTCATCTGGTGAATATGTCCGTCAGTATCCAGCGTCGCGTTGATTTTACATAAGCCGCCGATCAGGGCGTGTTCACCGAAACGCAGACTCAGCGTCTCCATATGTTTCATCCCGTTAAGTACCGGCATCACCATGGTGTTTTCACCGACAACCGGCGCGATATCTTTCATTGCCGCTTCCAGCCCGAAACTTTTTACAGTCAGTAAAATCAGATCATAAGGCCCGGTCAGCTGCGATGCCTGTAAGACATTGGGCTGGAAATGGAAATCACCGTGCGGACTGTGAATCGTCAGCCCGTTTTGCTCAACCACAAGCGCGCGTTTTTCACGTAAAAGAAACGTCACATCCTGCCCGGCCTGCGCCAGCCGCGCACCAAAATATCCGCCGGTCGCGCCAGCTCCCACCACTAAAATTCTCATGCGTTATCCTTTTTTATCAAGACATTCAGAAACCCTGTGTTTGTTTAAACTACGGGAGGAGGGCGGCAGGGATCAAGAGCCATGATGAATGAGGGATTTTTGAAGATTTTGCCGCGTGATACTATGCCCCATCACTATTTCAACAAGGAGCACTGAATGGCAGGTTATCAGCCTCCGTACAGTATCACACCGCAGATCCTCAACCGGGTTGTGGACGTCGGGGAATTGCTGGGGCGTTGGGCTGCGCATGCTGAACAGTCATCTGTGCTGCTGCGAAAAGAAAACCGTATCCGCACGATTCAGGCTTCACTCGCTATCGAACACAACAGCCTGTCGACACCGCAGGTGACCGCCATTATGGAAGGCAAACGCGTGCTGGCGCCGCAAAAAGATATTCAGGAAGTGCGTAACGCCATTCTGACGTACGAACAGTTACCGGCATTGAAAAGTCATCGTCTTGAGGATGTTCTGAAAGCTCACCAGACGCTGATGCTCGGACTGGTGGATGCGCCCGGCCACCTGCGCAGCGGCAATGTGGGTGTGTATCGTGACAATCGGCTGATTCATATGGCACCACCGGCCGGGCAACTCCCGCGTCTGATATCAGATTTGCTGAACTGGCTGAAGGAAACGGATATCCACCCGCTCATCGCCAGTTCGATTTTCCATTATGAGTTTGAATTTATTCACCCGTTTGCCGACGGTAACGGCAGGATGGGGCGCTTATGGCAGACGCTGATCCTCAGCCAGTGGCGTTCAGAGTTCGCCTGGCTGCCGGTAGAAACGCTGATCCATAATCAGCAGCAGGATTACTACCGCATTCTTGGCGAATGCGATCGTGCCAGTGACTGCACGGCATTTATCAGTTTTATGCTCGATAAACTGGCGGAAGCATTACGTGAAGGCATTGAAACGCAATCCTCACACTGAACGTCAATGACTCATTCGACACCCCCCGCCCGAAGACGGGGGAGTTACACCGCTATTTCCCCCGCGCCAGAACCTTGCGGTACAGCACCGGCAGTGAAATCACCACGATCAACATCGCACCGACAATCACCGACATCACGATGCCCGGCACATTCAGCAGACTGAGGCCGAAAGTCAGCAGCCCCATCAGAAACGCGGCAATAATTACGCCGGTCATGCTGCCGGAACCACCGAGCACGCTGACACCGCCGAGCACGGCCATGGTAATCACGCTCAGTTCCCAGCCGAGAGCCAGTGTTGGCCGCGTACTGCCGAGGCGCGAGGTCAGCAAAACGGCCGCCAGTCCGGACATCACGCCGACCAGCACGAACAGCGTCAGATTATGGCGTTTCACGTTAATCCCGGAGTACCACGCAGCGACCGGATTGTTGCCGATGGCATAGGTGCGGCGTCCAAAGTTAGTTTTGTGCAGCAGGAAATAAAACACCGCGCCCAGCACCAGGAACAGCGCAAATTCAAACGACAAGGGCCCCCAGACATAGCCCTGACCAAACCACGCGAAACTGGCGGGATATTTATTCAGCGACTGATCGCCGAGCAGCACGTAGGTGATGCCACGGAACAAGCTCATGGTGCCGATGGTAATCACGATAGACGACAAATTCAGCCGGGTGACCAGCAGGCCGTTAATCAGCCCGCACAACAGGCCGACGCTCAATCCGACACCCACCAGCGCCGGTGTTGGCAAACCGGCCTGCGCGCAGAATCCCATAATGGTGGAACTCAGCGCCATGGTTGAAGCGACCGACAAATCGATTTCCCGGGCGATAATCAGCATCGCCATCGGCAGCACAATGATGGCTTTTTCGGTGAAGTTAAACGTCGCGTCCGACAGGTTCCATATATTGAGGAAATACGGCGAGGCGAACGCATTCACCACAAATACCAGCAGCGTCACCAGCAGTAAAAATCCTTCCCAGCACATCAGGCGGCGGAAAAACGGCGTGACAGCCATGGTGGTGTTTTCTCCGGCAGCGGAATGCGGCGTGTTGCGCGACGTTAAGGTCTTGTTCATGATCTTACCCCGGTTTCAGTTCGCACAGGCTGGACGGCGGGAGAGTGGCGCAGAATCAGCCGTCCTTTACGTTTGTTGGCGCGTTCGTTGAGGATGACGGCAATCACAATCACGCCGCCAGAAATCGCCATCTGCCAGAACGGCGACACTTCAATCACCGGCAGGGCATTGTTGATGACGCCGAGGAACAGCGCGCCCAGCAGGCAACCGACCACCGAGCCGATGCCGCCCATGGTGCTGATCCCGCCAATGACGCAGGCTGCAACAATTTGTAATTCAAAGCCGTTGGCGACGTCCACGTAAGCCACGGCGAAGCGTGAGATCCACAGATAGCCGCAGAAACCCGCCAGCGCGCCGGAAAGGCAGAAGCTGACGAACTGCATTTTGCCTGCGTTGATGCCGGTGTAATACGCCGCCGTGGCGTTGCCGCCAGCCGTGTAAAGTGCGCGTCCGGTCCGGCTGTAACGCAGGAAATACGCCACCAGAATCAGCGCGGCAATCGCACACCAGCCAAGCAGCGGCAGACCAATAAAGGTGGCGCGTGGCAGACTGAGGAATTCCGGGCTCATCTGATGGGCATTGATCCAGCCGCCGTTTGAGAGCAGGAAGATAATGCCGCGATAAATGCTCATGGTGCCGAGCGTCACCACAATCGGCGGAATACCGACTTTCCATACCAGGAGACCATTAATCGCGCCCATCACCAGCCCGAGTACAGTGGCCAGTAATACCAGTGACCACACCGGAATATCCGGATGATGGAAGTTAATCAGCGCGACGATCATGCCGGTCAGCGCCAGATTGGCGGCCATCGACAAATCGATACCTTTGGTCAGCAAAACCATCATCTGCCCGAGCGCCAGGATGATCAGAATCGAGGTATCGTTAAACATCTCCAGCAGGTTTCCGGCACCGATAAACTCCGGCGAGCGCACGCCGACGCCCAGCACCATCAGCACTATCACCACCGCCAGCAGCAGCTCGCGGTATTTCAGCAGGTTTCTGATCATGCTGCCTCCTCGCCCGCGCCGCTGGCGGCACTGACAATCATTTCTGCGCTGGCTTCACCGGCGTTGAATTCGGCGACCATCAGTCCTTCATGCATCACAATGATGCGATCGGCCATGCCCATGACTTCCGGTAATTCGGAAGACACCATAATCACTGCCAGCCCGCGCCCGACCAGTTCAGACATAAACTGATGCACTGCCGCTTTCGAGCCGATATCAATGCCTTTGGTCGGTTCATCGAGAATGATGATGTCCGGTTTGGTCGCCAGCCATTTGGCGATCACCACTTTCTGCTGATTTCCGCCCGACAGCGTGCCGACGGCCTGTTTCCAGCTTGACGCTTTCACCTGCAACCGTCTGGCGTAATCATCGGCCAGCGCCCACTCTTTTTTGTCGTTGAGCACGCCGCGCGGATTAAGCTGGCTGAGCTGCGGCAGGCTGATGTTCTGGCTGATGGGCAAATCAATAATCGCGCCTTGTTTCTGGCGCTCTTCCGGCACATACACAATCCCCGCGCGGATGGCCTGAGAAGGGCGGGAAAAATGGTGTTCTTTGCCGTTGATCAGAATTTTGCCGCCGTTCGGTTGCGTGACGCCAAATAACGCCTGCATCAGTTCGGTTCTTCCCGCACCGACCAGCCCGTAAAAACCGAGGATTTCGCCTTTGCGCAGTGAGAAGTTAATGCCTGCGAATTCGGTCGGATGGCTGAGGTTTTGCACTTCCAGTACCGTGTCGCCCGGTTTGCAGTTCACTTTCGGGTAAGCCTGACTGACTTCACGTCCTACCATCATGGTCACCATCTGCTGTTCGCTGATGTCGCTGATTTTGCCGGAGCCGACATAGCTGCCGTCGCGCAAAACGGTGTAGTAATCGGAAATGGAGAAGATCTCGTCGAATTTGTGCGAGATAAACAGAATCGCTTTACCCTCCTGTTTCAGGCGTTCGACAATCTGATAAAACTCAACGATTTCATGCTGAGACAGGGCGGCGGTGGGTTCGTCGAGAATGACCACCTGCGCATCAAACGACAGCGCACGGGCGATGGCCACCATATGGCGCTGCGCGATGCTTAACTCTTTCAGAATGGCATGCGGATCAATGTTTACTTCCAGACGCGTCAGAATATCGCGTGCCTGCTGATGCATCGCCGGCCAGTTCAGACGTTTAAAAATGCCGCGGTAAAGATAGTGACCGACGAAGATATTCTCGGTCACGGAAAGCTCGTCAAACAGCACGGTTTCCTGATGAATGGCGGTGATGCCGATTTTGTGTGCGGATTCCGGATTCGGCAGTTTTATCGGAATGGCTTTATAGTGCAACTCGCCTTCTTCCGGCTGATAAATGCCGGTCATGACTTTCACCAGCGTCGATTTCCCCGCGCCGTTTTCGCCAATCAGGGCGGTTACTTTTCCCGGATACAAATCCACATGAACGTTATTTAACGCCCTGACACCCGGAAAGACTTTGCTGATGCCCTTCAATGACAACAACGGTGTCGCTGAATCACTCATGGAGTTTCCCCTGTCTGGCTAAGTACAACAAAACGGCTGAACGGTAACCCGGTCAGCCGCATTCAGGATCAGAAGATTTTAGAGAATTTATCGATGTTGCTGGCGTCGTAGACAAACGGTTCAGCCATTGCGCCGCTGCCGTCTGCATCGAGTTTCACTTTGCCTAAACGGCCCATGCTGGCTTCGGTTTTAGTGGCGGTGCCTTTCACCAAATCATCAGCCAGATAAGTGGCGGCGTAACCCAGATCAATCGGGTTCCAGATAGCAAAACTTTTGGTTGCGCCCGATTTTATTGCGCCCGCCATTTCAGACGGCAGCCCCAGTCCCGTTACATACACCTTGCCGATTTTGCCCTGATCTTTCACTGCCTGTGCGGCCGCCACGATACCCACGGAAGAAGGGGAAATAATCACTTTCAGGTCCGGATAGGATTTCAGCAGGCCAATGGTTTCGCGGTAGCTTTTATCTGACAGATCATCGCCATAAGCGACCGTCACCAGATTCACCGAAGGGTATTTCGGCAGCACTTTTTTCATTTCCGCAATCCACAGATTCTGGTTGGTGGAGGTTGGCGTGGCGCTCAGGATGGCTACATCGCCTTTTTCTACGTTCAGGGCTTTCAGCGCATCGGCGGCCAGTTTGACGTTGGTTTCGCCAATCAGCGCGTTGTTAGACGGATTAAGGTGGATCTGGCGGCCCTCTTTGGCGACACCGGAATCCCACGACACGACTTTAATGCCGCGTTGCATGGCTTTTTTCAGCACCGGCACCAGCGCATCCGGGTCATTGGCGGAGACAGCAATGGCATCGACGCCCTGGGCGATCAGGCCATTGAGCACTTCTATTTGCGCCTCGGCGGTAGTGGTGGTCGGGCCGGTATAAATCACTTTCACATCGCCCAGTTCTTTAGCTGCCTGCTGTGCGCCAACGTTTGCTGCTTCAAAAAAACCATTACCCAACGATTTTGCTACCAGGGCGATCTTCACTTCTGCCGATGCCGCGCCTGCCAGCAGGATGCTGCTCGCCATCAGGGTAAGGCTCAGTACGTGTTTTAATTTCATTTTTTGTACTCCGCATAAGTCCGCATAAAGTTTAACGACCAAAAAGTTGCCGACGCGCCAGGCGCATGATCACGACTCTAGGAGGTTGCTGACAGCCTCACCTTTTCGCGAGTGCCAGTTCAGTGCGAACTATGGCAAAGACGCAAAGGTTTGAGCGAACAACCTCACAATTTGATAACAATCTTATTTCAGGCAGGCTAAACGGTCAGAAAAACACACATTACCGGTTTCAGAAGACCGCACTGAAATAAGGCATAAAGCTACGCAGTACGCCGGATTGCACCGGATTTCATCAGGCGGGAAATGTTTTGTTCAAAAGCGGCTGGCGGATCACAGTTTCAGCCCGATGGCTGCCCCGGCGACGACTAAGATATTACGATAGTGTTAATAAGGAGTCGGAAATGACCGTGTTACGCAGTAGTGAGTATTTCCCCTCAGGAGATTTCCCGGTCGCCATTGAACCCCGTTATCCGCAGGAAACTTTTCCTGAACATCATCATCAGGATTTCAATGAAATTGTCCTGGTCGAGCAAGGTACCGGCACGCACGTTTTTAATGACCAGCCGCTGATCCTCAGCGCGGGGAGCGTCTGTTTTGTGCGTCACAGCGACCATCATCTTTATGAAGATACCGAAAACCTGCATCTGACCAACGTGCTGTATCGCAGCCCGAACGCGTTTCGTTTCCTTAATGGCGTCGGTGATTTATTGCCGCAGGAAGTGGACGGGGTGTATCCGGCGCACTGGCGCATCAGCCCGACTCAGATTGTGCAGGCCAAAACGCTGATTAATTTGCTGGCGCGACAACCCGCCACGCAATCGCCGGAATCTCAGGCTCAGCAGGAATTATATTTTATGCAGCTCTTATTATTGCTGCGCAAAGGCAGCCGTGATGTCGGATATCGCGGGCAGGGCGGTGACCTGAACAATGTGCTGGACTGGATGAATGAGCATTATGATGAGGAAATCGACTGGCCGGCACTGGCCGCGCAGTTCTCAATGTCGCTGCGTACCTTGCATCGTCAGATGAAACAACAAACCGGCTGCACACCGCTCAATTACCTCAATCGCCTGCGTCTGCTCAATGCGCGCAACATGCTGCGTTTCAGCGACAGCCCGATCACCGAGATTGCCCACAACTGTGGTTTCTGCGACAGCAATTACTTCTCCACATTGTTTAAACGTGAATTTGGCTATGCACCCAGAAGTGTTCGTCAGTATCAGTAAGCGGAACCCTGTATTTTGCAAAATTGTTATGTCGGGCCGTCCGACCATGACATTTTTGCCATTTCTTAAAATTAAGTGGCAATCACGGAAAGGTAAAAACCAGACGGATAGAACAGGCTGTTAAAACTTCACAAAAAAGAACTTTTTTATTAACAACTCGTTCATCAACTCTATCCGTATTTTGGAGACCCTTACATGAGCACAGTTCAGAAACGTATGTACATCAACGGCGAGTTCGTTGAAAACACCGGCGGTAAGTGGATCGACGTTGTGAACCCGGCGACAGAACAGGTGATTTCGCAGATCCCTGAAGGCTCAGCAGAAGACGCCAGAAAAGCCATTGATGCAGCAGAAGCGGCGCAGCCGGGCTGGGAAGCGTTACCTGCGGTAGAGCGCGGCGTGTGGCTGCATAAAATCGCCGACGGTATTCGTGAGCGCGAGGCTGAACTGACGGAAACCATTATCGCGGAAGGCGGCAAAACCTACGGCCTGGCGCAAACCGAAGTACTGTTCACCGCCGACTACCTTGATTACATGGCGGAATGGGCACGCCGTTACGAAGGCGAAATCATTCAGAGTGACCGGCCAAATGAAAACATCTTTGTGTTCCGCAAAGCCATCGGCGTGACCACCGGTATTCTGCCGTGGAACTTCCCGTTCTTCCTGATCGCCCGTAAAGCCGCCCCGGCGCTGATCACCGGCAATACCATCGTCATCAAACCGAGTGAAATCACGCCAAACAATGCGGTGATTTTCGCGGAAATTATTCACAAAATCGGCCTGCCAAAAGGTGTGCTGAATATTGTCACCGGCTACGGCCCGACCGTCGGGCAGGAACTGGCGGCGAATCCTAAAGTCGGCATGGTCAGTCTGACCGGGAGCGTGGCTGCAGGTATCGCCACCATGACTGCGGCGGCACAGAACGTCACTAAAGTCTCACTGGAACTGGGCGGTAAAGCACCAGCCATCGTGATGAATGACGCCGATTTGGATCTGGCGGTGAAAGCCATCGTGAGCTCGCGCGTCATCAATACCGGGCAGGTGTGTAACTGCGCGGAGCGTGTTTACGTGCAGGAAGGCGTATACGACGAATTCATTTCGCGCATCAGCGAAGCGATGAAAAAAGTGACGTTCGGCAATACCGCCGAGCAAAAAGAGCTGGATATGGGACCGTTGATCAGCGCGGCGGCATTGCAGCGTGTGGAAGATAAAGTGGCGAAAGCCGTGTCACAGGGCGCAAAAGTGCTGCTGGGCGGCAAACGTCATGGCGACAAAGGTTTCTTCTATCAGCCGACGGTGCTGGTGGATGTGAAGCAGGACATGCCGATCATGCATGAAGAAGTGTTTGGTCCGGTGCTGCCGGTCGCCACGTTCAAAACGCTGGATGAGGCGATTGCCATGGCAAACGACAGCGAATATGGCCTGACGTCATCGATTTACACCAGCAATATAAATACGGCGATGAAAGCGCTGAAACAACTGAAATTCGGCGAGACCTACATCAACCGTGAAAACTTCGAAGCCATGCAGGGCTTCCATGCGGGCTGGCGTAAGTCGGGCGTCGGTGGTGCCGACGGTAAACATGGCTTGCAGGAATATCTGCAAACGCATGTTGCGTACCTGCAGTTCCATTAATTAACACACTGTGGCCGGAGCAGGGGAACCTGACTCCGGTTTTGCTGACTTTCACCTGACAAGGAAACCCCATGAGCCGCAACGATTTCCTGACCGGCATTCGTCAGCATAAATTCATGCAAACGCTGTTCCCGCCACCGGCTGAAAAATCCCATCCGCAGCAAGAATTTGGCCGTGCGCTGACCCTGATGGGCGGTATCTGGGATGACCGGTTCCTGCGGGCACCGCAAAATGGCTACACCACGCTGAATGCCTATCTGCGCGGGTTATATCCGGCAGACTCGCTGTTTTGCTCCGCCACGCCGGAGATTATCGCAGAGAGGAGTCTCGACGCCCGTACTCAGGCGGCATCGCTGAAAGATGTTGATGTCGGCGTGGTCCGTGCCTGTTTTGGTGTCGCAGAAACCGGCGCAGTCTTTCTCAGTGATCCGCAACTTTGTGTGAACACCCTCAGCGCGATGGCTAAAAACCTGGTCGTGCTGCTCGACGTTAACCACATCATCGAACATCTGCATCTCGCCCACCGTCAGCCGCAGCCTTTTAATGCCCGTTACGCGATTATGGTCACCGGCCCGGCGGCGATCGCTGACAGCGAAAGTGCGCTGATGCTGGGTGCCAAAGGCGTCCAAAGCCTGCGGGTGATCGCGCTTTAAGTCCGAAAACCCACGGATCCTGCTGTACTCATCCCGCTTAAAATAACTCCTGTAAATAAAATAAATCCTATCTGATACAATCAGTAAACGGGTGCACAACGGGCGTGCCCTGACTTTTTACGGCAAGTGAGTGCGGCAACCATGAGCGTGATACAGAGCCTTATCAAACAAGCATTTGGAACCGGTAACAGCAACGAAGCAGCCACTTTCCTGGCCAGTGCGTGCAACCGGATGAAAGCCATGGATAAAACAACCATCGCCCGCGAAGTGGAAAGCGCGCTCAGAGGCATCAGTTTCAGCCGCGCCGAGACAGATAAGGCAAAAGTAAAAACTGTTTATAAAGACACCGCCGTCACGCTCGAAAAGCTCGCCTCACTGGAAAAACAGGTGTGCAGCCTGAAGAATGAACTGGCCGTTGCGCGTAACCAAACAGGCAAAGGCAATACAGAAGACGCTGAGCGGATGAAAGGGGAGTTGTTGCGTCTTAACACCCGCATCAGCGAACTGCTTCGACAATCTGACATACAGAAAAAGCAGCACGCCGATGAACTGGCATTGTTGCGTTCGCGCCAGCGTGCAGACGGCCATTCAAACTCCGCAGAACTCGATGCCGCCAACAGCCTGATTGCGTATACCGGCAGTCAGATGACCGCGATGGCGGCGGCGCGTGATGCGCTGCAACAGCGTTTAACCCGGCTGGAAACCGAGTCGGAACGCCGGGTGCGTGAGGAAGAAGATAAACGCCATGCCGCCAACCGCCGTGCTGACGGGAATTACGCCCTGCTCGGACAGCAGAAAGAACTGACGGCTGAGGCGAACCGTAAAATCACGCAGCTTCGTGCCAGCCTGAAACTCGAAGAGTATGAAGGGCAGAACGCGAAGACCGAAAAGGCAAAACTGAAGAAGCAGATGGCCGAGCTGGAAGATGAAAACAGCCGCCTGGCCGAACGCTTGTGTGATAACGAAGAAGACTGCGAACGGCTCAGTAATGCGCTGGAAAGAACAAATCAGGAATTTGCTGCCTACAAAAAGCAAAAAGAACGCCTGACCCGCTGGATCCACATACCCGGCGCCATGATGGGGATTTCCGTCGTTGCGCTGGTATTGTACTCAGATGCCCAACCCGGACATCTGTTTGACAGTCTCGCCCCCGCTGTATTTCTGGGCAGCGTCGTCTATGCCCTTTCCCTGATGATTGCGTTTACCCGCAGGGCGTAACCGGGGGGCGGGTCTAAAGAGCCTCTGTTGTGGTCAGATAACAGAAGGGCTTCACTAGCTTTTGTCTGGTACCTCTTATTATTAACACTTCCCGAATTCCCAATTCTGAGTAAACTCTATTCCCACAATTTCACCATGTGAATACAGTTTCCTCACACCCCGAAAAGCAGGATGCTTTTCACATGTCAGCCAGGGACCGGAATGAACACACTTTCCCGCTATTCTCTCGATATCTGGAACAGCCCGTACCATCTGGACGTGCTGAGCTTTCGCGGCGAGGAACATCTCAGCGAGACTTTTTCCTACACCGTTGACGTCACCTGCCCCGAACCGGATATCGGTGCCGCGCAGATGCTGCGCCAGTTCACCTGCTTTACCCTGGGCACGCCTTTCCAGCCTGAACGCGTCGTGTACGGCGTTATCCGTGACTTTCAGCGCCTGTCCACCTCCGCCGACGAAACCCTGTACCGGATCCGGACTGGGAACGCTACACCTCACTTGATGCGGCAACGGACAGCCTTTTAACGAAATAACAGGGACAATCACCAATGGATGACGATTTCGAAAAGGCGCT
>NZ_JABAED010000055.1:0-12130 GCF_023701875.1 Rahnella sp. CG8
ATATCACTCCTGAATTAATTGCAGTCAATAGAGTATGGCACTGGCTACTTCAGGGAGGGGCGTCCATAACATCACTACAACTGGAGCAAAACATTTCAGTATGGGCACAGAGATTATCATGCCCGGCAAAGAAATACCGCTTCATCGTCATATGCATTCAGAAGAAGTGGTAGTGGTCCAACAAGGAAGTGTTGAAGCAATATTGAATGATAAGCATCAGGTTATTGGCCAAGGGGGGATGGCTTATGCACCGCCAGATACGTGGATGAGCTTTAAAAATATTTTTGAAATACCCGCCACAGTTTTATGGATATTCTCGACACCAGGTTTTGAAGAATACGTCAGAGAAACATCTGTAAAAAAAGGAGAAGCTGTGATTCCGTTCACCCCTGATGAACTGACTCATGTCCGAAAACGTTATCTGCAACTGATAGAACTCTCAGCACCATTCGACGTTAATTATCCATCCGATATCGATTAATCTTGTAATCTGGAGATGACACAATGAGCTCACATTATGACAACCCGCTAGGCTTAGATGGTTTTGCCTATGTTGAATTTGTATCTGATAAGCCCGATTACTTGAAAGACCTTTTTGAAAAACTTGGATTTGTTTATTACTCAAAGCATAAAAATCTTAAAATCGATTTATTTCGGCAAGGAGAGATTAATTTTCTGATCAATAAAGAGCCATCCGGTTTTCCACAGAGATTTTTACAAGAGCATGGTCCAGGTGCATGTGGCGTTGCTTTTTTTGTTAATAATGCAGCGTCAGCATTTGAAAAGTCGATTACAGCGGGGGCAAAACCGGCTGCTAGTGAATCTCGTCCGGGAGAAATTATGGTTCCCGCCATAGAAGGAATTGGCGGTTCAAAAATTTATTTCATAGAACGATATGAAGCACCTCATGATTTTTTTGATATTAATTTTGAACCATCGTATTTGTCAGACAAAGAAACCCATGGATTCGGATTAATCTTAGTAGATCATCTGACAAATAACGTTTACAGAGGCAGGATGAGTTACTGGGCTGATTTTTATACAAAAGTTTTTAATTTTCAGCAAATTAGGTATTTTGATGTATCAGGGGAATATTCAGGACTTCATTCAAAGGCTATGGGTGCTCCTGATGGAAAAATTAAAATCCCGTTAAACGAAGAGGCTGAAGGAAGCAATGGACAGATACAAGAATTCCTCAGTAAATTTAACGGAGAGGGTATACAGCACATAGCATTAACGACTGACAATATCATTGAAACCATTGACAAAATAAAGAGTAAAGGTCTTCCTTTGATGACACCACCTCCCGATAAATATTACAACCTCGTCGATACTCGTTTACCGGAACATGGTCAACAGTTAGATGAGTTACATCAAAGAGGAATACTTATTGATGGCAACACCACCGATGGGGAGAAAAGACTTCTCCTGCAAATTTTTTCCGAAACTTTGGTCGGCCCACTATTTTTCGAATTTATTGAAAGAAGAGGAGATAATGGCTTTGGCGAAGGGAATTTTAAAGCATTGTTTGAATCAATGGAAAGAGATCAAGTGATTCGTGGAAAGTTAAAAACCAAGGAAAATTAAGCATCTAAGTACATTACTAATTCATCAGGGATGATGGATTTCCATGCACCCAGAGACATGTCATGGGGGTAATAATGAAAGTGGTCATTGACTCATCGGATGAAAAACTTTTATTGCTATACTCTTTTATTTGCCATACAGACATTTCGGAAATAATAAAAATCGGTTTCACTTCATCAGAGGCGATTAATATTAAAAAAACGTTTGATGATATCAAAAAGATGTTGGTAGATACAGGCATAGTTAAACTGAAAAAAAATGGATTTTAAATTTTTTCATTCAAAACACATGATTATAGAAGGTTAATTAAAATGCAGGAACACAATAGCAAAGTAGCACTTATCACCGGTGGAAGTCGCGGAATTGGCGCGGCGATAGTCAAACAATTATCCGCACAAGGTGCAAAAGTTGCATTTACTTATTCAAAATCAAAAATAAATGCAGAAAAACTCGTTAAAGAAATATCAGATCTTGGTGGGCATGCTATCGCTATCCCCGCTGATTCAGTTGATGTGAAAAATATCATTTTGGCCGTAGAACAAACAGTGTTTTTATTAGGTCAATTAGACATTTTGGTTAATAATGCAGGGCTTTTTGCAACAGGAAAACTTCATCAATTATCAATGGATGATTTTGATCAAACTGTATCAATAAATATTCGTGCCGTTTTCGCTGCTTCATGGCAAGCGGCAAGGCATCTTCCGGACGGTGGAAGGATCATTTCCATAGGCAGTTGCTTGGCCCCGCGTGCAGGTAGAGCAGGGATCAGTCTCTATTCAATGAGCAAGTCGGCCTTAGTGGGACTCACGAAAGGGTTAGCTCATGATCTCGGTCCGCGCCGTATTACCGTGAATTTGATTCAACCTGGCCCTACTGATACAGATATGAATCCGGCGAACAGTCCAAAAGCTGTAAAAACACTTCAATCCTTGGCATTACCTGCCTATGGACGTCCTGAAGATATTGCGGCTATGGTACTACATTTAGCTGGCCCGGGAGGAAATAATATTACTGGATCTGTGATAGATATTGATGGTGGTTTTAATGCTTAACCTGATAAGCAAAACACTACATTCATAATCTTTAGAACGGGATCATTTGTCTATTTCAATATTTTCAGAAGAGATCCAGAAAAATATTTAAATGCATGGTGCAACTGTTTTGAAAGAAAACCTGAAGCGATGCACATTAGCAATTTCTTCGAAATTGAATTTACTCGCCTCACGCCACTTTTAAATTCATGCGGGCATGAGTTTAAAAGCCTTAAACCTATTACCCAGCGATAGATTTTTATGATCGGCTTAGCACCGAACAGGTGTCTGAATGGATCCGCTACCGACTGGAAAGGGCTTTCCTGCAATAAATCGCTCGTATAGAGTTACTCCAAAAGCTTTTTTCAACCGCTGTAGGTGACGAAAAGTGATGGCGAGAAAATAGTATGAAATATAGCAATTTCAGACTTGTCAGCATCTCGTTAAGGATATGGTGCATTCTGGTGAGCGGAGACATGCTGTGTATATCGGGAAACGACGTCCAATACGCAACGGGTATACACACCTTATGCGATGCTGGTTTTTCCTTGGCAGTCATCGGGCTGATGACCCTGGCATGGATCGATAAACTCTACTTCGTCGCTGCTAGCTGATACCCAAAATTTTTCTGGCAAGCGCGAAAAGATCCGCCGAAAATAGCTT
This sequence comes from Rahnella sp. CG8, assembly GCF_023701875.1. Taxonomy (NCBI): domain Bacteria; kingdom Pseudomonadati; phylum Pseudomonadota; class Gammaproteobacteria; order Enterobacterales; family Yersiniaceae; genus Rahnella; species Rahnella sp. CG8. The sequence continues at coordinate 3,282 of NZ_JABAED010000055.1, forward strand.
CGCTAGAACGATACATTGCCAAACCACTATCCGAGGGCGTTGCCATCATTGCGTTCTCCACAAGGCCGTGTAACTCAGAAACAGTGTTCGGGTTTGACGGCACGCAAAGTTAGCCAATCGTCAAACGGCTCGAATGAAAAGAGTAGGTATTGCCGTTAGCACCAACGGCGGCGAAAGTTAGAGGCTTTTATCGACGATGAATATTTATGATCGGTGTTATCAGCAACTCAAACAGACCGGTCAACAGGCCTGGACTGGAGAGGGTTATGACCGTGCTTGGCGAAAACTGACCGCTACCCTGCAATCACTGAAGGATGACCAAGTGTTGCCGGCCGCCGGTAGCGTATGTCTGGAACTGGGATGCGGTAATGGTGCCATGGCGTCGTTATTTATGGCGCGCGCGGGCTATCAAGTTTATGGGGTCGATATTTCTCCTACCGCCATCGGCTGGGCACAGGAAACCTTTTCCGCTGCCGGCTTAGCCGCTGATTTCCAGCAAGGTGACGTATGTACTCTGGGCATGTATCACGATCACCAATTTGACCTGGTCTTTGACGGTAGTTGCCTGCACTGCTTGATCGGAGACCAGCGACAGCGCTGCTACCGGAAAATTAAGCGCATCCTGAAACCAAATGGGGTGTTTATCGTCAGCAGCATGTGCGGCCAGCCGAAAAGACCGGAGGATCGCCAGCACTATCACGCAGAAAAGCATCAGTTAATGCGTCAAGGGCAGCCCTGGCGGACACTGATGCCTTTGCCGCGGCTGACAGATGAACTGGCCGCCAGCGGCTTTATAGTGTTTAAAACCTCGGTCAGTGAAAACCCGTGGTGGGATCACGCAACGCTTTGCTGCCGGCTGATCTGAATAAAACTCATCGCCGTAAAACGCATGATTTACTGCAAAATATTGCCTACCCCCGTATTTTTCTCTTAATCTGGCGGTAAAAGTTTAGCCCTTTAACAGAACCGATTTTGCCATGACTGCTCCGATTTTATCCACAGACAGGCTAATACTGCGTCCCCTGGTACTTGAGGATGCACAGGCGATACAGCAACTGGCAGGCGATCCCCGCGTCGCGATATGGACTACCAGTTTCACCACCCCCTTTAGCCACCAACAGAGCGTTAACTGGGTCAACCGCGCTATAAATGCCATGCAAGCGGGGCAAGCTATCAGCCTGGCGATAACATTGAGCGAATCGGCGAAATTAATAGGTGTCGTCAACCTCAGATTGCCCGAAAATGAAAGACCCCAATTAGGTTACTGGCTAGGCGTGGCATACTGGGGAAAAGGGTATTGTACTGAAGCGGTGCAGGCGTTACTTCGTTACGGTTTCAGACAGCTTGGGCTTGAGCAGATTCATGCTCGCTGTTATGACAATAATGTCGCTTCAGAGAAAGTCATGTTGCGCTGTGGCATGCGAAAAGAACCAACAGCACCGATAACTGAGGAAATCAAGGGTCTCCCGGTAAGGCTGGTGAACTACAGCATAAACCGTTGCGATGGGCCTATGTGATTTTCCTCAATTAACTTCTTGCTCTGAGGCTCTGAGCAAGAAGTTCAAACATCGTTGGCAGGCATTATTTAAAAAAATTTATCGAATCAGCTGACTGAACTGTAACGCCATGTCCGTCTAATTTCAGCACCGGTAGAATATTATTATGGTGCGCAATGATTTGTTCAAAAGACAGGCCGCTTTCGTCGCAGGTGGAATGACCATCCCCAATCAGCGTCACATCAAACCCCAGCGCCACGGCGCGGCGTACCGACAAATCCACGCAATATTGTGATAGGAAGCCTCCGACCACCAGATGCGTTACTGCTATGGATGTTAGAACCGACCGAAGCTCGGTATGGTAAAAGGCATCGCTGGTAGTTTTACTGATAACGCGATCGTTATCATCAACCTGAAGTGCCTGATGGATTCGCCAACCTTCACTTCCTTGCGCCAGGCGATGTCCTTCGATTCCAGCATGTTGAATGAGAATCACAGGGATACCGGCCGCGCTAGCCCGATCCTTCACCTGCCGGAGGCGTTGCATCGTCAGTTCAAAATAATGATCTATCAGGGGCTGTCGCGCCGGGATACCGACTCCCCGCAACACATCACGTTGAACGTCGATCAGTATTAGTGCGGTTTTCATTAAGCTAAGCCTTGATGGTTAGTGATCCTCGTCGTCTATTAGATAAATGGCGAACAAGTGCGAGTGATGTTATGTATTAGCCCCCTAATGATCCAGACACTTTGACCCGCTTAAAATACGAGGTAGTCTTAAAGCTATGTTTAAGCCTAGTCAAAGTGAAATCATGGGTACTGTTCTTACTGAGCCAGAGCGACGTCGCCGCCGCACTCCGCAGGAAAAGATCGCCATTGTTCAGGAGACCTTCCAGCCAGGAAGCTCCGTTTCTTTTGTCGCTCGTCGTCATAATGTCAATGCCAATCAGGTCTTTAAATGGCGTAAGCAATACCAGGATGGTAGCCTGACGGCGGTCTCTGCCGGCGAAGAGGTTGTGCCGGCTTCTGAGTTAAACAGTGCCATGAAACAGATCCGCGAACTCCAGCGTCTCCTGGGTAAGAAAACCATGGAAGCCGAGATCCTCAAGGAGACGGTTGAATACGGCAAAACAAAAAATGTATGGTTCGCCCCTGTTTTGCAAGTTCGCCTTTGACCGAATCAGTTTGCGTAAATGTATCCGACCTCTCGCGAGTCAGCCGCTTTTGACGGCAAGGCCATGATGGGATAGGTGAATTGAACGTTGTAGCGAAACTCTGGGGTTTCGCAGCGGCCTACACTATTTTATCTATGACGTACCCTGAAGTTCCAACAAACCAAGGAAAACTCATGCGTGCGATGGTGCTTACTCAATTTGGTGGTGTGGAGAACCTGCAACTGCAGGATTTACCCATTCCTCGTCCACAGCAGGGTGAAGTTCTGGTCAAGATTGCCGCATCCAGCATCAACCCCATTGATGTGAAGACACGTCAAGGACAGGGAGCCGCCAATTTCACGCAGGTGACGCCCCCCATGATCCTGGGATGGGACTTGTCCGGCACGGTGGTGGTGTGCGGGACGGGCGTCGAAGACTGGAAGCCTGGCGACACCGTGTTCGGATCGGTGGGGTTTCCCGGCCTGGGCCACGCCCATGCCGAGTACGCTGCCGTGCCATCGGGACATCTGGCGCGTAAGCCTGAGAATGTCTCGCACAAGGATGCCGCTGCTGCGTCCATGACAGGCCTGACGGCCTGGCAGGCGCTGACCACGCGCAGGCTCGGGCCGGGCGACAAGGTGCTTGTGCATGGGGCCTCGGGCGGTGTAGGGCACATGGCCGTGCAAATCGCCCGTGCCTTCGGCGCACAGGTTACGGGCACATCGTCAGCGGCCAACAGGGAGTTCGTGCTTTCGCTGGGAGCCGCCCATCACATCGACTACCGCGTTGAGGCATGGTCGTCCTATCCGAGGGATTTCGATTTCGTGCTTGACACCGTGGGCGGCGAAGCGACACGGGCTTCGCTCGGGCTGTTACGCAAAGGCGGAACACTGGTCAGTATTCTACCGGGGCAGCGGCATGAACTGGCCGAAGCTGCCGCTGCCCACGGTGTGCAATTTCACTTCGTGCTAATGCACTCGGATGGCGAGGACATGGCAGCAGTTGCCGACCTACTCGCTCGGGGCCTGGTACAGCCCGCAGTATCACACTGGCTGTCGCTAGATCAGCTTGCACAGGCGCATGTCTTGCAGGAGAGCCGGCGTACCGTTGGCAAGATTGTGCTCGTGCCTTAAGTGACGCAGGCTACCGGTATCGGTCGCTAACCTCCTCGAAGTAATGAGGCGCGCGGGATAGTCGGTGGTTTGTAATTGGTTAATATGCTGTAGCTGAATCCTTTCAGCTAAAGCGTGTTCATGGCCGACAAAAGGGGTAAACTGGTGGGGACCGGACCGATCCAATCAGTGGCTCTATAAGGAATAGCTATGATGAAGTGTGTAACTACCAAGGATAAAATCATTCTCGCCATATTGCTTGGCCTGATTGCCGGCGCGATTTGCGCCATTACTAAGTTTGGTTGGGAAATCCCTTTTCCACCGCGCACCGCGGCACGGGACCTGATTAATCCCCCGCAGGAAATACTGCAACAACTCGGATTTACTTTCGATTTTACCCACACCACCTATTTGTATAATGGCAGCCTTCGCCCCATAATCAGCTTTATTATGCATTTTGGCTTTTCGATTACCTTCGCCATGTTGTATTGCATCATCGCCGAATTCAAACCGGGCGTAAAACTGTGGCAGGGCGCCATCTATGGACTGGTAGTCTGGTTCGCCTTTCACGTGGTTATATTACCCTTGTTCGGCACTGTACCCGCCCCATGGAACCAGCCGCTGGCGGAGCATTTTTCTGAAATTACCGGCCATATGTTCTGTTTCTGGGTAGCCGAACTCGCCCGCCGTGATCTGCGTAACCGTTTTACCGGCCAGATCGAACACGCATAATCCCCTCCCTCGGTCCGTCGTTTCAGTACCCGCCATACAACCAGACGGCGGGTGCTGGACATAACTCTCCGGCAGATTAAAATGTAGTCCCTTTGGTTTTTAGTACCACCGTCAATGAGGATCTCCGGCCAGTTTTTGCCTCGCATAGATGACAGGTGGCATATCGCCAAGTGAATTATGCTGACGTTACTCATTATATTCTGAACGCCAGTTTTCTGTTAGTCACGGACTTCAGATAGTGTCCGGAATAGGTACATATTGAGTATTTCTGTTCGCAGCGTTTTGTTAAATCGCTCGATAAATACGTTCTGCATCCGGACTGCTTTCATTTTTTGCGCCGCGTGAAAAGTACCTGACACTCGCCAGCGGCTCTCGCTGTGCAGGCCGTGTCCAGAGCGCCTCTTTGAAATCAATTTCTTCTCAGCGGGCAAAGCGCAATTCACTGGAATGAACAAAAAACAGCAGGTTGAACACTACGGCTAATCGGGTTAATGCCCGGCCCAGATAATTGTCAATGCGGTCCAGCAGTTCAGGCAGTCGTTCAAGAGGGAAGTGCAGGATAATGATTTTTTTCCCGCAGCATAATCGCCCCGGCTAAATCCGATGCCGGGTTATGCTTGATCAGATGCCAAAGCCAGAGTGTTTATTGACTTCTTGATGAAGAATGTCAGAAAAAGGGTTCTCCCGGCCATGTCATAAACGCCTTTGTCGTCTATGGCCTTGATAAGCTGCGCCAGATGGTGGGTTTCGATCTCCGCGATATCCATTTCGCCAATGTCAGGGAAGGAAAAGAGCTTGGGGCAGGTAAGAATTTTATCCGTATGGCTCTCCGACCTGATTTTGAGTCTGTTGGAGTGCCATGCATGCAATGGCAGTATGTTTAAGAACGAGGTTATTCCAACAAAAAATGAGCGCGCATTCTGGCGTGTGAATAACGATCTCGATGGAAGAGTTTAGCCGGTGGAAAATTTATAGGCTGTATCGAGTGTATCACTGTTTTTGTATTTCGTTCTTACTCCGGTAACGCATAGCGCCACGCTAAGATGACGATTGGGTTAATTATTTGAATTGTCATTCTCATTTATCGCTGTATTTGCCACAAAATCAGGAAGCTGAGCAACGCTATTACACCCAGGCTGAAACCCGCCATCAATACCGCTGCACTCCCATTCTGGGAAAGGATGATCCCGCCGACTAACGCGCCGCTACCAATGCCAAAATTGAAGGCGGCAACATACAGCGATGACGCTGCATCAGGCTGGTTTGGCGCCATTTCGATGACCCAGCTTTGTAATCCCACAATCAAGATAGCGACGGATGCCCCCCATAACGGCATTGCCAGCCAAACCCATCCAGTCGTCCCCGTCAACAGTAGGGTGGCCTGGCTGGCAACCACGCCAAATGTTGCGATCAATGCCAGAATAAATGGCCTCAGGGCCAACCAGCCTGCCAGCCATGTCGCCACGACACCGGCGACACCGAAAACCATCAATATAATCGCATGGCGGTTTTCCGGAAGATGAACAGTTTTGGTCAGGATGGGTACCACATAGGTATATCCAACGAAATGGGTTGTCACTGCCAACACGGTAACCAGGACGGTGACATAAAGACTTGCCGGTCCCCGCGGTAAACCGCACACAAAGGTTGATGCAGAAATGTCCCGGCTTACAGGCAAAAATCTGTAACCAAGCCACAATGCCGCGCCCCCCAGTGTGGCATAAGCAGAAAAGGAAACACGCCAGCCCATCCAGTGGCCTACGGCGGTCGCTGCCGGAACACCTGCGACCAGGGCCAGCGAGATACCGCCCAGCACCCAGGCCGTCGCACGACTGGCGGGTATGTCAGGGTACAGGCGAACCGCGTAGGCGGCAATGATCGACCAGAATACGCCGTGCGTCAGGGCAGTGATTAAACGCAACATTATCAGTAGTGGAAAGGTCGGAGTTAACGCAGCCATTCCATTGGTCAGCGAAATGATCCCCAGCAAACCCAGAAATAGCGTGCGCCGGGGAATTCGTTGGGTTGCCAGCGTGAACGGTATCGCCGTAATTGCAGCGATCCAGGCATACCCCGTCACCAGGGTTCCGGTTCTGGTTTCCGAAACGTCCAGGCTGGCAGCAATTTGCGACAATAAACCGATGGGCAAGTATTCGGTGGTTTGTGCGACGAAGGCCCCAGCATCAGGATCATTAGCCGGGACATTCACCGTCCCCCATCACGCAGAAATGTCGTGACTAATTGAACGAACTCATCGGGGCGCTCCAGCGGCGCCAGGTGCCCACTGTCCAGTTCGGCGTAGCGCGCACCTGCAATCGCCCCGGCCAACGTCCGTGCATGGTCTGGCGGCACCATGTGGTCTTGTGTGCAGCCTATCACCAGCGTGGGTTTGGCAATACGCTTGATCTGGTTACTCACATTCAGGGTGAGGTTAAGCTCGACCTGACGCGCCATGCCTTCCCACTGATTGCCTGTGATGATGGCGTTGATGTTTTCCTCGATTTGCCAGGGACTGAGACCGGTAACGAAAGCCGGGCTGAAGCCGGTGAGCAACACCATACGGGCCATTGCTTTGCGATCATTACGGATCAGATCTCGCCACAGGCCGAACTCCAGTTGCATACGCCCGTCTTCTCCTGATGCGAATCCCGCCAGCAGTACGACAGCTCGTACATCGTCTGGATATTCCGCTGCGATGTATGCCGCCAGGCTCGCGCCCAGTGAAAACCCGACCAGATCGAACGGTGTGGCATCCGCAGCCCGGGCTGCCGCGACCACTTGGGCGGCCAGGGCTTGAACGGTCAGGGGTTGACCATCATCCGCCGTCTCGCCAGACCCCGAATAATCCGGTCGCACAACCTTCCAGTACGGTACCAACCGCGCCACTAAATGCCCCCAGTTGCTTTCCCCGTTACCTCCCGTGCCATGCACCAGCACCAGTCCGGGGCCGTCTCCATCGACCCTGTAAGAGACTTTTGCGCCATCTATTGCGATCACCGCCATGATGTAACACCTCGCTTTCATCAAAGAAAAACTGAGGGTAAACTTTGACAGTACTGTTAAGGTCAAGAAAAAAATGCAGAGGTGTGTCATGCGCATTGGCGAATTAGCTCGCCTTACTGGCGTCAGTGAGCGGATGTTGCGTTACTACGAACAGGCAGGCTTACTCCAACCAGAGCGTAAAGAATCAGGCTACCGTGACTACGGCGCTGCCCAAATACAGGCCGCTCAGCGCATTCGCATGCTGAGTGCAGCGGGTTTGAAGATCGAAACCATCCGTATCCTGCTGCCCTGCATTCTGGACAGCCTGCCACGATTTGAACCGTGCAGGGAAGTCCGGGCCGCGTTGCGCCACGAGGTCGATAAGCTGGATGAAAAGCTGCATAACCTTGGAGAAAGCCGGAAGATCGTGGCGGGGTTTCTGGATGATGTGGAAGGGGTTAGCTGTGCCAATCGAAGATCTCGGTAGCCCGAACGGCGACCCGATGGTAGCGGTACAGGTCTTTCCCTGGTGACGCGGTCCTGAAGAAGAATACCTGCACCGGCCGGTGTACATGTGTGGTGAACAGGCTCCAGTTTTAGCATACTCACCCTCAGTACTTGCATGTCAGATGGTATTTAAGGTACAAACTTGCCCTGGCATTTCCGGTGGCGTCTCGGGAAGTTTGTACTCCGTTTAGCCTGTCGCCTGTCCGTCACCGGGAATGTCGCCTGTGGGCCCAATCTCTTTTCGTCGCAACCCGAGCGTTTTCATTTGCCTCATTGAATTAACGCTGATGTTCACTTTTCGGCGAAGCCGGGTCAAACGTACTGAATTCATCACTAGATAAGCTGCGATTTCGCCAGAAAAGGATGGCAATAATTAGCCATGCACATTCATTAAAACGTATTCAAATTATCTTAGCGGTTAAGCTGTCGGCATCACTGTTATTCTGAAAACGCCACGGACTGACAAAACTGTCAAGGTTGGCATTCAGATAATCGGCCCACCACTGCATCATTTGCTGCCGCTCCTCCAGATGTTCAGCTTTGTGAATATAAGCGGCCCTGACACTGTTACGCTCTTGATGGCTCATCTGGCGCTCTACCGCATCCCTTGACCAGCGCCCGGACTCAACCAGGGCGCTACAGGCCATCGTTCGAAATCCATGACCACAAATCTCTGTTGTGCCGTATCCCATCGTGCGCAGGGCCTTATTGATGGTATTTTCGCTCATAGGTTTGTACGGTGAGTGATCACCGGGAAAAAGCAAGGGCAACTCACCGGAAAGAGCGCGTATTTCCCGGAGAACCCGGATCGCCTGTTGTGACAAGGGAACCAGGTGGGTGGCCTTCATTTTTGCGCCGCGCGAGGA